>JASHOL010000524.1 GCA_030041135.1 Streptosporangiaceae bacterium | reverse complement strand
GTTCGCATGCGATCAGGTCCCGCCAGGGATCTGCTGCGACCAGGCCTGCGGCCCGTGCTGGTGACTGTGCACAAATTCCTCCCGGCGCCGGTGCGGTTCGTGCCCCAACCTATGTCACGACGACCGGACACGGGTGTGTCGCTTCGTGATCATCGGCCCCGCGCACGCTTCGATCAGGGTCGAAGTATCGGGGCCGTACGGTTCGGGCATACGGCTTGCCCTGCGGCGGAAGGCGGCAGAGGCCCGGCGCGGGTCAGCCGAGTGACATGCCTTAGTGAGCGCTTGCGACGTCGGGCGGCGCGTCGGCGATGACCCGCAGAAGCCGCAGCAGCGTCGCCCGCTCTGAACTGGAGAGCGAGGCAAGCAACTGGTTCTCGGCGGCCGAGATCGCGTCGTCGAATCGCTCCAGTTCGGTGATCCAGACGTTTTGCGGATCGAGGAAGTCGACGTACCGGAGCCCGGACCCGGCCAGGTGCTGATCAGGACCGAGGTGATCGGCGCGAGCTTCGTCGACACGTTTATGCGGCGAGGGACGAGTGCGTTCGCTCAGCAGCCGTTGCCGGGCAGTCCGCACGGCGACGTGGTTGGCGTGATCGAGTCGGCCGGGCCGGGCGTCGGCTCTGACTTGGCGGGCGAGCGGGTGGCCGCGCTTGTCAGCCGGGACGCCTACGCGGACTACGTCGTTGCCGATACGGACTGGCTGGCGCGGGTGCCCGCCGGCGTCGGGCCGGCCGAGGCGAGCGTGCTTGACATGCCCGCTCCGGTGGCGCTGCGGATCTTGCGGCTCGGAAGGCTGGCTCCCGGCGAGACGGTCCTCGTGCACGCGGGGGCGGGAAACCTCGGTCATCTCCTCACTCAGCTAGCCCGCCTCGAAGGGGCGGGCACCGTGATCGCGACCGTAGGGTCGGCCGCCAAGGCCGAGTTCGCCAGGAAACACGGCGCCGATGCTGTCGTCTGTTACGCCGAACCCGACTGGCCCGATCAGGTCCTGGCCATCGCGCCTGGCGGCGTCGATCTCGTCGCCGACAGCATGGGCGGACAGCTCACAGCCACCAGCCTCGAGCTACTCGCGCCGCTTGGCAGGCTCGTGATCTACGGCGCCCTGACTGGCGAACTGGCGGCCATCCCGGCGCCAAGCCTGGTCGGGCTCCGCTGGGTTACCGGATTCCGGCTGGCCACCTGGCGCTCGGCCCACCCGGATCTCGCTCGCCAGGACATCGCCGATGTCACCGAGTACGCGGCCGCTTGCCGGTTCGGCGTGGCCGTCCACGCGACCGTGCCGCTCGCCGACGCTTCGAAGGCGCACGAGTTGCTGGAGGACAGGAGCCGGACCGGACGGGTGCTGCTAGCGCCGTGAGCTGGCTATGGTCAGCTGAGGGGAAGCGGGTCCGGGTTGTCCAGGACGCAGCGGGTGCCCGAGTAGATGCTCGGGACACACTTGTTGCAGTGCACGCAGGTTCCCGCGGTTGCCTCGCCCGACTCCATCTTGGTGACCAGGTCCGGCTCGCGCAGCAGGGCCCGGCCCATCGCGACGAAGTCGAATCCCTCGGCCATGGCCTGCCGGATCGCCGCGAGCGTGCTGATACCGCCGAGCAAGATCAGCGGGGTCGACAACGCCGCCCGGAACTGGCGCGCCATTGGCAGGAAGTAGGACTCCTCGTACCGGTAGTTACGGAAGAGCGCGGGAGCGGCCAGCCGGAAGCCAACTCGCTGCGCGCCGCGCAGGGTGGCGGCGAACTCGCGGCGCGGCGCCGCGCCCCGGAACATGAACATCTGATTCAGCTGCGACCCCCCGCCAGTCAGCTCCAGCGCGTCCAGGCCGCCGTCACTCTCCAGTAGCCTCGCCACCTCGATGCTGTCGGCCACCTGAAGGCCGCCCCGCACCCCGTCGGTCATGTTCAGCTTGGCGGTGACTGCCATCGCGTCCCCGACCTCGGCCCTGACCGCCTGGAGTATGCGCCGGGCCAGCCGGGCCCGGTTACCGACCGAGCCGCCGTAGTCGTCGGTGCGGTGATTCCAGCGCGGGCTGAGGAACGCTGAGACCAGGTAGTGGTGACCGAAATGCAGCTCTACCGCGTCGAACCCGGCGCCTGCGAGCAGCCGCGCGCCCGCCGCGAACTGGCCGACGACCTCGTCGATCTGGTCACAAGAGATCTGATGCACCCTCGTGCCGGCGATGGTCCTGGTCGGCGACGGCCCGAGATAGCGTTTCCTGATCGTGCCGACGGCGCCCGCGTGGCCGAGTTGAGCCGAGATCCCGGCGCCCTCGGCGTGCACGACATCGGCGATCCTGGCCAGCCCGTCGGCCGCCGCGTCGTGGATGTAGATCTCGGCCGGCGCCCCCATGCCGTCTCTGGACACGGCGACGTACGACACGGTGGTCATCGCCACCCCGCCGGCCGCCATCCGCCGGTGGAACTCGATCAGGCTGTCGGAAACTACGTTCGCCGGGCTCATGCCCTCGAAGGTGGCCGCCTTGAGCACGCGGTTGCGCAGGTCGACCGGTCCGATCCGGGCGGGCCCGAACGGGTCACGTGAGGCTTCGGGGCGCGGTGCAACCATGGCGTTCCTCGGAGAGCTGGTCGGGCGGCGCGGGCCGGCGCGGCTGGTGACCGCATATAAACAGGATCTGGACGAGCGCCGCAACCGGGCGATCGCTCAGGGGCGAGTGTCGCCGACGGTTAGGCTGAAGAGCCTCACCGTCGCGATCGTGACGGTAAACCGCTGACTTGCAGGAGGAACCTGCGATGCCCACTCGGACCGCCCGCACAACCTGGTCTGGCAGCATTCAGGAAGGAACCGGGACCGTCGTGCTCGTCAGTTCCGGTGTCGGCACCTACGAGGTCAACTTCCCCAGGCGCGCGGCCGACGACGCCGGGGGCGTGACGAGCCCGGAAGAACTGATCGCCGCGGCGCACTCCGCCTGCTTCGCGATGCAGTTCTCGGCTCTGCTCGGCGGTGCGGGCGGCAGCAACCCGCAACTGGAGGTCAGCGCCGACGTGACCCTCGGTCCTGACCCGGCAGGCGGCTTCAGGATCAGCGGCATCAAGCTGACGGTCAGCGGGTCGGCGGATGGCGTGACGCCCGAGGACTTTGCCAGGATCGCGGCCGAGGCCAAGGCAGCGTGCCCGGTGAGCAAGGCGCTCGCCGGCACCGAGATCTCGCTCGACGTCAAGTAGGGCCTCGTCGGCCGCCGGGTCGGCGCGGAACCGGCTGTCTACCTGAGGTTCGGGACGACGGCCGTGGTCGGAGCCGATAGCCGCGGTCCGGCGCGAGCCCGGCAGCGACGGTTCTGCGCCGCGGTTAGCCGTCGGTTTGCAGTCTTGTGCGCCGGACCTCGACCAGCAGGATCCACGCAGTGACCAATCCGACCGCCAGCCCGACAAGGGCGCCCGCGGCCTGGATGACCGCCCCCGCCGCTTGCCCGGTTGCTACGAGGACTGAGCCGATGATCGTTGCGGTCGGCTCGGTGAGCGTGGTGATCAGGCGCGAGGCCTGCTCGCCTTGCGTGCCGTTTGACCCCCGGCTAGGGACAGCGCCACGAAGATCAGGCCGGTGAGCGCACCGGCCGCGCCGGCCTGGGCGATGAAGTAGTTCGACCAGGGCGTGAGGATATTCATGACCGGCCGTGGGTCCTGGCTTGCATCTGGCTGAGCGGCGACTTGTCGCCGACCAGCCAGATGTGGCCGAACGGATCAATGAAACCGCCCTGCCGGTGTACGCCCCACGGGCGCTCGTGGTCCCGGATGCCCTCGGCGCTGCCCTAGGCGCCAGCCTTCACGGCGCTCGCGACAAACCGGTCCGGGTCGTCTGCGAAGAGCTCGACTCGTGCCGTCCTCGTGCCCGCGGCTAGCGCTGGCGCCCGCAGTTAGCGACATCTCAGCGCGCTTTGCTGCTGCTCTTGCGGCAGCATGTGCGCCTGAGATGTCGTTGGCCGCGTCGTCGAACGACAGTAAATCGCCCTAATGCTGCCGCTGATAAGCCCGGCCGCGCTGTCTGCGCGCGGCGGCGGGTTGCCTGCGCGCGGCGGCGGGGTGCCTGCGCGCGGCGGGCAGAGTGGTGTCCGGGGCGGAAGCGAGGCCGGGCGAGCCACCAGCCGGGGTCTAGGCGGTCTCGACCTGGCTGGCCGACTCCAGCCCGAGCTCGGTGATCGAGGTCTCGCGCATCTTGAACTTCTGCACCTTGCCGGTCACGGTCATCGGAAACTCGCGCGTGACCCGGACGTACCGCGGCACCTTGTAATGCGCGATCTTGCCGACGCAGAACTCCCGCACCTGCTCGGTGGTCAGCTCGCTGCCGGGCCGCAGCTTGACCCACGCGCACAGCTCCTCGCCGTACTTCGCGTCAGGCACGCCGATCACCTGGACGTCCTCGATGTCCGTGTGGGTGTAGAGGAACTCCTCGATCTCGCGCGGGTAGATGTTCTCCCCGCCCCGGATCACCATGTCCTTGATCCGGCCGACGATGTTCAGGTAACCGGCTTCATCCATCACCGCGAGGTCCCCGGTGTGCATCCACCGGGCGGCGTCGATCGCCTCGGCCGTTTTCTCCGGCTCGTTCCAGTACCCGAGCATGACGCAGTAGCCGCGGGTGCACAGCTCGCCGTGCGAGCCGCGCGGCAGCACGAGCCCGGTCTCCGGATCTATGACCTTGATCTCCACGTGCGGGTGAACCCGGCCGACCGTCGAGACTCGCCGCTCCATGTCGTCGTCGGCGCGGGTCTGTGTGGACACCGGCGAGGTCTCGGTCATGCCGTAGCAGATCGTCACCTCATCCATGTGCATCTCGCTGACCACGCGCTTCATCACCTCGACCGGGCACGGCGAGCCCGCCATGATGCCGGTTCGCAGCGACGACAGGTCGTAGCTGGCGAAGTCGGGAAGGTTCAGTTCAGCGATGAACATCGTCGGCACCCCGTACAGCGAGCTGCACTTCTCGGCCTGCACCGCCGCCAGGGTCAGGGCCGGGTCGAAGCCGGGCGCCGGGATGACGATGCAGGCGCCGTGGGTGGTACACGCCAGGTTGCCGAGCACCATCCCGAAGCAGTGGTAGAAGGGCACGGGGATGCACACCCGGTCGGCGGCGGAATAGCGGCAGCCTTCTCCGATGAAGAAACCGTTGTTCAGGATGTTGTGATGGGACAGGGTCGCGCCCTTCGGGAACCCGGTCGTCCCGCTGGTGTACTGGATGTTGATCGGGTCGTCGAATGCCAGGGATGCCCCTCGTTCCCCGAAGGCGGCACTTTCGACCGCGGTACCTGAGGCGACCAGCGCATCCCAGTCGGGCGTACCGATGTAGACGACGCGCTCCAGCGCGGGCAGTTCCCCGCGGACCTCCTCGATCATCGCGCGGTAATCGCTGGCCCTGAAGCTCTCCGCGCTGACAAGCAGCGAGATGGCGGCCTGGCGCAGCACGTAGCCGAGCTCGTGGCTGCGGTAGGCCGGGTTGATGTTGACCAGGATCGCGCCGATCTTGGCCGTGCCGTACTGCAGCAGCACCCATTCGGCGCAGTTCGGGGCCCAGATGCCGACCCGGTCGCCTTTGGCCACGCCCGCGGCGATCAGGCCGCGGGCCACGTCGTCGGTGTCGGCGTCCAGTTGCGCGTACGTCCAGCGCCGGCCGGCGGGCACGTCGACGAGGGCCGCAGAGCTGCCGTGCGTGGCGGCTACCCGGCGCAGGTTGGCGCCGACTGTCTCGCCAAGCAGCGGTTGCAGGCTGGCACCGTGGCTATACGACAATTCGGTTATAGCGGACATCGCCCGGCCCTCCGCGTAGACGAGTAGGTCCCATCCTCCCCGTTCCCAACGAGCGTGTGAAGCCGGGCCATGATCGCCGCTCCTGGCGATAATGCGCTGACGGCCGGTAAGGACTACTGTCAAAAATGACGGTCAAGTTAACTTCGGAGCGTCGCGGTGGGTACCTGGATCATCTGGCTGGTCATCGCGGCTGTTCTTGGCTTCGCGGAGATCATGACGACGACGCTGGCCTTCGGGCTGGTTGCGATCGGTGCCCTGGTGGCCGCGGGGACGGGCGCACTTGGCGGCGACGCGGCGCTGCAGTTTGGCGCGTTCGTGGTCGCCTCGGGTCTCGGCCTTGGCATAGCCCGCCCGTTCGCGCTGCGTCACATCCGCCAGCCGCCCATGCTGCGCACAGGGACCGCGGCGCTGGTCGGACGGTCGGCTTACGTGCTCGAGGAAGTGACCGGGCACGCCGGCAAGGTCAGGATTGGCGGCGAGGTCTGGTCCGCGCGCTCCTACGACGAGACGCTGGTCATCCCGCCGGGCAAGACCGTCGACGTTATGCAGATCGAGGGCGCGACCGCCCTCGTATATCCGCGGGAGTAGCACATGGCTGACTTGGTCGGCATCGTCGTCGGCGTCGTATGTTTCCTTCTGGTCTTCTTGCTGGCGGTCCGCACGGTCCGCATCGTGCCGCAGGCGCGGGCTCGCAACGTGGAACGGTTCGGCCGGTATACCAGGACCCTTGAGCCAGGGATGAACTGGATAGTGCCGTTCATCGACCGGGTCAAGCCGCTGATCGACCTGCGCGAGCAGGTGGTGTCGTTCACCGGGCAGCGGGTCATCACCGAGGACAACCTCGTGGTCAGCATCGACACCGTGCTGTTCTTCCAGGTCACCGACCCTCGGGCTGCCGACTACGAGATCGTCAACTATATCCAGGCGATCGAGCAGCTCACGGCCACGATGCTGCGCAGCGTGATCGGCTCGATGGACCTGGAGCAGACCCTGACCTCGCGCGACAAGATCAACACGATGCTGCGCGGGGTGCTCGACGACGCGTCAGGCAAGTGGGGGATCCGGGTGACCAGGGTGGAGATCAGGGCGATCGACCCGCCGCAGACGGTCAAGGACGCCATGGAAAAGCAGATGCGGGCCGAGCGGGAGAAGCGGGCCGCGATCCTGACCGCAGAAGGCGTGCGGCAGTCGCAGATCCTGACCGCCGAGGGGGAGAAGCAGAGCGCGATCCTGCGGGCCGAGGGCGAGAGGCAGAGCGCGATCCTGCGGGCCGAGGGCCAGGGACAGGCAATCGCGACGGTCTTCCAGTCGATTCACGACAACGACCCTGACCCGAAGCTGCTGGCCTACCAGTACCTGCAGACGCTGCCGCAGATCGCGAGCGGTCCTGGCAGCACCGTCTGGATGATCCCGAGCGAGGTGACAAGCGCCCTGCGGACTCTCAGTTCGGCCTTCAGCACCTCGGGCGGCGACGGCTCCCTTCCGTCGGCGGACGGCACCGGCCCTGACGACGGCACGACCGCTCGCCGTCGGTCGGCCGCGGGCCGCTCGGCGACTTCAGAGTCCCTGCCCGGCCCGGTCACTGGCGTCGCGGCGAATGCGCTCGAAGCCATGGCTGGCGCCGTATTGCCGTCGCCCCGCCCGGCCGACGCGACCGATACCGCAGCCGCCGATAGCGGGAACGGGGTGAGTCCGGCCGACTCGGGCGACGCACCGGCGAGCGGCCCGGCGGACTGACCAGCGTCTGGACGTCCGCCTGCCGCTGACGTGCTCGGCTACTTCCGCAGCGGCGGGTTGTCGTAGACGAGCATGTCCCGCTCGTCCAGCCAGCCGTACAGCGGGGTGGTCTTGGGGTAGTGGCCCCAGGAGTGGTCGCCCTCGAGCTCGCCGGGGATGCCCTTGCCGACATGGCCGAGCAGCTGCTGGCGCACCGGGCTCAGCGACTCCACCCACTCCGGTTCGTCGATGCCCGCGATCTCGTCCCTGATGGCGATCCACCGCGGGCAGTAGGCAAAGAACATCCCCTTGCGGGTGATGTCGGAGTAGTTGTTCGTGCGCGTGTGCCAGAGCCGGCGGTCGAAGAAGACCGCGTCACCTGGGCTCGCACAGACCTCCACGGAACCCTCCGGCTCTGGCCACTCGATGTCACGGCGCGGCGGGCCGTCGATCCAGTTGGTCTTGTGGCTGCCGGGTATGACCTTGAAGTTGCCCCGGCCGGTCTCGGAGACGTCGGATAGCCAGTAGGCGAGCTTGACCGACAAGCGCTCGCGCGGCTGGCCCTCCAGCTCGCGGTTCTGCCGGCCACCGTCCTGGTGCCACTCGAACCGGAACGGCACCTTCTCCTTGATCGGCGGATGCACATCGAGGTGGGAGTGGTAGATGTGCACGTTCCAGCCGAGCATGGACCACACCAGCGGGAAGGTCACCGGGTGGTCGATCAGCCCGACCGCGTCGTGGCAGTTGGCGACCGCGCTGAGCACGTGCATGGACTTGCCGGGGGCGATGGCGCCCGAGGCCTGCTGCTCGGCATAGACGCGGTCGATCGCGGTGGTGTAGTAGTCAACCTCGGTCGGCGTCAGCGCGCCCCGGATGATGAGGTAGCCGTCCTGCTCGAACTTAGCCCGCTGCTCGGCCGTCATGGCAGTGGTCGTCGTCACGTCGGCGGACGTCAACCGCTGGTCGTCACTGGTGATTGCCATAGAAGGAGTCCCCATACCTTCCTGTACGTGCTTGATTTACCTACACTGTCCTGAGGCCACAATGGTTGCACCCTACAGTCAGAAATCTCCTGACTTGGCCAGCCTCGGAGGACTCGTGGGGGAACTCCAGGGATTCCTCAGGGTTAAGCGGCCTTGATGTAACTCAGGTCACATTCGGCTAAAAAGCGCTAACACCACTCTGCGGTGAGGCCCCGGCTTGCGACCCGGCTCAGAGCCGGACCGCCAGGCCGAGCGTGAGCAGCGCACCGAAGGCGAGTTGCAGCCGCCCGGTCTGCCCGAGCGCGACGATCAGCCCCCGGCCGGTCGCGCCCTGGAGTACCTGCAGGAGCGGCGGGAACGCGAACGGCAGCGCGGCGAGAGCCAGCAGGCTCAGGGGAGCCACCGGGGCGAGTGCGAGCGCGACGCAAAACGGCACCAGGATGCAGCCGACGTACAGTGCCCTCGTCCGGCGGTCGCCGAGGACAACAGCCAGCGTCCGCTTCCCCGACTGGCTGTCGGTCGGGATGTCGCGCAGATTGTTGATCACTAGGAGGGCGCAAGCCAGCAGGCCGATCGGCAGTGAGGCCGCGACCGGAAGCCAGGCAAGGCTACGCATCTGCACGTAGGCGGTTCCGGTCACCGCGGCCAGGCCGAAGAAAACGAAGACCGAGACCTCGCCGAGGGCACGATAGCCGTACGGATGGCTGCCTCCGGTGTAGAACCACGCGGCGGCCACGGCGGCCGCCCCGACCAGCAACAGCCACCATGAGGTCATGGCCGCGAGCACCAGCCCCGCCACGCCCGCGACCGCGAAGCAGCCAAGGGCCGCCGCCAGCACGTGCCGAGGCGTGGCCAGCTGCCCGGCGACCAGCCGCACGGGGCCGACCCTTACCTCATCCGTACCGCGGATGCCGTCGCTGTAGTCGTTGGCATAGTTCACGCCTATCTGAAGGGCAAGCGCGACGACGAGTGCGAGCACGGCCCGCCCGACGGCGAACCGGTGGTACCCGAACGCCACGCCTGAGCCGACCACGACCGGCACGACGGCGGCCGGCAGGGTACGCGGCCGGGCACCGGCAACCCAGGTTTTCAGGTCAGCCACCAGCCTGCCCTTCGCCGTGTCGTGGGATGCCCAGACTAGCGGGGAGTTGGGCGCTGACCCGCCGGGCCGGGTGGGCGCCGGCCCCGCTGCCGCGCCATGTCGGCTCCCAAGGCATCGACTAGGCGTGCGGCATGACTCGTTGCGCAACGTTGTAGATCTCGCCCGCTTGCTCCCACGTGAGCATGGCGTGCTGACTAATCCGGCCGGCCTTGACCGCCCGGTTGCGGCTGCGGAAGAACCTGGTCAGATTCCGGCCGGAGAACACATCGACGCCGCGCAGCGTGGCTACGGCCCACGGGATTGTCGGACCGTAGATCACCATCGCCGGACGGACCTTGATCTCGCGGCCGAGTTCCGCGGACAGCAGGCTTGATGCCTGCGCGGCCTCCCACCGGGCATGAGCGAGACGGTCTTTCTGGCTGAACGGTCCGTGGTAGAGGACAGGGCCCGCCGCCGAGTCGCTCGCCACGGTCCTGACCGGGAGCCGCCGGTCCCAGCGTTCTGAGTCAAGCGCGAACACCCCGGCCGGGCCGACAACCAGGTGGTCGATGACCGAGTCGGTGCCGGGGATCGCCCTGGCGTGCACGGCGAGGTACCCGTTCGGCCGGACCAGGTAGAGACGGCGCCTGCTCCGGCGCTGGGCCGAGGTTACCCGGACGGCGGCCGGGATCAGAGACGTTGTCTTCGAGCGGTACACCGTGTCGGCGATCGCCACGAACGCGGCAGCGGTCAGCCCCCACCGCCAGTCCTGCCAGATGAGAACGATGATCCCGATCACAAGGGAGAGGACCGCGCGGCGGATCCAGATGGGCAAGCGCGGATCGGCGGCCAGCCCAACTACTGCGGCACGCGACGGAACCTCGTAGTCCTCTGGTCCCTCGGCCGGGGCCGCTGGTCCGGTCGTCGTCGGCTCAGGCCCGGTCTCCCGGTCCACGTCTCACAGCGTAGACCGACCGCCGATGCGGCGGGCAGGTTACCTCGGCTACCGGCTGGCAACTTTTGATTACGGCCGGCCACAGGCGCCTTCGGCGCCGTCGTGCTGTCCCGCGGGTCGACCGGCTCGTCGCCGTGCCGTCCCGCGGGTCGACCGGCTCGTCCCGTGTCGCTACCCTTCGGTAATGTGACCCAGATTCATGACCTGACAGTGACCGAGCTCGCTACTGCGATCCGGACAGGACAGACTTCCTCGGCCGAGATCACCGAGCACTACCTAAACCGCATCGACCGCCTGAACGAGCAGGTCGGCGCCTTTTACACGGTGACGCACGAGCTCGCCCGCGAGCAGGCGGCGAGCGCCGACAAGGCAGTCCTGGCCAGCCGCAAGAACGGCGGTGAGCTGCCGCCGCTGACGGGCGTGCCCATCCCGATCAAGGACCTGAACATGGTCGCCGGGGTGAGGCTGACCTTCGGCAGCACCCTTTTGGCCGACAACGTGGCTGACCAGGACGACTACATGGTGCAGCACCTGCGCTCGGCGGGCATCGTGATCACCGGCAAGACGGCTACCCCGGAATTCGGCCTGCCCTGCTATACCGAGACGAAGATCGGCCCGCCCGCCCGGACTCCGTGGGACCTGACCAGGTCGGCCGGCGGCTCAAGCGGAGGCGCCGCCGCCGCGGTCGCCTCGGGCCTCGCCCCGGCGGCCCAGGGCAGCGACGGCGGCGGCTCCATCAGAATCCCGTCCAGCGTCTGCGGGCTGTTCGGCATCAAGCCAACCCGCGGCCGGATCTCCGAGGGCCCGATCATGCCGGACCTGACCGGACTGTCGACCGACGGCCCGCTCGCCCGCACCGTTGCCGACGCGGCGCTGCTGCTCGACGCCATGACCGGCAACCACCCAGGCGACATGTACACCCTGCCGGCCCTGCCAGCGGGAGAGTCCTTCCTCGGATACGCCAGCCGCGAGCCGGGAAGGCTGCGCATCGCCAGGTCGCTTACCACGCTCATCGACGGTGCCGATGTGCATCCCGATTGCGTCGCCGCCTACGAGGAGGCCACCAGGTTGCTGGTGTCGCTTGGTCACGAGGTCGAGGATGTGGACCTCCCGTTCCCGAAGGAAGCAGTCCCTTCGTTCCTCGCGCTGTGGTATGCGATGGCCACGCTCGCACCGATCGCGCCCGAGCAGGAGAGCCAGTTGCTTCCGCTGACCCGTTACCTGCGCGGGAAGGGGATGGAGCTGTCCGCAGCTGAGCTGCTGTTCCACCAGGCGATTCTCCAGGGCAGCGTCCGCCCCGCCATGACCGCGACCAACGCCTACGACGCGATACTCACGCCGACCCTCGCGCTCCCGCCGCGGCCGGTGGGCTGGTTCGACGAGGTTTCGCCGCCCGAGAATTTCGTCAGGCAGACTCAGTTCACGCCCTGGACCGCGCTGTATAACCTGTCGGGGCAGCCGGCGGTCAGCGTCCCATTGCACTGGAGCGATGACGGCCTGCCAATCGGCATCATGCTGGCAGGCCGGATGGGCGCCGAGGGGACGCTGATCTCGCTCTCGGCCCAGCTCGAGGCGGCTAAGCCCTGGAAGGACAGACACCCGCCGATCTGGTGACGCGGGTGCTCAGGTCCGTTCGATCGCCGTGCGGATGCCGAGCCCGACCATGCAGACACCGGTTGTCCGCTCAAGGCCGTGGACGAACGCTGGCCGGCGGAGCCAGGCGAGCAGTGCGGTCGCCGCGCAAGCCACACCGGAAAAGAGCGCGGCCGCAACGAGGCTGTCGACGCCGGCAAACAGCAGCGTGCTTCGCAGCACCGGCATCCCCGCCGGAATGACCTGGGGCAGCACCGCGACATAGAACAGTCCGGTCTTGGGGTTGAGCAGGTCGATGCCGACGCCCTTGCCGAAGGCGGTCCACGGTGACCTGGGCATGGGCGCACCGTCGGCGGCTGCGGCGATGTCCGCCTTGCCGCGAGACTGCCACAGCGTCCGCAGGCCGAGGAAGACGAGGTAAGCCGCGCCGACGAGCTTGACCGCCTCGAACGCGTCGGCGGATCGTTGCAACAAAGCCGCTACCCCGAACGCGGCCGCGACTCCCCAGCCCAGTGCGGCCGCGGCGGCGCCGAGGCCGGCGGCCACGGCCGGGCCGCGCCCGTGCGTGCCGTTGCGGATGACGAACATCATGTCCGGGCCTGGCAGCAGCGTGAGCATTACCGAGACCACGAGGAACGTGGTCAGCATCGGGATCATGAGCCGATTATCCCGCCGGCGGGCAGCGGGTCGGGACCGGACGAGTTCTGGCACACGGGTGCGAATGCGTGTCCGGCCCGGCTCTTGGGGATAGTGCCCTCACGGCGGGGGTGCCGTGACCGCCCGCCCGCAGGCCAGCCAGACCACGAACCTCGTCAACGCACTCCGCGACACCGTGCTGCCGAAGTCTCACGTGACCACGTACGTCACCGGTACCACGGCGAGAGCGGTTGACTTTACTAACCGCATCAAATCCCGGCTGGTCTGGCTGATCCTGGCGGTCATCGCGATCGCGTTCGTCCTGCTCACCACGGCGTTCCGGTCGATCGTGATCGCGACGAAGGCCGCGATCCTTAACCTGCTGTCGATCGGCGCCACCTACGGCGTCATCGTGGCGATTTTCGAGTGGGGCTGGGCCAAGAGCCTGATCGGCCTGCATACCACGCTGCCCATTCCCGCGTACGTGCCGATGCTGGTCTTCGCCATCGTGTTCGGCCTGTCGATGGACTACGAGGTGTTCCTGTTGTCCAGGGTGCACGAGGCGTGGATCGCCACCAAGGACCCCCATCGCGCCGTCGCCATCGGCATCGGCAGCACCGCCAGGGTAATCACGACGGCCGCGCTCATCATGACTGCTGTCTTCACCAGCTTCGTGATCAACTCCGATCCGACCGTGAAGATGCTCGCGCTCGCGATGGCCTTCGCCGTCCTCATTGACGCATCCCTGGTCCGGATGATCCTGGTGCCTTCGGTGATGACGCTGCTTGGCAGCCACGCCTGGTGGATGCCGAAGTGGATGGAGCCGATCGTGCCCCACCTGCAACTCGAGGGCAGCATGGCGGCCGGTTCGAAGCCGGACGCGGACAAGTCCGAACCTTGATCCGGCATTCTCACCCAGTACTAAGTGACGAGAATTCAGCGGCCTTGACCGGCATCGCGGCGGGCCGGCCCGATGGCCCGCTACCGCCAAATCTGGCCGCGCGCACCGCACGTGCATCGAGAGTGCGTAGTGTCATCGCCATGGCTTTGGTCGGATCGCGCTGCCGGCGGACCCGGCGCGGCGGGATCAGGGTGACCGGCGGGGTTGCCGTGACCGGCGTGCTGGCCGCGGTCGGCGCGCTGCTGACGGCCTGCTCCTCGGGCAGTTCGTCCACGCCCCAGGCGGCTGCGGCCAGCTACCTGGCCGACTGGGCTGGCCGCGACTGGACGGCGATGCGTGCGCTGGTAGCCGGCCCGCCGGCCGATTTTACGGCGGCGAACGAGGCCGCTCTCACGGACCTGACCGTCACGCAGGGCAGCTACTCGGCAGGCCGGATGAACGTCAGCGGCAGCAGAGCACATGAGACCGTAACCCAGCACCTGCGGCTGGCCGGCATCAGCACCAGGGTCACGATCACCTCGGTCCTCAAGCTCGTGGACAGCTCGGGTCACTGGCTGGTCAACTGGTCGCCCGCGACGATCGCGCCGCAGCTTCAGCCCGGAGACCAGCTGTCGCTCCAGGTGAACTGGCCGCCGCGGGCGCAGATCCTCGGTGCCGGCGGCGCGCCGCTGACGGCCCAGGTGCCGATGGTCACGGTCGGCGTCGAGGGTCAGCTGGTCAAGAACGCCAAAGCGGTCCGCGCCACGCTGGTCTCGGCCGGAGCGCCGCAGCAGGCCGTGACCTCGGCGCTCGACGGGGCCAAGGCCGAGCCGACGTGGTTCGAGCCCGTCTACACGATCAGCTGGGCTCGGTACCAGCAGCTGAAGCCGACGATCTACCCGATCCCCGGCACCGTGTTCGAGACGGTCTACGAGCGCGCCCCGATCACGCCCGGCCTCGGCTACGTCGTGGGTTCGGTCGGGCCGGTCACCGCGCAGCAGTTGCAGCAGCTCGGGCCGCCATACAACGCCTCGGACGTCGTTGGCCAGACCGGCCTCGAGGAGGTCTATCAGCGGCAGCTGGCGGGTCAGCCGGGCGTGACGGTCACCGCGACGACGGCGAAAGGGGCGTCGGCCGGTACCGTGGCGACGGTGAAACCGGCGCCGGGCGCGCCGGTGCAGACCAGCATCGATCCCCAGGTCCAGCGGGACGTCGAGTCGGCCCTGGCGTCCGTGCACAAGCAGGCAGCCCTGATTGCGGTCGACGCCGAGACCGGTCAGGTTCTCGCCTCCGATACGGTGCCTGGCACGAGCGGGTTCAACCTCGCGCTGGACGGCGCGTTCCCGCCTGGGTCGTCGTTCAAGATCATCACATCCACCGCGCTGATCGAGCACGGGCTGACGCCGTCGTCGCCGGCTAGTTGCCCGCCGCAGCTTGACGTCGACGGCGAGGTCTTCCACAACTCCGAGGGGACGGCGCCGATCAGCGACCTCCTGTACGCCTTCGCCGAATCGTGCAACACCGCGTTCATCGGGCTGGCGACGCACCACCTGACTGCGGCCGAGTTCCCCGCCACGGCCGCGCAGTACCGGGTCGGCACCACCCCTCAACTCGGCCTTCCGGCGTTCGGCGGCTCGGTGCCGAAGCCCGCGGACGAGGCTGACCTGGCCGCGACCACGATCGGCCAGGGCCGGGTCCTCATGTCGCCATTGGCGATGGCGATGGTCGCCGCCGCGGTCGACACCGGCCAGGTGCGCGCGCCCGTGCTGGTCTCGGGCGCGGCCGACGCGAAGGTGGCCCCGGTCAGCCTCCCGTCCGCAGTGGTCAGCTACCT
Organism: Streptosporangiaceae bacterium; assembly: GCA_030041135.1. Classification (GTDB taxonomy): domain Bacteria; phylum Actinomycetota; class Actinomycetes; order Streptosporangiales; family Streptosporangiaceae; genus JAJYUU01. The sequence goes on along the minus strand of JASHOL010000524.1, from coordinate 269 downwards.
GCACACGATGATGGCCCAGGTCGTCGCCACCGGCACGGCGTCGGGCAAGGGCCTGCCGCCCGGCACGTACGCCAAGACCGGTACCGCGCAGTACGGCTCGGGCAACCCGCTGCGCCAAGACGCATGGCTCGTCGGCTTTAACGGCAATGTCGCGTTCGCCATGGTAACGGTCAACGGCGGGGAAGGCGGTCCCACCGACGGGCCGATCGTGGCCAAGTTCCTCGACCTCGTCCGCCAGTCCGGCGGCTGACCCGCGCGGCTGACCCGCG
>JASHOL010000523.1 GCA_030041135.1 Streptosporangiaceae bacterium | reverse complement strand
CGATGAAATGTGCGACTACTGACAACCTGAATTATCGCAAATAGGACGGAACGGTTCCGCGCGTGTCTGTCGATGGCTCGATTCGGGTCGGCCGCCGCCCCGTGCCCTGTGCACGCCCGGACGAAAGCATCCGGCCGGTAGAACCGCGCTTGGGCGCGCACCTCTAGCACCATCAACACCATCAGTCGGCGCCCGGTCCCGGCATCTCCGGAAGGCCCGGCGATCTACCCGGATCACAAAGCCGCAGTGGCGAAACCCGGCCGGTCACCTGACGCCGCGCCAGCGCCCTCTGCAGACCGCCCGGCGGCGGCATGAGATACTTGAGGAGCACAAAGATTGACAGAGTCAACTGAGCCGCGATAACTTTCAGTTACTCAACGATTGAGTAACTCAGTCGAGTCCGCAGCAACGAGCTGGAGTCCTGGCACCGATGACCGGTAATTCGAGGCGGGATCAACTGAACGCCGAGATCCTGGAATCGGTGTCCGAGCTGATCGGGCGCGTGATCGGGCATGGCGAGCAGCTGGCTCAGAAGCTCTGCATTCCCGCTCCGTTCATCAAGGCTCTCCACACGATGGACTGCCCGATGGCAATGAAGGAACTTGGGAAGCGCATGCATTGCGACCCGTCCTTCGTGACTCTGGTAGCGGACATGCTCGAGAAGCGCGGGCTCGCCCGGCGTGAACCGCATCCCGCCGACCGTCGAGTCAAGAACCTCGTGCTGACCGAAGACGGCCTCAGCCTGAAGAAAAGGCTCGAGATCGAGATATCGGCCCGGATGCCGTGGAACCGGGCCCTCAACGATGACGAGCGCGCGCAGCTACTTGCCCTGATCCGCAAGATGCTCAGCGCAGACGACAACGGCGCTGGCGCCGCCGACGATGACGCTTCCGCTGCTGCCATCCTGACCGCAGCCGGCATTGCCCCGCTGGGCACGCTCAAAGAGGTGCTCTCGACCGGCCAGCAAGAGCCAGCGGCGCAAGTCCACCTAAGCAGCCCCCCGGCGTAGACGGGGGAGGTGAGCAGCGTCGTGAGCAAGGCGGCCGACTAACCAGCCAGGCCAGCCAGGCCAGTCAGGCCAGCCAGGCGACGCCAGGCCGGACCAGCCGCCAGCCGATCTAGGCAGCTCACCGCCACAGACCCCCCAGGTCCGGGGCCTCCTACAGCCTCACCTGCTCATTTTGGCGTGCCCGCAATCAGGCACGCGGCAAGACGACACAGCGCCCGTGCTGGACACGGACTGTAGCTAAGGAGTAACTCTCTCATGTCTGCCAGGACTTCGGGCCGCAGGCGCAGGCCCGCCAACGACGTGGGTGTCTCGGGCGGCGCGGCCATCGCCGACGGGCCGCCTTCCGACCGCTTCGCCGACGGGCCGCCTTCCGACGGCTCCGGCGCCGCCTTCGCCTCCGACGCCTCAGCCTCGGCCGCAAGCGGCCCTCCCGCCACCGCCGCCGGCAACGCTCCCGCCTCAGGCACAGGCAATCCTCTCGCCTCGGCCACGGGCAGCGACGCACCGGCCCGCCGTCACCTTGGCCTGGCTCTTGTGGTCATCGCCGCGGCCCAGCTGATGGTCGTGCTGGACGCCACGATCGTGAACATCTCACTCCCGCACATACAGGCCGCACTCGGATTCTCCGGTTCCAGCCTGGAGTGGATCGTGAACGCCTACGCCCTGACTTTCGGCGGCTTTATGCTGCTCGGCGGCCGGGCAGGCGACATCCTCGGCCGACGCCGGGTATTCATCGCGGGCGTCATCCTGTTCGCGGCCGCCTCGCTGCTCGGCGGGCTCGCTACGAGCCAGGCCTGGCTGCTGACTTGCCGCAGCATTCAGGGGGTCGGAGGTGCCATCGTCGCGCCGACGGCCCTGTCACTAATCACCACCACGTTCCCTGAGGGCCGACCGCGGAACCGGGCGATGGCCGTCTACGCGGCCATGAGCATCGGCGGCGCCGCGGTCGGCCTGCTGGCCGGCGGGATCCTCACCACGTACGCGTCCTGGCGCTGGGTGTTCTTCGTCAACGTGCCGATCGGGATCGTTGCCGCCCTGATGGCGCCGCGGGTCCTGGCTGAGTCGCAGCGTCACATTGGCCGGTTCGACCTGCCCGGCGCGATCACCGGAACCGCCGGCCTGGCCGCGCTCGTCTACGGCCTGTCCAGCGCCGCGGCCACCGGGACCGGCGGCTCGCACTGGACTGACCCGAAGGTCATAGCGTCCCTGGTTGCTTCCGTGGTGCTGCTCGTTGCGTTCGTGCTGATCGAGTCCAGCAGCAAGCACGCTCTGATGCCACTACGGATCTTCAGCAACCGGAACCGGTCGGGCGCGAACCTGGTCATGCTGTGCGTGGGCACCGCGATGTTCGGCCTGTTCTTCTTCCTGACCATCTTCGTCGAGACGGTCTGGGGCTACAGCCCGCTGAAAGCCGGCCTGGCCTACCTGCCCATGGTGGGGATCATCATGGCGATGGCCGGCGTGAGCGCGCAGCTCGTCCCCCGCGTCGGCGCGATGCCGCTGCTGATCGCGGGGTCCACGATCGGGGCCGGCGGCATGTTCTGGCTGTCCAGGATCAATGTCCACACGTCATATGCGGACGGCTTGCTCGGCCCGTCGCTGGTGACCGGGGCCGGCCTCGGCATGTTGTTCATGCCGCTGATGCTCGTGGCGCTGTCGAAGGTCCAGGACAGGGATGCGGGACTGGCTGCCAGCCTGGTCAACACCGGCCAGCAGGTTGGCGGCGCGATCGGCCTGGCCATCCTGGGCACCGTCGCCTGGACGGTCGTGGCCAGCACGGCCCGCACCTCGGCGGCCGCCGCCAAGGCAGCCGCGGCCAAGGCAGCAGCGGCCGGCCACGCGATCATCCCCACCCACGCTCAGGTGGCGCAGGCCCAGAAGGCGATCACCGATCACGCGCTAGCCACAGGGTTTTCCCGCGGCTTCGAGGTATCCGCTGGCGTCGGGGTACTGGCGCTGATCATCACGCTGGTCATGATCCGCGTCACGAGGGAGGACCTGGTGGGCATCACGCCCCCGATGATGGGTTAACGCAGGGGAACGAGGTGTGCCCCGGGCTTAGCCTCGGCGCCAAAGCGAGAAGTGGCCCGGCGGGATTTCCCCAGCCGGGCCACTTCCGCATCGCGAAGTCGGACAAACCATACGAAGCTCCCGCGATAGGACTCGAACCTATAACACACCGGTTAACAGCCGGACGCTCTGCCGATTGAGCTACGCGGGACTGTACGACCCTGGGCCTGCGATCAACGCCGCGGGCATAAGGGTAGCGCACCTGCCACGATATGCGGAGCGGGCCTGATCATCATGCGAATAACCCGCTCCCAGGCTGGGCATGACGTGCTGAGTCAGCCGTGCGCGCATAACGGGGATTGCACGGGGAAGCTGCCTAACGCGCTCGATGGCTTCTGGGGAGAGGTTCCAATGCGTCTGTATCGAATAAGTTTCTTGGCCGGCGCGGCCGCCGGCTTCGTCGCCGGAACGCGCGCAGGCCGCGAGCGGTACGACCAGATGGTTCAGTTCGTCAAGCAGGCCAGGGAACACCCGGCCGTCCAGCAGGCGACCAGCACGGCGACGAATCAGGCGAGTTCGCTGCTCAGCACGGCCGGGCAGAAGGTCGCCGACAACGCGCCGAAGTTCGCATCCTCCGCGATGCAGAAGGCCGGCGACCACATCCCGTTGCTTAAGCACCGTGACGGTCACGGCAACGGCGCCGGCAACGGTGAGGAACCCGGCAAGGACCGGGGCGCGTACACCGCGACCGGCGCTGGCGGTCAGCCCAAAACCGGGACTAGCGGCCAAGGCCAGCCCAGGCCCGGCACTACCGGCCAGGGTCAGCCCAGGCCCGGCACTAGCGGCCAGGGCCAGCCGAAAACCGGCTAGCCGCCGCTGCGGCGCCGTCGGGCGTAGCAGCTTCGGTGGCCGCCGAGCGATACCCAGGCTCTTCGGCCCGGTACGCGGTCGGCTAGACCAGGTACTCGCGCAGCATTTGCGCACGACTCGGATGCCGGAGCTTGGCCAGGGTCTTGGACTCGATCTGGCGGATCCGCTCCCTGGTGACGCCGAACTCCCTGCCCACCTCCTCGAGGGTGCGCGGATGGCCGTCGGTTAGCCCGAAGCGCAGCTGAATGATGCGCTGCTCGCGCACGCTGAGGTTGTCAAGCACCTGCTCCAGCTGATCCTGCAGCATGATGAACGCGGCCGCCTCCATCGGGACGACCGCGTCGGCGTCCTCGATGAAGTCGCCAAGGTCGGAGTCTTCCTCGCCGATCGGCGACTGCAACGACACCGGCTCCTGGGCTATGCGCTGGATCTCCGCGACGCGGTCGGGGTGCATCCCCATCTCGGCCGCGATTTCCTCGGGCGTTGCCTCGCGGCCCAGGTCCTGATGCAACTGACGCTGGATGCGGGCCATCTTGTTGATGGTCTCGACCATGTGCACGGGAATCCGGATGGTCCTGGCCTGGTCGGCGATCGCGCGGGTGATCGCCTGCCGGATCCACCAGGTGGCGTACGTGGAGAACTTGTAGCCCTTGGTGTAGTCGAACTTCTCGACCGCGCGGATCAGGCCCAGGTTTCCCTCCTGGATCAGGTCGAGAAAGACCAGACCGCGGCCGATGTACCGCTTGGCAATCGAGACCACCAGCCGGAGGTTCGCCTCGATCAGCCGCTGCTTGGCCCGCGCGCCGTCGGCCGACACCAGCATGAGGTCGGCAAGTTGCGGTCCCCGGCCGTCGGCCCGAACGCCCGCCTGGATCATCTCCTCGGCGAACAGACCAGCCTCGATGGCCTTTGCCAGCTCGACTTCCTCGTGAGCGGTCAGCAACGGTACCCGGCCGATCTCACGCAGGTAGATGCGGACGAGGTCACCGGTAACCGCTCGCCTGGCCTCGGTCTGCGCGGGCCGCGGCATCAGCTCTTCGGCGTCTGGCTGGGTGTCGACGACATCGACACCCTCGTCGGCAAGCAGCTTCAGGACACCGTCCACGGCATCGGCCGATAGGTCGCAGCGCTCAAACGCCACGGTCAGCTCGGCCATCGAGATGGTGCCGCGCTCTCGCGCTTGAGCGACGAGATCGGCGACCTGGTCAACGGGGGGCGCGGCCGTAAGGCTCATGCAGACCAGTGTGCGTCAGGATCCAACCGATCAGCGGACTCAATATTGTCACCAAAACGTTAGTAGCGCTTTAGTGCTCTGGTGTGCCTAGAGTGCTCCGGCTGCCCGCTCGGACAGGACCTTCTTGCGCTGCTCAAGGGCCACGAGGTCACCGAACTTGCGGTTGTAGTCCGGGTCTGTGACCGGGCTGAGCCGCTGCAGGCGCCGCTTCGTCTCGGCAATCTCACGGCTTACGGCCAGCTCCTCAACCCTGGCCAGGACCGCCTCGGCATACCGCGCATCCGGCTCCGCCGACAGGCCAGGCGCCTCAATCGGCTCCACGGCCAGCCGGGTGAGAAAGTCGCGGGCAGAGTCGTTCGGCGCTGCGGCCCGCAGTCGCTCGGCCCACTCCCGCACCGATCGGACCGCGGTCACTCCGCCGCAGGCGGCGATAAGTTCACGCACGGCCGCGTGCGCCGGCGCCGTGAATATCTCAGCGTCGAGCTCGTCAAAGCCGGGGCCGCACAGCGCTGGGCGCTGGACCGCCAGCTTGAGCGCCTGCCGCTCGATATTCACCACCGGGTCGCTCTCGTCGTAGCGCGGAGCCGGCGCAGGACCGCTGCCATGGGGGGCCCGGCCGTTGCGGGCCTGGGCGGACGGCCCAGGCTGGCCGTTCTGGCCCGCCGACCCTGGCCCGCGACCCTCCTGGCCGCCAGCGGGGCCGCCGTTCGCGGCCTGTGGGTCTGCACGTCCGGCCGGACGGCCGCCGCCCGCCGGCCGACGCCCTACCGCGGGCGCCCGCCCGCCGCGGTCGCGAATGCGGTCGAGCACGAGCTGCTCGTCCATCATGCCGATCCAGCGGTCCAGGTAGACCGCATACACCCGGCGCAGGCCCTGGTCCTTTATCCGTCCCACGATCGGGGCGGCCGCATCAAGGGCTGCCAGCCTTCCCTCGGCCGTGTCGAGGTTGTGCTCGCCGATCGCGCTGCGAATCGCGTACTCATAAAGCGGCACGCGCTGCGCGATCAGGTCGCGCACGGCCGTGTCACCGTGCTTCTGCCGCAGGTCGCACGGGTCCAGCCCATCCGGCTGTACGGCAACGAAGGTCTGGGTGACGAACTTCTCCTCCATCGAGAACGCCCGGAGCGCAGCCCGCCGGCCAGCCGCGTCTCCGTCGAAAGTGAAGATGACCTCACCGCGGAACTGGCTGTCATCCATCAGCAGGCGCCGCAAGATCGTCACGTGCCCCTCGCCGAACGACGTGCCGCTCGTGGCTACCGCGGTTGTGATGCCGGCCAGGTGGCAGGCCATCACGTCGGTGTAGCCCTCCACCAGGACCGCTTTGCGCTGCTGGGCGATGTCTCGCTTGGCCAGATTGGCGCCGTATAGCACCGAGCTCTTCTTGAACAGGATGGTCTCTGGCGTGTTCAGGTACTTGGGCCCGTCGTCATCGGCGGCGAGCTTGCGTGCGCCGAACGCGATCACTTCGCCGGTCAGGTCCGCGATCGGCCAGATCAGCCGGCCGCGGAACTTGTCGATCAGCCCGCGCCGGCCCTGGCTGGCCAGGCCGCCGGCGAGCAGTTCCGGTTCGGTGAAGCCGCGCCCGCGCAGGTGCCGGACCAGGTTGTCCCAGCCGGCCGGGGCATAGCCGATGCCGAATCGCTGCGCGTCAGCCAGCTCGAAACCACGCGAGGACAGGAACGCCCGGCCGTCCGCGGCGGCCTGGGTGCCGAATTGCTCGGCGTAGAACTCGGCCGCGGCCGCGTGCGCCGCCAGCAGCCGCCGACGCTGAGACTGCTCCTGGCCGGGCACGTGCCCGCCCTGCTCATACCGCAGCTCGATGCCTGCCCTGGCCGCAAGCCGCTCGATCGCCTCGGCAAACCCGAGGTTGTCGATCTTCTGCACGAACTTGATGACGTCCCCGCCCTCGGAGCAGGAGAAGCAGTACCAGAGGCCGCGGGCGGGAGTTACGTTGAACGAAGGCGTCTTTTCATCGTGAAACGGGCATAGGCCTTTTAGCGAGCCGCCGCCAGCATTGCGCAGCTGGAGGTACTCACCGACGACCTCCTCGATGGCCGAGCGTTCGCGGACAAGTGCGATGTCCTCGTCGCGGATCCGGCCTGCCATCTCTGCCCCTCCGCTCGCTTGCTGCCGCTCGCCGCGAGTCTAGTCCCGGCCGCAGCCGCAGGAGCGCCAAGCGCGGCGGTGTGGACAAGGCGGGGCGGGGAGCCGCCGGGCCGGCTGCCGGGGCTGCGTCTGAGTTGTCCTGGTACGGTCGCGGCGTGCGGCTACTGGTGCTTTGGGACGTTGACTACACGCTGATCGCGGCCGACGGAGTGGGCCGCGAGCTGTACGAGGCCGCGCTGGATGAGATGTACGGCCTGGCGCTGCCCGGGTCGCTGCAGTCCTTCGCCGGGCGCACAGACAGCGCGATCGCGCTCGAGGTGCTGACCATGGCAGGCGTCCCCGAGCCGCGCCAGCAGGTGCGGCCGTTCCAAGCGTTCCTCGAGGCGCGCGCTGACCAACTCGAAGCCGATGTCCGCAGCCGCGGCCGCGTCATGCCCGGCGCCGCCGAGGCACTGGCAGCGATGGCGGCGGCACGGCAGGACGGCGAGGTGATCCAGTCGCTGCTGACCGGCAACCTGCCCGAGCTCGCCAGGGCGAAGCTCACCGCGCTGGACCTGACCGAGCACGTCGATCTGACCATCGGCGCCTACGGCGACGTCAGCGCGGTCCGCGCCCATCTTGTCGACGTGGCCAGGCGCAATGCCGCGGCCCGGCATGGCGGCGAGTTCACCGGCCGGGACACGATCCTGGTCGGCGACACGCCCGACGACATCGGGGCCGCACTTGCGACCGGCGCGAGCGCGGTCGGAGTCGCCTCAGGGTCGTTCAGCGCCAGCCAGCTGGCCGACGCTGGCGCCCACGTGGTCCTGCCGGATCTAGCCGACACCAGCGCGGTCGTCGCGGCGATCCTCGGTGCGGCCGATGCTTAGCCTGCGGGCCGGCGCGCCATCGGCCGACTTCCGGCATCGCCTGCCAGGCGGCGGGGCCCGCGGCTCAGGTGGAATACAGCATTTATCATAGTGTGCCCTGGTCACGCTCGGCTGTCATTTCATCGACTCCGTCCGGGCAAACATGGATAAAGAGTGCGGAATTTGGGACCGAGTCGATGAAATCTCCGGGTCGCTGGCCCGCTTTGGGCCAGGGTCGTTACGCGTGCTGTCGGGACAGCGACCGTTTAGTCCGGATTACGACAAGCTGCGCAGCCCAGCAACCGGCGGGGCCGGTTTGCGGGCGGCTCGGCCGCCGCGAGAGACCACGCAATGTGACCGTCCGCAGGCGAGGCACCGGCCCCCGGTCAGTCCCGCAGCCGCCGAGGCACCGGCGCACCGGCGTCAGTCCCGCCCCCTCGCAGGCGCACCGGCCCCGGTTAGTCCCGCCCCCTCGCCGAGCCACCGGCGCTCCGGCCCGGTCAGTCCCACCCGCTCCGGCCCCGGTCAGTCCGGCCCGCTCCGGCCCCGGTCAGTCCCACCCGCTCCGGCCCCGGTCAGTCCCGCCCGCTCCGGCCCCGGT
>JASHOL010000048.1 GCA_030041135.1 Streptosporangiaceae bacterium | reverse complement strand
GACCACCAAATTGGTCATTGCACGAACCGCGTCTGTGGCTGGTGATTTGCGCTCGTCCGGTGGCTGCGGTCTGTTGTCCTGGTTCGGATGGGCTGGGTCCGGTATTCGGAAGACAGGCACGATCCGGTCCGGTCCTGTGATCTTGATCTGGGCAACCAGCGTTTCGATCAGGGCCTTGCGCTGGGTATTGGTGCCGGAGCGGATGATGTCGTCGATGTGCTCGGCGATCTGCAGGAGCGTGGCTGCTGGCGGCGTGGCTGGCGCCGCGGCGATCTGCGCGGTGAGTTCATCGTGGCGGGCGCGCAGTTGCGCTGTCCGGGCTTTGAGATGGGCGAGCCTGGGGGCAAGGTCTTCGGGGTCGAGGGTGCCGCTCTCGAACGCGGCCAGGTACCGGTCGGTCGCGGCGCTGGTCCTGGCCAGCTCGTGCTCGGCCGCTGCCCGCTCGGCGCGCTTGTCGTCTGCGCGGGCCGCGTGGCTGGCCTGCGCCTGGGCGATGGCGTCGGCGATGAGGTCGTGCCGGTGCCGGTAGAAGCGGGCCAGCGCGGCAACTACGGCCTGCTCGACGGCGTCGGCGTCCATGCGGCTGGCAGCACACCGCGAGGTGTCGTAGCGGATGCGGGTGAAGCAGGTGTAGTACCGGTAGACGCGGCTGCGGCCGTGTGCCCTGGTGCCGATCATCGCCTTGCCGCAAGTCGGGCAGCGCATCAGCCCGGTGAGCAGGTAGTCCGCGCCGCTGGCGGCGCGCTTGGCGTGATCCTCGCCGCGGGCGGCCAGGATCTGCTGCGCTCCGGCGAACATGGCTTGTTCGGTGATCGCGGGGTGGCAGCCGGTGGCGGTGATGCCGCGGAAGGTCAGCTCGCCCAGGTAGACACGGTTGGCGAGGAGCCTCAGCACCTGGTGCGCCGACCATTGGCCGCCGGTGGTCGTGCGGTGGCCGCGGTCGGTCAGCATGCGGGCGATGGTCTTCGCGCCGAGCCGGTCCTGGGTGTAGAGCCCGAAGACCAGCCGCACCACAGCAGCCTCGCCCGCGTCGGGGACGAGAGTGCTGGTGGCTTTGTCGACCTGGTAGCCGAGCGGCCGGCGGCCGCCCTTCCACTTGCCGGCGGCGGCCTTGCGTTCCATGCCGGCGATGACCCGGTCGATGATGGTGTCCCGCTCGAACTGGGCGAACATGCCGAGCATCTGCACCAGCATCCGGCCCATCGCGGTGGCGGTGTCGAACGGCTCGGTGGCCGACCGGAACACCACCCCGGCGCGGTCGAGGTCGTCGAGCAGGGTGACCAGGTCGCGCAGGCTTCTTGTGAGCCGGTCGACCCGGTAGACCAGCAGCACGTCGATCATCCCGGCCTGCGCCGCGGCGAGCGCGCGCTGCAGGCCGGGCCTGGTAGTGGTGGCTCCGGAGGCGTCGTCGGCGAACCGGGCGGCTTGGCGCCAGCCGGGCTGGGAGCCGATGTAGGCGGCTAGCCGGGTGTCCTGGGCGTCGATGGAGTAGGGCTGGTGCTCGTCGTCGGTGGACCGGCGCACGTAGACACCGACCCGCACGTCACCGTCGCGACCGGCCGTCTGCGGTCGCGGGTCGCGGGTTTGTGTCATGGCGTGGCTCTCGTGTTCTGGGGATGATGATCGCGCGTGGTTGCGGCGTGGTCAGTGTTGCTCGGCCGGGCCGGGGAGGGGAACCGGACTGGCCGGATCCTCGCCGGGCTCGGCTGCGGCGCCGTGCTGCCAGGCGATGATCAGCACGGCGAGCGCGGTGACCGCCTGGTCGCGCTGCGGGCGGCTCATCGGCGTGGTGACGGTGCGCTCCACGCGCACCGTCGCTGGCTGCCTGACGTATCGTCGTGGTGGTGGCATGGCGGTGAGCGCCCCGGTACGACCGGCTCGCTGACACTGGTGAAGTCCGAGTCCAGAGCGCCACTTTGACGGCGGCAAGAAGCCGGCTTTCCCGCCGGTTCGCTGGTGACGGCACACGCGGCGCACAGCCGCCCGGTGTCGGCTGCACCACCCGGCGCGCGGCCGGGACGTGGCAGTACCGGGTGAACGGGCGCGACGTTGCCGCTGTGCGCCGCGCACGGGCCGGGTACAGGCTGGGCGACCGGGGCCAGCTCCACAGCGGCGGCCCCCTCCACCTGCAGTCCCGCCGTGCCGCATCGATCGTCGATATACCGCCAGGGCTTATCAGTCTGGGAGCCCACCGGAAGGCCCGGACCGGCCACTGCCAGCACGCCAGACGCGGCAGGGGTTACCGGTCTCAGCAGGATCCTGCAACGGTCCCCGGAGTGGCGGGCGGATCGGAATGCGTGCCACACGTCCCTGGGGAACCCGGAGGTAGCCCTGAGCGAGCACGGTGTACGACAGCTGCACCGAGCGACCGGTGACGCCAGATGGCCGGCCCCCGCATCGGGCACGGACGCGGCTTCCCCGATCCTGCCCAGGCCGTCGGTCAGCATCAGTTACACCGCAGGTACATCGCGCGCACATGGCAGGTACATGCGGCGTGCATCAATGGCGAGCAGGACCGCGACGCCATGCCGCGCCCGTAATCAAGCTGCCGCGGTCGTCATCGGCGGCGCGCCCTTGCCCCGCTCGCCGTGCGAGCCCGGCGGGGAAGCTGCATCACCTGGCGAGCGAATCCCGGGACTCCAGCGCTACCTAGCGCCAGGTGGCGTCAGGCCCTTCGAGGCTGGAGGCGGCATTATGGCCCGGACCCCGCAGGCTCCTTATACTGCAGCCGCAGCCTGAGATTATTGCGG
>JASHOL010000522.1 GCA_030041135.1 Streptosporangiaceae bacterium | reverse complement strand
CTCAGTATCCTACTGACCGAGCAGTGGTGACCGCAAGTGACGGTATGCGACGACCGGACACGAACCGTACGCTGACGCTGGCGGAATCTCGACTGGCCCTGGCCAGTCAGACGATCTGTCCTCTCAGGCAGCAACATGACCCGGCCGTGCCTATTTGGCTTCACGGCCCCTTGCTACCGGCTTGATCGGCATCACAGACTAGAAGGTCTGCCGGGGCGGTTCGGGTTTTGGGTTGTTAGGGCCCACCGGCCCACTAATTTGGTCAATGCACGAACACCGTGCTCCGACGGCGGGTCTGCCCGCGGCTGCGGGATCCGGAAGGCGGGTTAGACCCGGCCCGGCCCAGTGATCTTGACTAGGGCAGCCAGAGCCTCGATGAGGGACGGGTTTGACGCGGCCAGGTGCCGGATGCCCAGGGCTGCCTTGGGCCGGCCGCAGGCGGTGGCGAGGGTGGCGACTACGTAATGCTGCAGCTCGTCGAAGCTGGATTCCTGGCCGTTCCCGCCGCTTCGTATCAGGAGTTGAAGAGCTTCCAGGTTCCTTCGGAGACGACTTCGACGTTGCCGTCGGTCACCTTGATGGCGGTCTGGTCGTCGATCGCGTACGTCGGCGCCGATATCCTCGCGGCCCATTGTTCCGCGATGCCCATGTCTTGGAAGGCCGGGTTGCCCACGTGCGGAATAATCGCAAAGTCGACCAGTCCGACTCCCTGAGCCTTGACCAGGATCATGCGAAGTTCGCCGTCGGGAGTGTTGAACACGATGTCTTCTGTCGAGAGCGCTTCACCGCTGCCGCGACGTGGTTCACGGTAAGTCTCGGCAAAGGCTGAGGTTGCTGCGATGCTCCCGGCGCTCACCCCTAGGTAGACGGTATCGCCAGGCAGCGACGGCAAGACATCCGCAAGCCCGGACCGCCGCATCCAGTACGACAAGAACACTGGATCACCGCCCCAAGCCAGCAGGGCGTCGGTCTCCTGGACCGCCGGGAGCCAACATTCTTCGTCGATGCTTGGCAGCACGGAGAGCTCCAGCACTCCCAAAGATTTCCAACCCAATCCGGCGGGACTCTTGCTCCTTCCACAGATCGCTTCCCACGCGTGGCCAGCACCACCGGGGAAGGGATATATCGCTGTCGGAATGACGAGGGCGCTGGACTCCTCAATCGGCTTGCCCAGCAGGCCGAGAAGCGCCTGGCGGATGCTCCAGTTCGCGATGCCAGAAGACGTCAGCAGAAGTTTCATGACGCTCCCTCTTTATCGAGCACTGACATCAGGTAATTCTGCCAAGCGCCGGGGGTTCCTGGGCGCGGCCCGCAAGGGCGGCGCGCTGCTGCGCGACACCGACGGGTTCGCGCCGACGATGGTCCCGCTTGCTCAGCTGCTAGGCGATCACCGAGGTCGCCCGGACGGCGGTGACGGCGCTGCTGGCGGCAGCGCTGAGCCGGGGTCAGGTGCGCCGGCCGAACTGGGCCCGGCGGCCGTCCTGCAGTCGCCAGTTGCGGGCCGGATCGGAGGTGAGCCAGGGCCGGTCCGCCAGAATTGGAACGACCGGTGGCGTGTCCAGGGCAGTCGCAACGGTGTGGACATCGTAGCGATCGTCGCTTCTGATGGCCTGGTCTGGACAGCGTGGCCGCGGGAGGGATGCCCCGGCGTCGTGAAGAACAAGCCCGAGGACAGGTGATGGACGCACACGAGATTGCCCGCCGGGCGAGCCTACTGCCCGCCGTGTTCGGCGGGCGGGTGCCCCCGGAGACCTTGGAAGGACTTCGCCTCATGGAGGAAGGCTGGGAGTACGGCGAGCTAACAGCCGAGCTTGCCGCGACCCTCGCCGCCACCGGAGCCGTCGTGACTCCGGCCGAGCAGCGGGAGCTGCGCGAACTCCTGGCCGCCACGGACATGCCGACCTGCCCAGCTGACCAGCTTACGGTTCAGGATTGATCGTTGATGACCCGAGCGGGAGTTGGGCGATGCGGTCCGCGATGACCAACGCGGCGGCCGCGCCGCCCGCGTGACGTCAGTCCCAAGCGCCTGCCACCTGCCGGCTTGTGATGCTGGCGATCATGAGCAGCGACGCGAGGCCCCCGCCGACAGTGCTCTGCTTCTGACATTTGTCACCACGAACTGGTGGATCGCGGCACTACACCGGGGGACCGGCGGCGCGACACCCTCGTGCCATGGCTAATCGCAATGCGCCCGGCGGGATCGTCCTGTCCGGCCTGTCCAAGTCCTACGGCAACCTTCGCGCCGTCCGCTCTGTGGACCTGATGATCGCGCCCGGTGAGACGGTGGCGCTCCTCGGCCCGAACGGGGCCGGGAAGACCACGACAATTGACATGCTGCTCGGGCTTACGCGCCCCGACGATGGCTCGGTTTCGGTCTTCGGCGCGTCGCCGGCTGCGGCCGTGCGGTCGGGCTGGGTGGGCGGGATGCTCCAGTCCGGATCCCCGCTGGACCACCTCAAGGTCCGCGAAGTAGTGAAGCTGATGGCGTCCTACTATCCGAACCCGCTTGCCACCGAGGACGTACTGCGCCTGACCGGCACCGCCGGATTCGCTGATCAGCTGACGACGAAGCTCTCGGGCGGTCAGACCCAGCGCCTCCGGTTCGCCGCGGCCCTCGTCGGCAACCCGGACCTGATGGTCCTGGACGAGCCGACCGCAGCGCTCGATGTCGAGGGCCGGCGCGAGTTCTGGCAGGCGATGCGCGGCGTCGCCGAGCGCGGCAAGACTGTCCTGTTCGCTACCCATTACCTGGAAGAGGCGGATGCTTACGCCGACCGGATAGTGCTCATGGCCCGTGGCCGGATCGTAGCCGACGGTCCGGCGACTGAGATCAAGGCGAGGGCTAGCTCTCGCACCGTCCGGGCGACGCTGGCGGGGGCCGACGTCACGGCGATCCGGGACCTCCCCGGCGTGGTCAGCGTGGACCGGCATGGGGACACGGTGATCCTGTCCTGCTCGGATGCCGACGCCGCTCTTTACGCCCTCCTCGGGGCTTTCCGCGGCGTGCGCGACATCGAGGTCGGCGGGGGGAGCCTTGAGGACGCTTTCATCGAGCTGACCGCCGAGGACGTCGGCGCCGGCGAAGAGAACCAGGAGACTGTCCGATGAACAGTGCCACGCATTTCCGCTACGAGATCCTGCGTACCGTCCGCAACCACAGGTTCTTCGCCGTAACGCTCGCGCTCCCGCTTGTGATCTTTTATGCGATCGCGTCGGCGAACCGGCATGCGATGACCGAAGGCATCGCGTTTCCGCTCTACTTCATGACCGGCATGGCCGCGTACGGCTCGATGTTCGCCGTGGTGTCGCCGGGAGCGCGGGTGGCAGCCGACCGGTCGAGAGGCTGGACGCGGCAGCTGCGGATCACGCCGCTGCGGGCCCGGACCGACCTAACGGCCAAGGTGGCGAGCGCCTACCTGATGGCGCTGCCGACGGTGGTGCTGGTGCTCCTGGCCGGGGCGACGCTCGGCGTGCGCCTGCACGCAAGTCAGTGGCTGGAGATGGCCGGCCTGCTCCTGGTGGGGCTGGCTCCGTTCATCGCGATCGGCTTCGTCCTCGGGAACGCGGTCCCCCTCGACACCATGCCGGCGGCCCTGGGCGGGACCGTGCTCCTGTTTGCCCTGTTCGGCGGCGTCTTCGGGCGCCTGTTCAACGGGGGGACGATGCTGGACATCGAGAAACTCCTGCCCTCGTACTGGCTGGTCCAGGCCGGCAAGGCGGCGCACGGCGGCGGCAACTGGCCGCTGGAGGGATGGATCGTCGTGGCAGCCTGGACCGTTGCCCTCATTCCCGTCGCGGCGCTCGCGTTCCGGCGGGCGTCGACCCGTCCCTGAGGACTTCCGGACCTGTTAACCTGGACAAACGTGGACATGCAAGTCGTGCAGACCAGCCCAGCAGAAGCCGACTGGCTAGTTGGCCAACGCCAGTGGACGCTGGGCTGGCGGCGGGTAGCCTGGGCCGCGGTCCCGCTCATCTACCTGATCTACGTAGCCGGGGCCGTGGACGCTGATTCCCGCGGCGCCGCGGCGGTCTGGGGCTACGCCATCCTTGCCTCGTTCGCGGCGTGGTGGCTGGCCTTGCCCATGCTGCTGCGGCCGGACTCGTCCGGACTGCGATTCTGGACGTTCTACGCTGTCCTTTCCGCGTTGTTCGTCGCCGAACTGCCGTTCGCACGCGCCGCCGGGTTCGTCTTGGGCCTGCTTGTGGCGATAATCACGGTGGCCAGGCTCGGCGCCCGCTCCGCCCCGATCATCATCGGGCTCGCGCTCGCGGCCCTGCTGGTTCCGGTCGGAATCCCGGCCTGGCACGTGAGCCTGGCCAAGTCGCTGGGGGACTTCACGCCGGTCGCTATTCCGGTCGGCGCGGTGGTCACCTACGCCGTGCTGCGGGCCATAAGGGGCAGCCAGGCGCTCGCCGACGCTCGGGCCGAGCTCGCGCGGCTGGCGGCGGAAAACGAGCGCATTCGTATCGCCCGCGACCTGCACGACCTGCTGGGCCACTCGCTGACTACGATCACGGTCAAAGCCGGGTTGGCCTGTCGGCTCGGTGCAACCGATCCTGCGCTCGGATTCCAGGAGATGGCAGAGGTAGAGGCGCTTGCCCGGCAGACGCTGACCGACGTCAGGGCCGCGGTCGCCAACTACCGCGACGTCACGCTCACGGGTGAGCTGGCGGCCGGGCGTGAGCTGCTGCGCGCGGCGGGCGTCGCAGCAGATCTGCCGAACGCCGTTGACGTCGTCGATCCAGATCACCGGGAACTTTTCGGCTGGGTCGTGCGTGAAGGGCTCACGAACATCGTCCGGCACGCGCACGCGAGCACGTGCGCGGTCCGCCTGTCGGCCTTCTCCGTCGAGATAGTGGATGACGGCATCGGCGGGGCCGCTGAGCTGGGCAATGGGCTCAACGGCCTGCGGGAGAGGGTGGCGGCCGTCGGCGGTGTAGTCGACACCGGCCCGCTGGAGCCGCACGGGTGGCGATTGCGGGTCAGCCTCTGCGCGTCCGGGGCCCTGTGATGGTGCGCCTGCTGCTCGCCGACGACCAGGAGCTCATCCGGCGGGCCCTTGCGGTCATGCTCGAACTGGAGGAGGACTTCGAGGTAGTCGCGAGCGTCGCGCGCGGCGACGAGGTCGTGGCCGCCGCCAGGGCCCATCACCCCGACGTCGCGCTGCTCGACATCGAGATGCCGGGGATAGACGGCCTGGCCGCCGCGGCCGTGCTCGTCCAGGAGGTTCCTGAGTGCCGCTCACTGATCCTCACCACGTTCGGGCGTCCCGGGTTCCTGCGCCGGGCCATGGAGTCTGGCGCCTACGGGTTCGTGGTCAAGGACGCTCCGCCCGAGCAACTCGCCGACGCCATCAGGCGCGTGGCCTCCGGCGAGCGTGTGGTCGATCCGGCGCTGGCCGCCGCGACCCTCGCCAACGGGGTATCACCGCTGACCGGCCGCGAGCGGGACGTGCTGGTCGCGGCGCGCGCCGGGGCGACCGTGGCCGACATCGCGGCCAGGCTGTGCCTCTCCGAGGGAACCGTCCGCAACTACCTGTCGGCGGCGATCGCCAAGACCGGCACCCGCAACCGGGCCGAGGCCGTCATGACGGCCGACGACCGCGGCTGGCTGTAAGGGATGAGCGCGGGACAACAGTCGGGTACCGCGCAACCTTCCGGCGGCGCTGGTTGTCTATAGCGTGTGCCGGTCCCGGAAGGCTCGGACATGGAACCCATTGTCTCAGGCGACTCCGCGCTGTCCCGTGCGGAGGACTCGGCCGTGCCGGATCGGCGCAGCGCGGCGA
>JASHOL010000521.1 GCA_030041135.1 Streptosporangiaceae bacterium | reverse complement strand
GCCGGGTTCTTCGGCAGGCACGGGCCGCGCAGGTAGGTGCCGACGGCGTTGCCCATGAGCACGCCCTCGGTGCCGTCCCCGTTGTTCCCGTGCCCGCTGAGAACGTGGCCGAGGGGCTGCGCCGTCGGACCCAGGTAGGTTCCGCCCGCGTGGTTCTCGAAGCCGACCAGGAGCGTGTCGTCCCAGCGCGCGATGAGCTCGCCGATGGCCCGGTCCGCGCGGGCTTCGGAGATGCTGCCGTAGTGCCCGCTGAGCACGGCACTGTGGCGGATGGTCCACGCGTCGAACAGCTCGATGCCACGCAGCTCGGCTCCCCGCTCGGGCTGGCAGAACCGGCCGAATAGCTCGTAGCCGCCGCCGACGGCCAGCGCAGCCGCGCCCTGCGCGACGGCCTCCCTGATGCCCGCGCCCTTGACCCGGCCGAGGTCGGCGGCCACCAGCCGCTGCTGCGCCTCGCCGCCGCCGCCGATCATGATCAGGTCGAACGCCGCCGGGTCGACCCGATCGCCCAGCCTGAGCTCGGTCACGTCGACTGCGATGTCCCGCCACTCGCAGCGCCGCAGGACGGTCTCGACGTTGCCCCGGTCACCGTAGGTGGCCATGATGTCCGGGTACAGGTAGCCGACGGATATCTTCATGCCTGCCATTGCGGTGCTCCGCTCTGCTCGCGCCATACCGCCCCGACATATCCCTGCTGCCGCAGCCACCGCCGTACCTGCCACAGCACGACCTGGGTGGAGACGACCCACATGGGCTGACCTGCCGGGGTCTGCGCCAGCGCCGCGCGGAACGCGCGGACCGGATCCGGCTCGACCACGACGTTGGCGTCGGGGTCGGCGCCGAGCCAGCCGGCGTACTTCAGCCGCACAGCCAGGTCGGCGGCCCGGTTGCCGCAGACGACCGGGGCCGGGACCAGGCCCGTGAGCGAGTCGAAGTCGACATCCCATATCCAGGACGTATCGGGCTGTTTGCCGGGAAAGTCGTTGAGGCCGAGCAGCATCCGCTTCGGCTTGCGGTCACCGAGTACCGCGCGGAGTACCTCCGTGTAGCCGTTGGCGTTCTTGGCCAGCGCGAGGTACACGTCGTGGCCCGCCACGTGCACCCTCTCCATCCGGAACGATCCGGCCGTGATCTGCTCGATGGCCTGCAGCGAGCGGTCGGGCAGCTGGCAGTGCCTGGCCGCGGCGACGGCGGCCAGCGCGTTATAGGCGTTGTAGAGCCCCGGCAGCGGGATCCCGAGCACGGTTTCCGACGCTTGCATGACAACCTGCAGCCGCGAGCCACGGGGCCCGAGCAGGTCGATCTTGCTGCCGCTCACGTCCGGTTCCGGCCGGCTTAGGCCGCAATTCGCGCATGCCCAGTGACCAAGGTGGGCGTAGTAGACGCACGTATACGTCAGCTCACCGTCGCAGCGCGGGCAGCGCGGGAAATCCGACGTCGGATCGGCCGCGCTCCGGCCCAGTTCTGTGTCCTCGACGCCGAAGTAGATCCTGGGATTGCTGAGATCCGAGGCGAGGAAGGCGACCCTGGGGTCGTCCGCGTTAAGTATCAGCGCCGTGTCGGCCGGCAACGTGCGAACGGAGCGTTCGAGCAGCCCCTTGATGTAGGCCGGCTCGAAATAGCGGTCGAGTTGGTCGCGGAAGATGTTCGTGCACACGACCGCCCTTGGCCGCCGCACATGTCGGACGATCTCGGGGAACGAGCCCTCATCGACCTCGAACAGGCCGATCGCCTGAGCGTCGCGGCGCAGGCGGCCGGTCGGGCCGGAGTGAGCGATCATCGTGGCCGCGATGCCTGACCGCTGGTTCGAGCCCTCCTGATTGAGCACGGGGTGCAGGCCGGCCGCCGCCATGACCTGGGCCAGCATCCGGCATGTGGTGCCTTTCCCGTTCGAACCGGTCACCATAACGGCGCCGCGCCGGATTTCAGCCACCAGGCCGGCCAACGCGGTCGGATCGATGGTCAGCGCCACCAGTCCCGGGATCGCCGAGCCGTTGCCGCGGCCAAGCTGCCGTATGCCGCCACGAGCCGCCTTGGCCATCGACACGGCGAAGGCACGACGAGCGAGTGCCGGAGCGCTGAGGCGCACGCGCCCGGCCGAGGACACGGTCATGAATTCCCCCCGAACTCGACTCTGCGACGTCCAGCGCAGGACCAGCCGCGGGCGGCTGGCCGCATCCTGGCCTGTCGCGCGGGCACGGTGAACAGCTGCGGAACCCGCCGCTGTTCGCCTGCATCCGGACTGGTGGACGTATTCCCCGGCGTCCGGCGGAGGATGGCCAGCTATCCGCTTCCTTTGCTCAGCCTTGCCGAACGCTGGCCAAACCCGGGCCGGCCGCAGGCCGTGGGAAGGCCTGAGGCCGGGCCGGATCGCAACCTGGCCCGCGCGCTGGTCTAAGCCATTAACGCAACGGCGTTAAATGGCCGAGCGGAATGATCGCGATGCCGCCGAGGCGAGCGACAAATCGGGCTCATCGGCGGCAGGGCGTTCCGGTAGCGGAAGTACCAGGCCGCCGGGCTAGGCTGCTTCGCGGCGTGAGAACCACGAAGCAGAGGAATCCGCATGACTCTTGAGGAGACGCTGGCCAAGGTCGCCGAGCTGAGCCGGGAGGAACTCGGGATCGTCCGCAAGCGCGGCGAGGAGAAGACGCCTGCGCGTGAGCACGGCCGTGACTTCCACGAGATGCAGCGCGCGGCCGACCGGCTAGACCACTACGCGCATGAGCTGCGCAGGCTGCACGACAACGAGTTCGGCCAGCACTGGCGGCAGGAGAGCCAGTCGGACGGATCTCCCCCGGGAGGCCCGGCGTAGCCGTGCTTCTGGCCCGCGGGCCGCCAGCACAGGGCAGAATCTAAATATGGACACACTTCACGTCGCTGTCGTGGGATCCGGCCCGGCCGGACTCTACACGGCCGAGGCGCTGATCAAGCAGTCGGCGGCGCTTGACCCGCCGCGGGCGATCCGGGTCGACGTGCTGGACCGCCTGCCAACGCCATACGGCCTGGTCAGGTACGGTGTGGCCCCAGATCACAAGTCGATCAAGTCGATCGCCGAGTACCTGCGCAACGTGCTTGAGCACGATGCCGTCCACTTTGTCGGTAATGTGCATCTGGGCAAGGACGTCACCCGCGCTGACCTGCTGGTCCATTACGACGCCGTCGTGTACGCGACCGGTGCGATGCGCGACCGCCACCTGGGCATCCCCGGCGAGGACCTGCCGGGCAGCATCGCGGCCACCGACTTCGTCAACTGGTACTGCGGCCACCCGGATATGGATCCGGGCACGTTCACCCTCGACGCCGAGTCGGTGGCGGTGATCGGCGTCGGCAACGTGGCGGTCGACGTGGCGCGGATCCTGATCCGCAATCCCGACGAGCTGCGGGAGACCGACGTTTCGCAGCCGGTGCTGGACGCGCTGACGGCGAGCAAGGTGCGCGAGGTGCACATGATCGGCCGGCGCGGGCCGGCCCAGGCCAAATTCACCACGAAGGAGCTGCGCGAACTGGGCGAGCTCGAGGGTGTCGATGTGGTCATCGGCGACGGCGAGGCCGACCTGGACGCCTTCGACGCGACCGGCGAGAGCGCCCGGCTGGCCGAGACCGACCGGCACGTCCGCGGCAACTACACGGTGATCAAGGACTGGGCACAGCGCCTCCCGGCCGGCACCGGCCGCAGGCTCACCGTGCGCTTCTGGCTCCGTCCGACCGAGATCCTGGGCGGGAACGAGGGGGTATCCGGGCTGACCCTCGAACGCACCAGGCTGGACGAGTCCGGCAAACTCCAGGGGACAGGCCAGTTTGAGACGCTGCCCGTCCAGATGGTCCTGCGGTCCGTCGGATACCAGAGCGTGCCGCTAGCGGGCGTGCCGTTCGACGAGCGCAACTACGTCGTGCCGAACGAGGCCGGCCGGGTGATCGGGCCTGATGGGCGGCCACTGCGGGGGCAGTATGTCTCCGGCTGGCTTAAGCGCGGGCCGACCGGCGTCATCGGGACCAACAAGTCCGACGCCGCCGAGACGGTCCGCTCGCTGCTGGCCGACCTGGCCGGCGGGCCAGGCCCGGGCGACGTGCAAGTGCCGCGGGCGGGCCTGCTCCGGATGCCAGAAGGCGCTCCCGAGGGCGAGTCGCCGCTGGAGGGCCTACTGGCCTACCGCGACATCCGGCACGTGAGCTACGACGACTGGCTCGGCATCGAGGCGGCGGAAAAGGAGCTTGCTGCCTCCCTCGGCCGCGGCGCCCGGGTCAAGCTGGCCAGCCGCCAGGACATCCACAAGGCCTGCGGCCTGGGTTAGCGGGCCCGACCCGCGCGCTGCTCGGCCGGCTGGCTCGGATAGCCGACGGCCGGCAGCCCGCGGGTACCGCCCTGAGCCGCTTCCGGCGCTCCTGCTAACTCTGCTAGGGCCGCGCTAGGGGTGCGCTCTGGGTGCGCGCGCTGGCTGTGCGCTCCGGGCGCCCGCCCTGCAGCTGCCGCTTCTTCTTGCCCGTCAGCTCGCGCTTGATCCAGCCCTCGATCGTCTTGTCGCTCTCCCACGAGGTGATCAGCGCGTACCGCGGCTTCGGGCCAGGGTGCCAGACGACGTGCCACAGCCGCTGGGTGTCGATGACCAGCTGCATGCCCGGATGCAGGGTGATGCGCGTCTCGGTTGACGGGTCCTCCTTGTCCTCGCGCAGGATGAACACGGACTGACCCGCCGTGTCGTCCAGCTCGAGCCAGGACCTGACAACCCAGCCGGTGCCCTCCGGGTTCAGCCGGTTGTTGTCGTCAAGGTGCAGCTGGCGAAGCGCGGTCGCCTCGTCACTGGGGTTGAGCTTGATGACACGCACCCGGCCGTAGTTGCCGCCTATTTTCCCGACGTAATTGACGAGACTCGGCGCGATCTGACAGTTAGAGGTCCAGACACCGTACTTGTCGGCCTTGCCGTGATCCCAGAAACCGCGGCAGTCCATCTCCCCGGTGGCCGACGCGAGCGGGGCAAAGTTCGTGTCGCCGCCGCTCTTCCAGTCCATGTACTCCAGGGACTCCCACTCCCTGGGCGCTATCGCCGGTCCATCGTAGTCCTTCAGGACGACGAAGCCCTTTTCGGCCATGACGTCGAGCTTGTAGTGCATGCATTCCCCCGTGTTGGCTCGGATGTCCCCCGGACCGGTCGTATTTCCCGGACGGTGCAGCTCTACGCAGCTAAAACGGCAGGCCGGACTAGGCCGTGACGGGCATTTTGTCGGCCGATTACCTCGATAATCGCGGCGTTATTTTCGTGCCAGAAAGCGGTCCTGCGAAACCGGGCCGACTGCCCGCAACCAGAATCCGCTCAGCTCGGCGCGGCCCTTCCCAGTTGCAAGCTGTGGCTAACAAAAGCTCGAGCCAAGAATTCGCCGGTCTGGCATGGGTGCGCGACGACGAGAACGACCTGGCCGCTCGATTCAGGCTCGATACGGCACCCCGTCCATCAACCGCCACGGAGGCAGCGAGGCGACCTAGAGGTCGGCACCCGACTTACGCTGCGAGGCCAACCTGGTGTCGCTGGTCGCGCCGGCAGCGTCCACTTCCTGGCCACAGCACCATCTGCGGGTCACCGCAGGTGACTCCATTCTGACTGCCTGGGAGGCTATCCCCACTGGCCGGGCTGGTAGTCACCGCCGGGCTGGCCGGTGATGACGTTCAGGCGGTTCCAGGCGTTGATCTCGGCGATGAGCGACACCAGCCCCGCGATTTGGTCGTCATCGTAGTGCTTGGCCGCATTCGCCCAGGCCTCATCCGTCACGCTCGTAGCGGCGTCGGCCATGCGGGTGCCTTGCTCGGTGAGTTCCAGGGCAGCACGCTCGGCGTCGGTGAATACCGTTGCCTCCCGCCATACCGCGACGAGGTTCAGCCGCAGCTGGCTCTCCCCGGCGTGGGCGGCTTCCTTGCTGTGCATGTCGACGCAGACGGCGCAGCCGTTGATCTGGCTGGCCCGGAGCCTGACCAGCTCCTGTGTGGCGGATGGCAGGGCCGAGTCGGTCACCACCTTGTGCGCCGATTCGAGGTACTTGATGAACTTGGCCGTCACGGTGTTGCCGAACAGGTTCAGACGCGGTTCCATCGCGGTTCTTTCCTCCCTCATGCTTGCCGGATGGCTTGTTCTTCTCAGCAGTACGACGACACGGCCCGCCGGGATGTGAGGCGGCATGCCAGCCTCACAGTCCGGTGAGCTGTCTGGTCGAACAGAGTGAGGGCAGACGTGCTGAGGAAGGGAGGCAACCATGAGCGCCCGGCCTGAGCCAGGAGACGGCGAGCCCGATCCGGGCCTGAACGCGGTCATGAGCGAGCGGCGTCACCTGATGAATCTCGCCTACCGGCTTCTGGGCTCCCTGGCCGATGCCGAGGATGCGGTGCAGGAGGCCTGTGCGCGCTGGTACGCGCTGCCCCGCTGGCAGCAGGACGCCATTCAAAACCCCGGCGCCTGGCTGGCAAAGGTCACCAGCCGCATTTGCCTGGATCTGCTCGGCTCGGCACGGAACCGGCGGGAACGCTACGTGGGCGAATGGATCCCCGAGCCGCTGCCCGGACCCGCGCAGTGGCCCGGCGTGCGGCCGGGCGGCGCCACGGCCGACCCGGCCGACCAGGTCACCCTGGATGAGTCGGTCAGCATGGCCTTCCTGGTCGTGCTCGAATCGATGACCCCGGCCGAGCGAGTCGCGTTCATCCTGCACGACGTCTTCGGCTATCCCTTCGCCGAAGTAGCCGAGATGACCGGCCGCACCCCGACGGCTTGCCGCCAACTCGCCTCCTCAGCCCGCCGCCGCGTCCGCTCCTCCCAGGCTCCCCCGACCCCGGCCGTCCGCCAGGCCGACATCATCCGGGACTTCAAACGCGCCTGGGAAGACATGGACATCGGCGCGCTGATCGGCCTGCTCGACCCCGGCGCCACGATGACCGTGGACGGCGGCGGCCTGGTCAGCGCCGCGCCGCGACCTGTCGAAGGCGGCGGCCAGGTCGCGCGCTACCTGGTCGATCTGGCCGGCCGGGCACCCAACCTGACCTTCCTGGAGCGCACGGTCAACGGCCTGCCCGGCTTGGTGGCTCAGCAAGACGGCGTCACCGTGACGGTGTTCGCCTTCGACGTCGTCGGCGACAAGCTCATGCACATCTGGGCCGTACGCAACCCCAACAAGCTCCGGCCCTGGACGACCGGCTGACAGGTCTTCCCACCATCGGGTCCGCTGGAGCCGGCGCCGCGGTCAGCTCGCCCCCATCGCCGGTTTGAGGCTCAGGCAGCCAGGCCCGGCTCGTCCAGCTTCGCCTGATGCACCCGTGACGCGGCGCCAGCCGCTGCGGGAGGGTTACGAGGCGGCCCGCTGCAACCGCGCGGCCATCGCGCGCACGTGCTCGATCAGCTCGGGCGGGTCGAGGACGGTGAACTCGCACCCGAGCTGCCCCAGGTGGAAGGTCAGCGCGGTCAGGGAGTTGTGGCCGGTTATCAGCATGCACGCGTCGGCGCCAGCCGCCTCGACCGTGCCGATGGTCGGCGGGAACTGGGTCGCTATCGCGCCGAGCGGCGCGTGCAGCAGCACGCGTGCCCGATAGCGGTACGGTGCCGTGCTGATCGCGGTGGCCACGAACGTGGCCGGGTCCGGCGGGTCAACGGGAACGAACCGGATGCCGGTCGGGCGCGGCGCCGATATCCGGTCAAGCCGGAACGTGCGCCAGTCGGCCCGGTCAATGTCGCGAGCCACCAGGTACCAGCGATAACCAGCCTGGACCAGGCGGTGTGGCTCGACCCGGCGCTCGCTCTCCGCGCCTTCGCGGGCACGATATCCGAACGCCAGCTGCTCCCGCGCCCGGCAAGCCCGCGCGATCGTGGTCAGCGTCTCGGCGTCGACCTTGGGCTCCGCCCCGGTCAGCGGCACCGTGACCTGGCCGATCGCGGTCGCCTGGCTGCGCAATCGGGCCGGCAGCACCTGCTCGAGCTTGGCGAGCGCGCTGACGGACGCCTCGGCCACGCCGGTGACGGCGTGGCTGGCCGCGGTGCGCAGGCTGAGTGCTACGGCGACCGCTTCGTCGTCGTCCAGCAGCAGCGGCGGGAGGGCCGAGCCGGCGCCGAGCCGGTATCCGCCGGCCGCGCCTGGCGTCGCGTAGACGGGGTAACCGAGGCTGCGCAGTTTCTGCACGTCACGGCGCAGGGTCCGGGGCGTGACGTCGAGCCGGGCCGCGAGTTCGGCACCTGGCCAGTCTGACCGGATCTCCAGCAGGGACAGCAGCCGGAGCAGCCGAGCCGAGGTCTCGAGCACGGATCCGAGTCTGTCACGCATTGAGGACCATTTCTGTCCGCATGCCGATCTAGCGTTACGTTATGGACATTGACTGGGGGTCCGAGCTGCTCGATCAGCTCGAATGGCACTGGGAGCATCAGCTCCGCCCGCGGCTGGACGGGCTGACCGACGACGAGTACTTCTGGGAGCCGGTTCCCGACTGCTGGAGCATCAGGCAGCGCGGCGACAGCACGGCGCCGCTGTCGGTCGGCGGCGGGGGCTTCACGATGGACTATGTCCCGCCGCCGAGGACAGTCGAGCCGGTGACGACGATCGCCTGGCGGCTCGCCCATCTCATTGTTGCGATCTTCGGCCGGCGCAACGCCGCGCACTTCGGAGGACCGCCTGCCGACTATCAGACGTTCGAGTACGCGGGCTCGGCCGACGAGGCGCTCAGCCAGCTCGACGGGGGCCATGCGGCGTGGGTGAAGGGTGTGCGGTCCCTGGACGGGGACGCGCTGGCTCGTCCGTGCGGGCCGGCCGAGGCGCCGTTCGGGGACGTTTCGATGGCGGGTCTCGCGCTGCACATCAACCGCGAAGTCATCCATCACGGCGCCGAGATCGCCCTGCTGCGAGACCTCTACCTCTGGAAGGAGAGCTGACGTGCCGTTTGACTTCCAGCTCGCGGTGGACTGCGAACGCCCGCATCAGCTTGCTGACTGGTGGGCGGAGACGCTCGGCTGGGTCGTGGAGCAGCAAGACGAAGACTTCATCCGCAAGATGATCAGTGAGGGCTACGCGACCGAGAGCGAGACGACGACGTACGCAGGGAAGGTGGTCTGGACCGACGGGGCCGCCATCCGGCATCCCGACGGACCGACAGCCGGGCATCGCCGGAGGATTATCTTCCAGCGGGTGCCCGAGCTCAAGTCGGTGAAAAACCGGTGGCACATCGACGTCTGGGTCGGTCAGGAGCACGTGCGGTCAGCAACGGAAGGGCTCATCGCCAGGGGCGCGACGTTTCTGCATGACGGCCAGCAGGGGCCACACCTGTGGGTGACGTTGGCCGATCCTGAGGGCAATGAATTCTGCGTGAGCTGACAGGCATTTGTCACCCAGTGGGGTCTTTCGCGGGTTCGCCGGACCTGGTTACGATTTCGCGCGTGGGCATGTCGGTACCAGCAGGCAAGCCGGTGACCGGGCGCCAGCCGGCGCCACCGGGCCAGGTAACGGTGGACCCGGCCAAACTGCGCCGGATGCTCGGATCCGCCGAGCTGAGCTGGCTGGTGGAGCGCATCCGCGCGAAACTCGAGCGCGGTGAGCGGCTCGACGGCACCGTCACGCTGGTCGGGGCGACGCCGGCACAGCGGCGCGCGGTGGCGCGGCTGCTTGGCCGCAGCCCCGGCCGCGGAACGTC
>JASHOL010000520.1 GCA_030041135.1 Streptosporangiaceae bacterium | reverse complement strand
GCCGGCGCCGGCCCGCTGGCGGCTGGACTGGCGGCGCAGGCGCGGCAGCGAGGCGCCGACGTCCTGCTGCTCGGAGAGCGCGATGACGTGCCCGCGCTGCTGGCCAACGCCGACGTGTTCGTGCTGCCGAGCCGGTGGGAGGCGCGGGCGCTGATCCTGCAGGAGGCATTGCGCGCGGGCCGGGCGATCGTTGCCACCAGTTCGGGCGGCACGCCGGGCCTGACCGGATCGGAGGCCGCGATCCTGGTGCCGCCGGGGGACGCTGACCAACTCGCCGCCGCCGTGCGGACCGTGCTCGACGAGCCCGCCCTGGCCGCCCGCCTGCAGCGGGCGGCAGTAGCACGGGCGACCACGTTCCCAACGCAGGAAGATGCTCTCGGACTTGCCTGCTCGCTTTATCGCCGCCTAGTCGAGGACCGCGCAACGACTTGACGCAGGTCGCCGCACACCCGGCGGCAGCCGGCCATTCTTCGTTACAATCAGCCGAATCCGGCTGAACCAGCAGGATCCAATTGGCTCAACGAACCCCGATTAGGCCGTATTGGCCAGACTCGTGCACGGCTGGTGGGAGTTACATGGTGCCGGGTGACCGCTCGCCGCAATCTAGCCAGGGACTGGACGCGCCGGCCCGGCCGGACGACCTTGCCACCACGGCCCGCCCCGCGCACCGGCCGCCGCCGCCCGAGCCGTCGCTGGCGAGGGTGTTCGCGACGACGCTGTGGCTGTGGCTGCGGCGGCGCGGGCTGCGGGTGGCAGACGATGCGCGCATCGGAGCGCTGCGGTGGACCGCGGCGGCGGCCGTGCTGATCGTCGCCGGGGCGGTCGGCGGTGGCGTCGCGGTTGCGCTGCCCAGGTCAAGGTCGGTGCCGCCCGCGGCGCACCTGAACCATCACGCGCCGCCGCGGATTTCGCCGGCCCAGGCCGCGTCGACGGCCAATGAGCGGGCGGCGGCCGCCTGGATTGTGGCCCAGGTGGCGTCGGGCACGACGGTGTCCTGCGACGTGGCGATGTGCACTGCCTTGCAGACGGCCGGATTCCCCGCGACGCAGCTGGTGACCCTGGTGCCTGGCAGCACGCTGCCTGCGGCCAGCAAGCACAGCGCCGCCGGCCTCGTCGTGGAGACCGCTGCGGCGCAGGAGGACCTCGGGCTCCAGCTGTCGGCTGGGGCGCCGCAGGTGCTCGCGAGCTTCGGAAAGAGTCCGGAGCTGGTGCAGGTGCGCGTTATCGGCGGTACGCCGGGCGCGTTCCGTGCGGCGGCGCGGGCCGCCATCGCCGCGGGCGCCAAGAGCGCCAGGAACCTGGCGCGCGATCGCCGGCTGCACCTGGCCAGGACGGCCCGCGCTCGGCTGGGCAGCGGCCTGGTCGACCCGCGGCTTGTGTTCCTGCTCGGCAGGATCGCCCTGGCGTACCCGGTCTACGTGACCGGCTTCTTCAACGCGAATCCGGGGAGTGCCTGGCCGGCGGAGTTCCGCGCCGTTACGATCACGGGCCTCGTGCTCGGCTCGGGCAGGCACCGGGTCAGCAACCTGGGCGGGGTGCTGCGGCTGCTGCGCAGCCAGCCCCCGCGCTACCGGGCCGTCATCCAGCAAGGGTCGGGTCCTGGCGGTGAGGTCACGCTGACGATCGAGTTCCGGGCGCCTGGACCGCTGTAGAACTGCGCCGGCCGCCGGGCCTGCCGCGGCTAGAACCGGGCCAGGCCGAACCGCTGACTGGGCGGCGGCGCGCTGCCGAACGCGAGCGCGGCGAGCCACTCGCCGAACAGCGGACCGAACTTGAACCCGTGTCCCGACGTGCCGCAGCCGACCACGACGTTCCCCACCCGGTCGACGATGAAGTCCTCATCGGGGGTGTTGTCGTAGATGCAGCGCTCCGTCGCGACCGGCTCCGGCGCGTACCCGGGCAGGTACCGCTTCGCCACCTCGGCCAGCCGGGCGAGCATCGCCTGGTCGGGGTCGGCGGTCTGCGCATCCGGGTCGGCGGGCTCGCCGCTCTGGTGTATCCCGATCTTGTACGCGCTCGAACCGGGAACCGGGAGCCCGTAGGGCGACGGGTCGCCGTAGTAGATGAAGATCGGCGTAGCCGATGCGTGAGGCGCTGGCTGTACTGGCAGTGCTGCCCGTGCGGGCTGTGCGGGCTGTGCTGGCTGTGCTGCCCGTGCTGGCCGTGCGGGCTGTGCGGGCTGTGCTGGCTGTGCTGGCTCGCGCGGCGGCGGTGCGCCCGCGGGGGCGAGGTAGGCGACCTGCTCCAGCCGCGCCTCTCCGGCCATCGGTACCCGACCCGCGAGCAGGCTGGCGGTCCACGCGCCGGTGGTGAGAATGACAACCCGCGCCGTCACCGGGCCGGCGCTCGTCTGCAGGGTGACCTGCCTTCCGTCGTCGGCGACGCCGGTCACCCTGATGCCGGTGCGCAGACGCGCGCCGGCTGGGCCAGAATGTCCTGCCGGGTCGGCCGGGTCCACCAGCCCGGCCGCGGACGCCAGGGCGGACAGCGCCTCGTCGGCGGCGGTCACGCAGGACTCGGTCTCCAGCAGCGCCGCGCCCGCCACCCGGATCTCGGGGAACCGCTCGGCTGCGTCCGCGGGGCTGAGCAACTCGCAGCCCGCGCCGGCCTGGCGCATGGCGTCGTGGATGGCCTGAAACTGCGGGCCGAACGTCAGGTGCGGAGTCGGCAGCAGGATCTGGCGGCCGGTTTCCGCCTCGAGCGCGTGCCACAACTCTCGCGCTTGCCGGGCCGCGGCTACGTATTCTGGCTCGGGATAGCCGAGCCGGAAGATACGGCAGCTGCCCTTCGAGCCGCCCTTGTCATGGCCGATCGCGGCCTGCTCGAGGACGACGAAGTCACGGCCCTGCGCGGCCACGGCGCGGGCCGCCGCGAGCCCGAGCAGGCCGGCGCCTACTATCGCTACGTCGTGTACCGGTGCCATCCGGGCAGACTACGCCCCGCGACCTTTTCCGGAAGGCAGGCTCCGGCCATGCGCGAAGACGTGATCGGCGGCCGGTGTGATCCGGCATTCCGCGCCGTGTCCGAGGAGTTCGCGGCCAATTTCGCGGAACGAGGCGAGCTCGGCGCGGCCGTGTCCGTCACCATCGGCGGCACCGTGGTGGCGGAGCTGTGGGGCGGCCTTCGCGATCGGCAGCGCCGCGAGCCGTGGACGCCCGACACGCTGGTCAACGTGTTCTCCGTCGGCAAGGGCGTGCTGGCCGCATGCCTGGCCAGGGTGACGGGCCTTGGCGGCCTTGACCCGGACGCGCGCGTGACGCGGTACTGGCCGGAGTTCGGCGCGGCGGGCAAGGACCAGGTCACGGTGCGCGAGCTGCTCAGCCATCAGGCCGGCCTGCCAGCATTGCACGCGCGGCAGCCGGCTGGCTGCATGCTCGACTGGAAGTTCATGACGCGCGCGCTGGCCGCCGAGCAGCCGTGGTGGCCGCCGGGCGCCGGGCACGGCTATCACGTCAACACGTTCGGGTTCCTCGGCGGCGAACTGCTCAGGCGGATCACCGGGCAGACACCAGGGGAGTTCCTGCGGGCCGAGATCGCGGGTCCCCTGGGGGCCGACCTGCACATCGGGCTTGGCCGCTCCGACCACGGGCGAGCGGCGGAGTTTCTGTGGCCGGCCAGGCCGGCGCGCGACCCCGCAGATGCGGATGGTCACCGGGCGGGCGCAGGGGGCGGCCCGGAGCCGGCCAGCGGGTTGCCCGCACGAGCCGACAGCGTCCCTGAGAGCGAGATGGCGATGAGCGCCTACTTCAACCCGCCTGACTTCTCCGGTGCCGGCGTCGTCAACACGGCCGCGTGGCGAAGCGCCGAGATCCCGTCGGCGAACGCGCATGCCACCGCGGCCGGCATCGCCCGCCTGTACGCGGCGCTTGCGGGTGGCGGCACGGTTGATGGCATCCGCGTCGTCGACGGCAGCGCGCTCACGGCCGCAACCATGGAGCAGGTGTACGGCGAGGACCTGGTGCTGCGGCGCCCGTCCCGGTTCGGCCTCGGCTTCCAGCTCACGCACCCCGAGCGCGAGTTCGGCCGGGGACCAGGGTGCTTCGGTCACTTCGGCGCCGGCGGTTCGGTCGGCTTCTGTGATCCGGACGCCGGCCTCGCGTTCGGCTACGTGACCAGCCAGATGGGCCCGCGCTGGCGGAACCCGCGCAACCGGGCGCTAATCGACGCCTGCTACGCCAGCCTGTAGCGGCAGTGCTTGTGGCAGTGCCTTTTTAGTGGCGGGGCCTTACCAGCCGCGGGCGCGCCATTCGGGAATGTGCGGCCGCTCGGTGCCGAGCACGGTGTCCTTGCCGTGTCCCGGGTAGACCCAGGTGGCGTCGGGCAGTTCGGCGAACACCCGCTCCTCCAGATCGGTCATCAGAGAGCCGAACCTGGCCGGATCGTGGTCGGTGTTGCCGGGGCCGCCGGGGAACAGCGAGTCGCCGGTAAACAGGTGCGGCTGATCGGCAAGCTCTCCGTTCCCGTCGTAACACAGCGCGATGCTGCCCGGGGTGTGGCCGCGCAGATGGACCACCGACAGGGTGGCGTTGCCGACGGTGATCTTGTCTCCGTGCCGCACCGGCCGCGTGACCGGAATCGGCAGCCCTCGCGCGTCGTCCGGGTGAGCGGCGGTCGCTGCCCCGGTAGCCTGCTGTACTTCGGGCAGGGCCACGTGGTGGTCCCAGTGCTGGTGTGTCGTGATGATCGTGGCGAGCGGCGTGTCGCCGATCAAGGCCAGCAACGTGCCCGCGTCATTCGCGGCATCGATCAGGGCAAGCTCGCCGGTCTGCGTACAGCGCAGGAGGTAGGCGTTGTTGTCCATGGGGCCGACGGCGACCTTGGTGATGGTGAGGCCGGGTAGCTCCCTGGTGTCCGCAGGCCCGCCGACGCTGACGTCTCCCGTGTAGGTCATGCTCTCCTCATCTCCGCCGCCGGCATTACGTTCGTCACCTGATAACTACCACGCCGGCACGGATGGCAGCGGTCCAGCCGGCTCGGTCGTCAGGCCGGCGCCCGCGCCGCGGCCGGTCAGCCACGCGAGCAGTACCCGCGTCGGGCCGCTGACCTGCATGGCCGACTCGGACTTGGCCGGCCCGATGCGGTGCGTACGGCCGGAATCCAGGCTCACCAGCACGGCCGCGGGGCAGTCGGGCTTGCTGAAGTCAGCGCTCACCCGCTCCAGGCTCTGCACCGCGAACTCCTCGGGCCACTGGTCGGGCTCGTAGCCTGCGCCGAGGTCGACGTGGTGGAACTCCACCTCGCTGAGCCGCCGCCAGAGCGTGTACCAGGCCGGGTGCGAGCGGCCGCGGATGCCGTGTACCTCCGCGGCCCAGTCGGCATCGGCCAGGATGGCCGCCTCGGCCGCGAGCGCTGCGGCCGAGACCTCGACGTCGTCGATCAGCTCGGCGGCCGGCCTGCCCGCCCCGGCGGCGATGCCAAGGTCGCGCGCTTCCTGGCTCGGGTACTGCGGTGTCTCGACGCCCGTGTGCGCCCAGATCAGCAGGTTGCGCAGGCTGTCCGCGTTACGCGCGATGTGCGTGAGCACGTGGCCCCGGCTCCAGCCCGGCAGCAGCGAGGCCGCACGGGCCTGCTCGTCGGTGATCCCGGCGGCACTTTGCAGCAGGCTCTGCGTCGCCGCGTCCACTCTCGGCGCCAGTTCGGCCGCGCGGGCGGCCGCATCGGCCGGCGAGGCGTCAGATGCGGGGGTCATGGTCCTTGTCTACCAGCACCTAGTGGTCTCCGGCAGCCGGGCGTTGTAAGCGCTCAGAGCCCTGAGAATGCCTACTCTCCCTCAGGCAAGCTCCGCCCGCAGCGGCGGCTCCACCCGCGGCGCAACTCTTCCTCAGCCTGGCTCCGCCCGCGGCGCCGGCTCCGCCCGCGGCGCCGGCTCCACCCGCGGCGCAACAGAATCCGATATATCCGATCTGTTCGGCGTTGTGAGCCTGCCATCGCGAGCGCAGGAGCAGCGTTCGCCCGCACTGCCGCGGGCTGTCGGCATCGTGCAAGTTGTCGGGTGCATACCAGGTCAAAGCGACCGCGAAAGTGTAGAGAACTTACACGATGCCGGAGAACTTGCACGATGTCGGAGAACTTGCACGGCGGCCGGACCCGCGCGACCCGGCCTGGTGCTTGCCAGTGCCGCCGGAGGTGCCGTTCCGCCTGAGCTGGGATCCCGGATCCTCGGAAGAGATCCTTAGCGATGGACAGCCATGAAACAACCCGCCCCTCAGGACGCGTGTGGCATCGTCGGGCCCGTAGGAGCGGTACCCACCCGCGGAGGTGAAGGTGCGGGACCGGGGCGCGGACAGACCCAGTCCGCCGGAGTCGGAGCCCCAGGACCTCGTCCGGAGCGCACGGCCGGAGTCGGCTGAAGCTTTACAGAGACGGCTGGCTCGGCTTCCAGATGGCCACCCATCGTCGTTGCGATGGCGGGAGGCGGCAGGAGGCATAGCTCCGACGGTCGCCAAGAGAGCGCTGTCCGAGCTCAGTAGCCCCGTGACGGAGCGGGTCGATGATACGGCTGCGCGATCGGCTTGGGATGCCAGTGCCGTGCGGAGTAATGCGGACCGGCCGATGCCGGATACGATCCGGCTGACCGAGGATCGAATCAGGCACATTCTCGATGGCGATCAATTTGGTGGCGGTCACCGGCACGGTGCCGGTCATCCTGGCAAGACCGAGTTCCCGGCGCGGTGGAGCGATGCGGCTTGCCAGGCATACATAGCCGATGTAGCGCGCGCACCGGACCGGACTCCGCTCTGGCAGCCGAACCATCGGTGGCTCGCGGACGGTGTCAGGGACGGCGTGGATATCAAGGTGGTTGTCAACCACGACGGTCGGATCTGGACGGCTTGGCCGGAGCCTGGTGGCGTCGGCGTGGTCAGGAATCCTGAGGAGACCTGATGGACGAGAGGCGATTGCTGGCGGCGCTCAGGGAGGTGCCCGACCAGTACGCAGGCAGAGTGCGGAAAGAAGACGTCGCGGGCATCCAGTCGATGGCCCAGGCGGGCGAATGGCGCGAACTAGTTGACTTGCTGATTGCGAGCCTGGCTTACAACCACGCCTCGATCACCGCCGACGAGGCAAGCGCGCTCAGGAGCTACCTGGAGCGTCTGGACATTCAAGGGTCGGCTCTCGACCAGATCACTATCCTCGGCTAGGCACCGTCGTCCGGCAAAGCCGGCGGGCCGACACGGCGAGCGGTGGGCAGGCTCTTAATGTAGAGCGCGAGCGCGGTAGGTCACCGCGCCGGCCGCTAGCAGAGGATGCTGCATGCCCGCTGAGTTCATGAATGGCACGGTACTTAGCCGCGAGATCGTGGCTGGCGCTGCGAAGCGCGCGGCCGAGCTGGCAGCGGCCGGGACCGTTCCGTGCCTGGCGACGGTGATCGTAGGCGAGGACCCGGCCTCGGTCACCTACGTGCGGATGAAGCAAAACCGCTCGCGGACCGTGGGCATCGTGACTCGGCACCTGGCGATGCCCGAGCAGACGACGACGAGGCAGCTCGTCGACGAGATCAGCGCACTGTCGGCCGACGCGGACGTGCACGGAATCCTCCTCCAGCACCCCGTTCCTGCCCACATCGACGAGCGGGCCGCGTTCGAGGCCATCGCCCCGCACAAGGATGTCGACGGCGTCACCATGCACTCGTTCGCGGCCATGGCCTTCGGGGAGCCCGGCTTCGCCTCCGCCACACCGGGCGCCATCATGCGGCTCCTGGACGCCTATAACGTGGACCCGAGCGGGAAGCACGCCGTGGTGATCGGCCGGAGCCCGATACTCGGAAAGCCCGTGGGCATGCTGCTGCTCGGCCGCAATGCCACCGTCACTTACTGCCACTCGCGCACCCGTGACCTGCCAGGGATCACGCGAACCGGCGACATCGTAGTGGCCGCGGTCGGCAAGCCGGAGTTCGTCCGTGGTGACTGGATCAAGCCGGGCGCGGTGGTCGTGGACGCGGGCTACAACCCGGGCAACGTCGGCGACGTTGCCTTGACCGAGGCGGCCCCGGTCGCGAGCCTGCTGACGCCGGTTCCCGGCGGCGTCGGACCGATGACGATCGCCGTCTTGCTCGACCAGACGGTCGACGCGGCCGCGAGCCAGGCATCCGGCTGACGGCCCCGGCCGCCACTTGTGGCGCTATTACATTCTCCGAATTATTGTTGGCGCCTGGAGGGTGGCTCATGACCAAGGACGCGATTCGGGGCTCGTCAGATCGCAGCATCCTGATCCTGACGAGCCTGGCCGAGGGGCCTAAGCACGGGTACGCCCTGATCAAGGACATCGAGGACTTCGGCGGCGTCAAGCTCGGCGCGGGCACGCTCTACGG
>JASHOL010000519.1 GCA_030041135.1 Streptosporangiaceae bacterium | reverse complement strand
GCCTTGCGCAGCTTGCCCAGTCGGAGCGCAAAAACGTGATATGGGATGTCACCATGTCTTCTCCCGTATCGAGCGAGAAGCGCATTGACCTCCTGCGGGCTGCAGGCTACGCACGAGTGGAAGGCGTCTTCGTTGACATTCCTCTAGACGTTAGCATCAAGCGCGCGACGGCCAGGCATCGAGAAGGCCACGACGACTATCTGGCTGGCTCAGGCCTTGGCGGGCGTTACGTTCCCCCAGAAACGGTCCGAGCTCAAGCAGACGCCGATTGGACCTGCCAAAACCGTCGCAGCTTCGAGGAATTGAAGCAGAAATTCGACCGGTGGTCGATTTACGACAATTCTGTAGAAGGCCGTGCACCGGTATTAGCAGACTCAAGTCGCTCTACGGACTCGCGAGAAGGCGGAAGGTGATCATGAGCGACACCGAAGTAGCGGACCTTCTCGAGGCGCTGAGGACCGGAGCCATGAGCCTGGACGAAGTTGCCACACGGTTCAGGTGCCGTCTGTGGCCTGAAGAGCGGCGACCTGCGCCTCAGAGCTTCCGAGATCTCAGTATCGCCGCGCAGCAGGATCCCGACCCGGAAGTCCCCGGCTCATTCGACGAAGTTGTCGCCGCTTATGATCGCGGCGAGATTACTCGCGAGCAGTACCGGACTCTCGTCGAGGCGGCGGCGGAGTCAATTCGTGCTGAGCACGCGTCGGGATCGAAACCGGCTGGCGAGCCATCGGAGTGATACCTGCGACTAGGAGCACGTCGAGTGACTGAACCGGATCTTGTGCTGCGTGGTGGGCGGGTCATTGATCCGGAGTCGGGACGAGATGAGGTCGCCGATGTCGCCGTCGCCGGCGGGCGGGTCGTCAACGTCGCGAACGGGCTCGACCCGGCTCCCGTGGACCTCGACGTAGCAGGCCACGTCGTTACGGCCGGATTCATCGACCTGCACAGCCACGTCAACAGCATCGCCGGCCTGCGGCTCCAGGCTCTGGACGGCGTCACCACCGCGCTCGAGCTAGAGGCCGGCGTAACCCCGGTGAGCGCGGCCTACGAGCAGGCCGGAGCGCAGGGCCGGCCGGTCAACTACGGCTTCGCGGCCTCCTGGGCGCTGGCCAGGATGGAAGCCGTCGCCGGGGTGGAGCTAGACGGCAGGCTGGCCACGTTCCTCGCGAATATCGCCGACCCGGCGTGGCAAAAGTCCGCCGCGCCCGCGCAGGTCAGAGCCATGCTCGATCGGCTCTCCGCTGACCTCGCTGACGGCGCGATCGGCATAGGCGTCCTTGTCGGTTACGCGCCTGGCACAGACCCGGCCGAGTACGTGCAGGTCGCCGGGCTCGCGGCCGAGGCGGGCGCGCCAACGTTCACGCACGCGCGGGACATGATCGAGATGAGGCCCGGCGCGGCCATCGACGGGGCAGAGGAGATCGTCAGGGCCGCGGGCGAGACCGGCGCGCAGATGCACTACTGCCACCTGAACAGCACGTCCCACCGTCACGTGGACCGGGTGCTTGACCTGGTCGGGCGCGCGCAGGCAGCGGGTTCCCGCGTGTCGACTGAGGCCTATCCTTACGGGTCAGGCATGACCGGGATCGGCGCGGCATTCCTTGCGCCCGAGCGCCTGGCCGAGCGCGGTCTGACGCCCTGTTCGCTTACGTACGCGCCGACAGGCGAGCGGGTTGCCAGCGAGGAACGCCTGCGCGAACTGCGGGCGACGGATCCTGGTGGGCTGGTCATCATCAGGTTGCTCGACGAGGACGATCCTGCCGATCGCCGCCTGCTGATGCGAGCGCTGGAGTTCCCAAGCGCGATGGTGGCCAGCGACGCGATGCCGCTGACGTGGACGGGCCCTGATCCAGAGCCCACGGCCTGGCCCTTGCGCACGGACGCCATCACGCATCCGCGGACGGCGGGCACGTTCTGCCGAGCGCTGCGGATTCTGGCTGGCCCAGATGGACCGCTCGGCCTCACCGAGACGCTGCGCCGGTGCAGCCTGCTACCAGCGCGGCTGCTTCAGGATCGGGTGCCTGCGATGTCACGCAAGGGACGGCTGCAGCCGGGCAGCGACGCCGACATCGTCGTTCTCGACCCGGCCAAGGTCAGCGACCAGGCCACTTACGCGGCGAGCACTCGTCCCTCGACCGGCATCGTGCACGTCCTCGTCAACGGTGCGTTCGTCGTGCGAGATACCCGCATCGTCGACGACGCGCTACCGGGCCAGCCGGTTCGGGCGTCGTCCCGCTAGCTGATCGGGTCTGGTAGGCCGGGTTCAAGCGCGCAGTTGTGCATGAGGTCATCGGGAACGCCTCGATGCAGGTGAGGATTGCCGCGGCGGCTGCGGCTATGGCGTCCAAGTCGGAATCCTGCCGCCGGAGTTCTCTGGTGATCTCGGTCTGCCGGCGTTCCGCGTCTTTTCCGTACCACTCCTGATCGAGGTTGTCGGTGGCGCGGCCCGCTGGGAAGAGGGCGAAGTCGACGAGGCCGTGGATTACGCAGTTCGCGGTGAAGTACGCCGCCGCCGCAAACCGAGAATTCCGTCCTCGTCAGCATTGTGTCAACCTCTGGCTTGGCAGACGGCGTATCAGATTGTAGAGCTGGCCGAGCGGAGGGCCGGGATGACGCGACGTGATGCTGAGGACCTAGACGAGCGGTTCACCGCTTTCGTGCGGTCGCGCGGCCAGCACCACCTGCGGATGGCAACCCTGCTGACCGGAAATCCGGACGCGGCCGAGGACCTGGTGCAGGCCAGCCTCCTGAAGCTGTACCGGGTGTGGCCTCGGATCGACACGTCGGGCGAGCCTGACGCGTACCTGCGGCGAGTCATCGTGAACACAGGCCGGTCTTGGTGGCGGACCCGGTGGCGGCGGGAGACGCCGGTGCCCGAGGTGCCGGAAGCGGCGGAGGGCGAGGACACCGCCGAGCGGCACGCGGTCGCCGCGCTGGTCCGGGAGGCGCTGGCCCGGCTCTCCAGGCAGCAGCGGGCGGTGCTGGTGCTGCGCTACTGCGAGGACCTGCCGGAAGCCGAGGTGGCCTCCCTGCTGGGCTGTTCGGCAGGTGCCGTGAAGACGCATGCGCATCGTGGGCTCCGGGCACTGCGCGAGTCGCTCGGTGATCTGGATTCGTTCGCAGTCAACCAGAGGGCAGGGTTCGGCCAGTCGATGAGCGCAACGGCCTGTGATGGAGGACAACATGGAAGACGTTCACACCGATGAGACTCGCGAGGCCCGCCGCCTCCTGGCCATCGCCTTTGACTCCATGCCCGGCGATCCCGCCACAGTGGGCGACGGTCTGCTGCGCGCGGTCCGCCGCCGGAACGCGCGCCGTCGCCGAACCCGCGCTCTCGTATCGGCGGGCGGCGCCGTGGCGGCCGCCGCGACTGCCGCTGCGGTCCTGCTGTCAGTGACTGTAGCCGGAGCGCCGGCCGCGCTCGCGGCGGTGACCGGCGCGCTATCGCGGACCGCGGAGCAAAGCTTCCGCATGAACCTGGTCATTACTCAGGTACCGGGCCAGGCCGGCCTGCCGCTCTACATAACCGGCGAACTCGACCTGAAGCGGAATCTGGGCGAGGAGACGATGTCCAATGGGTGGCGGGCCCTCATCGTCGCCGGGGAGGCGTACACCGAACTTCCGCCTGCCCAGGCCAGGGATTACGGAATGGGACGCAAGCTCTGGACGGAGACACCTCTATGGGCAACTGAGCCTCCATTTAACGTCCCGTACCGATCAGCAGGGGCGCAGCTCGCGTGGGACTTCAACTCAGGCCGGCCATTTAACCCGCAAGGCCTGCTCGCGCTGCTCGAGTCCGGTGCAAACGTAATAGATGAGGGATCGGCGTCCGGTCCGGGCTGGACCGGCACCCGGTACAGGTTCACCGTCTCCCACCCGCAAGATACTGGGGGCATCGTCGAGAGCATCACCTGCACCGTGGACGTGGACAGCCATGGACGCATCCGCAGCCTGGCCCAGACAACCGCGTTCAGCGATGCCATCGTCAGGCTCGATTTCACGTTCAGTGACTTTGGGCTGCGCTTCTCGGTCAGCCCGCCGCCTGCCAGCCAGGTCAGCGTTAACGCTGGCCTGGGCGTCCAGTTCTGAGTCGTCAACGTGCGGGCCGGCGCAAGATGAGACCGCGCCGGCCGGCTATCTCACAGGGCTCGCG
Source organism: Streptosporangiaceae bacterium (assembly GCA_030041135.1). Taxonomy (GTDB): domain Bacteria; phylum Actinomycetota; class Actinomycetes; order Streptosporangiales; family Streptosporangiaceae; genus JAJYUU01. Next base: position 2,386 of record JASHOL010000519.1, on the reverse strand, counting down.
GCAGCGTCACAGATCAAGTCACGCCAGCATGTCGCACGTCAAGCCGAGTCCGGCCTGGCCCGGATGTCGGTGCCGGGCTCTAGCGTCGTCCGCAAGATGACATCCGAGTTGACGGCGACGTTCCCGGCGTGCCAGGCCTGCGGCCAGTTCCGCACCGGGCCGGCCGCGCGATGCATGGCGTGCACCCGCCCCCGGCTTGAACGGCCGGACCCAAGCGCATGCCCGGTGTGCGCCCAGCGAGTCCGTGAGGACGGCCGGTGCGCGAACGAGTTGTGCCGTAATCCCCGGCGCAGGATCAGCCGTATCCACGCGATCGCGTACCAGTCGGGCTCGCTACGCCGGGTCATTAACCGGTATAAGTACCGGGGCGAGCGGGACTGGTCGATGATCTTCGGCCGGCTGTTGCTGGCGTGGCTGGATGAGACGCGCGCCGGAGATCCGCCGGACCTGATCGTGGCGAACCCGAGCTTCGTCGGACCAGGCGGCCAGGCATTCGCTCACACGGAGGCGGTGATCGACTCGGCGGCGCGGGAGGCCGCGGCGCGGACTGGTCCATTACCGGCGTGGAACTTCGATACCCAAACGCCGCGGGCCGTCGTGAAGACCATGGCCACCCTGAGGTCGGCGGACGCGGAAGCCTGGTCCAAGCACGCCAGCGCCCTCGAGTTGCGTGATGCGCTCGCGGTGCCGGATCCGGCCCGTACGGCCGGGCGATACATCCTTGTCTACGACGACATCTGCACGACAGGCGGTCAGCTGGACTCGGTGGCCGGATGTCTGATCGACGACGGCCGGGCCGCGCGGATTGAAGGCGTCGTGCTGGCCCGCGCGCCGTGGCGAGGCACACCGAGGTGACGGACGAGTCGTATATATCCGGTCACTCGTTCGCCGTACATCCGGTTGATGTAAACCTGGGGTACTCCTGGTACCCCAGGTTTACATCCAACTCGGGTGCCGTCCCAACAGGCCGCCTATCAGACGTCAAAGGAACGCCGCGCTCCATGTCAGGCGAGTTGCCGCTCGGCACACGCCGGATAATGTCAAGAATCTAGATAGTCAACTAGCCGTACTAGTATCATTGGCTGCCATGGCGGATGAGTCTCCCCTCGACGCGATGGGGATCCCCGGCCTGCTGCGGGCCGCGCGCAAGGCTTACGGCAACGCCGTGCGCGACGCGTTCGCCGCCGGAGGCTTCGACGACATCCCGCGCAACGGCGCCTATGTGCTGGCGCGTACGCACAGCAACCCGTCGCCGCTGTCCGCGCTGACTCGCGAGCTGGGCATCAGCAAGCAGGCCGTCAGCCAGCTGATCGACACCATGGTGATGCGCGGTTACCTGGAGCGCCAAGAGGACAGCGAGGACCGGCGCCGCATGCTCATCAGGCTCACGCGCCGCGGCGAGACGGCGGCCAAGGCTTCGTGGGAGGCGGTGACGGCCGTCGATGCGGAGCTGGCAAGCCGACTGACCCCAGATGGCGTCCAGGCGCTGCGCGACGGGCTGAAGGCGCTCGTGGAAATGGGCTGGACGGACGACGCCACGGTGGGCCGAGATCGCGGGGCGGCGACCGCCGGCCATGGCCCGGCGCCGAGGCGAGGAAGCGACGAGGACAGCTGACACGCCGGACCGCTGGGCGGCCGAGTTAGCTCAGCTGGAGAGAGAGCTGGCTCTCATGACCGCCGCCGTGGTCGGAGCTGAACCTGCTGCTGCGTCCGAAGCGCGGTCCGGTTCGGCGGCGGTGATAGCGGCACCTTCGCCGGGCTCTCGCCCACAGGGCACTCGAGCGCTTGCTGAATCAGGCTCCGCCTGCGCATGAGCCCGCTGCGGTAACCCTGTCGCGCACGAAGCTCGCGGACTGCCTGGCTCCAGGTCGACGTTCTTGACCCCGCACGGTCGCAGTCGTCGATGAACTGTGCCAGCACCGAGCAGCGAGCCTCGGTCTCTTTCAGCGCCTGTCCCACCAGCGCATCGGCCAGGCACAGCGCTTCCTCCTGGGTAACCTCGGTCATGACCGCCCCTCCTGCGATGCGGGGTGACGTATCGGCGTGCACGACCACGAGGCTAACCAGAGCCCGGCTCCCGGCGCCAGACCAAGGATCGTCGCCGTTAGCTGAAGTAATCGAGCCAGCCGTGGGTCACCCTTAGCAGCCGCTCGGTCTGGATCTGGTACACATGCTCGCGCCCGCGCAGTTGGATCACGACCAGCCCGGCTTCCTGCAACACGCGCAGGTGCCCAGAGACGGTGGGCCACGAGTGCTCGAACCGAGCGGCTATCGCTCCCGAGGTCATCTCGCCACCGCGGGCGTACAGGACCGAGAGGATCATCCGTCTCGATCGGTGCGCGAGCGCCCCGAACACCGCGTCAAAATCCTCAAGCTCGGTCAGGCC
>JASHOL010000518.1 GCA_030041135.1 Streptosporangiaceae bacterium | reverse complement strand
CGCCGAGGCTGCAGCCCGCAGCGGAGGCGCGGCGGCGGACCCCTCGCCCGTCGATGCGGTGGTGCCGGCCCGCGATGCGGCGGTGCCGGCCGGCTCAGGCGGGCACAGATGACCATGGAGCACCAGCCAGCCGAGCCACCGATCAGGATCGTGCTGGTAGACGATCAGGAACTGGTCCGTACCGGCTTCCGCATGGTCCTGGAGGCACAGCCCGACATGCACGTGGTCGGCGAGGCTGCTGACGGCATGGCCGCCATCGACCTGGCCGGGCGGCTGCACGCCGACGTGATGGTGATGGACGCGCGGATGCCCAGGCTGGACGGGGTGGAGGCGACCAGGCAGATCAGGCAGGCCGGCGAGCGGCCGAGAGTGCTCATGCTCACGACGTTCGACCTCGACGAGTACGCGTTCGCAGCGCTCAAGGCCGGGGCGAGCGGATTCCTGCTCAAGGACGTGCCGCCCGAGGAACTCCTGTTCGCGATCCGGGCCGTTCACTCCGGCGATTCGGTGGTGGCGCCCTCGACGACTAGGCGGCTGATCGACCAGTTCGCCGCGTTGCTGCCGGGCGCCGAGCCGAAGGCGCCGGCGGAGCTGGCAGAGCTCACCGAGCGCGAGCGGGAAGTCCTACTGCGTGTTGCGCACGGGCTGTCGAATCAGGAGATCGCGCAGCTGCTGTTCGTGTCCGAGGCCACCGTGAAGACACACGTCGGCCGCGTCCTGGCCAAGCTCGGGCTGCGGGACCGTGTCCAGGCCGTCGTCTACGCCTACGAGCACGGGCTGGTCAGGGCGGGCCAGAAGTAGCCGAGCACCGCCGTTCCCGGCGCCGGCGCCAGGCTGCGAGCGACAGCCTGAGGCGAAGGCGTGCAGAATGAGGCGGGTGCAGCCGAACGACAGTCATGAGGGGAACGAGGGGAGCACCGGCTGGCTGCTGCTTGTCTACCGGGTGCCGTCCGAGCCCAGCCGACTGCGTGCGACGGTGTGGCGGCGGATCAAGAGCCTGGGCGCGATCTACCTGCAGAGTTCGGTCGCGGCGCTGCCGGCCAGCGTGGCCGCCGAGCGGGCACTGCGCAAGCTGCGCAGCGAGATCCTCGACATGTCGGGGTCGGCCGTGCTGTTGTCGTGCTCGGTCCTGGCGGGCGAGCAGAACGTTCGGTCAGCGTTCCAGGCAGCCAGGGACGACGAGTACGAGGAGATCGTCGACAAGTGCCAGGACTTCCTGGCCGGGCTGCGCAAGGAGTACGCCGACAGTCACTTCAGTTATGCCGAGCTCGAGGAGAACGAGGTCGACCTGGTAAAGCTGCGCAACTGGCTGGACCGGATCCGCCAGCGGGACGTCTTTGGCGCCAGCGGGCTGCAGACTGCGCTCAGCTCGGTGGCGGAGTGCGAGGAGCAGCTTGAGGCGTATGCGGCCCGGGTGTACGCCGAGGAAGCAGAGAGCCGCTAGCCGCCCGGCTCAGACTGACCGGCAACAGGATCGCGATGAGCAGCGGAGCCAGCCACCACGCGGTCAGGCCGGCCCGATTCAGTCCGTAGGTCCCGGCCAGGCCGATGACCACCCCGCCCGCGACCAGCCAGTCGTCGCCGATGACGAAGTCGTACCAGAAGGCGCCGAAGCCCTTCAGCCTGCCGATTATCCCCGTGCCGCTCAACTCAGTGCACCCCCTGGCTCGCGGTGGCCGGAACCCCGGCCGACCCCGACGTTGTTCCCGATCCGGCCGTCCGCCGCAGCAGCGCGACCAGGCCGAGGCAGTACAGGCCGATCGCCGGGATGATCACCAGCAGCGCGGCATCGGAGCCGGGCCAGTTGGCGCCAGCTCCCTCCGCGCCCCAGAACACGCCGAAGCTGGTCAGCATGATGCCGACCACGAACTTCATGGTGTTCTCCGGTACCCGCGCCAGCGGGGCCTTCACCGCGAACCCGAGCGCCGCCACGATGACGACCGCGCATGCCGCTCCGATCGTCGCCAATCCGATGTTGTGGTCATTGGCCCCGAAGGTCAAGACGATGAACACGACCTCGAGGCCCTCGAGCAGCACACCCTTGAACGACAGGGTGAAGCCGTACCAGTCAGGCACGAACCCGGCCCGGCGCCCGTCCTGGCCGGTCGCCTCGGCCAGGTGCTTGGCGTAGAGCTTGTCCTCGTCGTGCAGCGCCTTGTAACCGCTGGCCCGCAGGATCGCCTTGCGGATCCACTGAAGCCCGAACACCAGCAGCAGCGCGCCCACGACCACGCGGAGCCCGCGCAGCGGGATCTCCGAGACCGCAGGACCGAGCACGGCCACGATCACGGCAAGTACGCAGAGGGCGGCGCCGACTCCGATCCCGGCCGACCGCCAGTCCCGCGCGGTGCCCGCGGCCAGCACGATGGTCGTGGCCTCGACGGCCTCGACCGCGCAGGCCAGGAACACCGCGATGAACAGCGCATAGGCAGCTCCCACGAGGTGCCTCCCTGTTCGGATCTCCCGGAGTGACCTAACCAATATAACAGCCGTGATATTCGGCTCATGACAACTGTTACCAAGGCGAGCCGACGTGCGCCCGGCGACCAGCCCGGCTGCCGCCAGGCACTAGGCTCAGACCCGTGACGACCAACCCCCTGACCATAACCACAGAGTCCGCGCGCAGCGTAGCCGCAGACGCCATAGTGATCGGCATCACCCAGGGTCCGGACGGACCCGTCCTCGCGCCCGGCGCCGGGGACGTGGATGAGGCCCTCGGCGGCACCCTCGGTGCCACTCTCGCCGCGCTCGGCGCTAGCGGCAAGCAGGACGAGATCACCAAGCTAACTTCGGGCGGCAAGCTGCCTGCGCCGCTCGTTGTCGCGGTCGGCCTCGGCGACCTCGACGCCGACGGCCAGCTAGCCGCCGCCGAGGCACTGCGCCGAGGTGCCGGCGCCGGTGTGCGTGCACTCGCTGACGGCAAGTCGCCCGCGATCGCCCTGGCCCTGCCCGCCAGGGATGACGCCGAGACCGAGGCGGTCGCGCTCGGAGGCTTGCTTGGCGCCTACAAGTTTCTGCGTTACCGGAAGCAGGAGCCGGACGGGGTGCCTTCGCTGACCGTGCTCACGTCGGCCGACTCGGCCGCCGAGGCGAGCGCGCGGGCCGGAGTGCTCGCGGCGGCGATGACGCTGACCAGAGACCTGATCAACACGAGCCCTTCGCACCTGTACCCGGAGTCATTCGCAGACCAGGCGAAGCTGCTCGCCACGGCGGCGGGCCTCGACGTCGAGGTGCTGGACGCCCAGGCCCTCGGGGCGGGCGGCTACGGCGGCCTCACGGGCGTGGGCCAGGGCTCGGTACGCGGGCCGCGGCTGGTCCGGCTGGGATATAGCCACCCGGATGGTGCCAAGACCGTCGTCTTCGCGGGCAAGGGGATCACGTTCGACTCCGGCGGCCTGTCGCTTAAGCCGTCGAACGCGATGGAGACGATGAAGTCAGACATGAGCGGCGCCGCCGCCGTGCTGGCCGCGCTGCTGGCGATCGGCTCGCTGAAGCCGAAGGTCAACGTCGTCGGTTACCTGCCGCTGGCCGAAAACATGCCGGGCGGCAACGCACAGCGCCCGTCTGACGTGATCACCATCTTCGGCGGCAAGACGGTCGAGGTGCTGAATACCGACGCCGAGGGCCGCCTGGTGCTCGCCGACGCGATCGCCCGGTCTGGACAGGACTCGCCGCACCTGCTGGTCGATGTCGCGACGCTGACCGGCGCGCAGGTCGTAGCGCTCGGCACCCGCATCGCCGGCGTCATGAGCAACGACGACGCCGTCCGCGACGCGGTGGTGGACGCCGCCCGCCGTGCTGGCGAGCAGGCCTGGCCGATGCCGCTGCCAGCGGAACTGCGCAAGGGCCTGGACTCGTCGGTCGCCGACATAGCGAACGTGACTGGCGAGCGGTGGGGTGGCATGCTCGTCGGCGGCCTGTTCCTCAAGGAATTTGTGCCAGACGGCGTGCGCTGGGCCCACGTGGACATCGCGGGTCCGGCATTCCACGAGGGCGAGCCGTACGGATATACCGCCAAGGGCGGCACCGGAGCCGCGGTGCGGATGCTCGTCCAGGTCGCAGCGGACGTGGCCGACGGCCGACTGTAGCAACCGAGCCGGAGGGAGCGCGGTGCCGTCTGGACTGAGGAGCGGGGTGTGCGACGAAGGAAGACGGCACACTGAACGCGCCCCGACGGCTGAGCGGGCAACAGAGCGACGAAGGAAGACGGCACCTAAAAGCGCCCCGACGGCTGAGCGGGCAACACAGCGACGAAGGAAGGCGGCGCCCTAGAGCGCCCCGACGGCCGAGCGGGCAACACAGAATGGAGTCTTGATCGTGACAGACGGCGGCTACGACATCGTCATCCTCGGCGGCGGCAGCGGCGGTTACGCGTGCGCGCTGCGCTCTGCCGAGCTGGGCAAGCGGGTCGCGCTGATCGAGAAGGACAAGGTCGGCGGCACGTGCCTGCACCGCGGCTGCATCCCGACGAAGGCGCTGCTGCACGCCGCTGAAGTCGCCGACCTCTCCCGCGAGAGCTCGACGTTCGGTGTCCGCTCGACGCTCGATGGCATCGACATGGACGGCGTCAACGCCTATAAGGACAAGGTCGTGACGCGGCTGTGGAA
>JASHOL010000517.1 GCA_030041135.1 Streptosporangiaceae bacterium | reverse complement strand
GGCCAGCAAACGCATCCGCAGCATGCGATTCCCTCTCCGCTGCCGCACGAGGCGGGGCGTGTTCGTCCGGTGCCTACCGCTAATTAGGAAAGTTTCCTAACGTCTCTAATCTCGCTACTTTTCACGGCCGGACCCGACGCTGTCAAGAGTTCACCGCATTTAGGACGGGAACACTGAGGGCGCGGTACTCGACGGGCGCCAGCGCTGTGCCAAGCGACGTCGTTGCGGTGCGTCGCGGCAGCCGGCCGGACTGCGAGGCGACGCCGACCGCGCGGCGGCCTGGGGACGCGCCCCTGCCTGGCAACGCAGGCACCCAGACAACCCAGACCCGCTAGCAACCCGAGGCCGGCGGGCTAGGTCACCTGGTCCCGGTTGTAGAGCCGCCTGGACCACAGATAGCTGGCCGCCGCGATGCCCGCGCCCCAGCCAACGGCGATCGCGGCGTCGTGGCCGATCGCACCGCCGACCAGCAGTCCGCGCAGGGTATCGATGACCGGGGTGAACGGCTGGTACTCGGCGAACCAGCGCAGCCCGGCGGGCATCGACGCGACGGGAACGAAGCCGCTGCCGAGGAACGGCAGGACCATCAGCGGCATGGGCGTGTTGCTGGCGGTCTCGGGGGTCTTGGCGACCAGGCCGAGCGCCACCGACAGCCAGCTCAGCCCGAACGCCAACAGCAGCACGATGCCGGCAGCCGCCAGCCAAGGCGCGGCTCCCGCGCTTGGGCGGAACCCGGTCGCCAGCGCTATGCCGGTCACGACGACGGTGGCCAGCAGCATCTGGATCACGCTGCCAAGGACATGCCCGGTCAGCACGCTGGCACGTGAGATCGGCATGGTACGGAACCTGGCGATGATGCCCTCGGTCATGTCGGTCGCCACCGACACCGACGTTGCGATCGCGGCCCCCGCCACGGTCAGCAGCATGATGCCCGGCGTCATGTAGTTCACGTACGCCGCCCGGCCGCCAGCACCGCCCGCCAGGCCGGCCCCGAGGGTACCGCCGAACACGTAGACGAACAGCAGCAGGAATATGACCGGCAGGGTTACCAGCATCAGCGTCATCCCTGGATACCGCATGATGTGTCGCAGGTTACGGCGAAGCATGGTCGCCGAGTCATGCGCGGCATTGGAGAGTGCGGTCACCGCTGTGCCTCCGCTTCCGGCGCCAGGCGCCCGGTCAGGGTGAGAAACACGTCGTCGAGATCGGGGGTGTGCACCGACATCTCCTCGATCTCGATGGAGGAGATGTCCAGCCGGGAGAGCAGGGCCCGCAACGACGCCACGCTTCCGTCACTGGGAACCTGCAGCGTGAGCGCGTCGCGGTCGGCAGCACCAGCGCCAGCACCAAGGATGCTTAGTGCCGACTCGATCCCGCTCGCGTTGGCGAACCGGAAGCTGACGTGACCGCCGGGAACGAGTTGTTTCAGCTCCGCCGGTGTTCCTTCAGCGATCAGCTGTCCGTGGTCGAGCAGCGCGATCTGGCCGGCGAGCTGGTCGGCCTCCTCCAGGTACTGCGTAGTGAGGAAGATCGTGACTCCGGTGGCGACGAGCTCGCGGACGATCTGCCACATGGCCCGCCGGCTGCGCGGGTCAAGGCCGGTCGTGGGCTCGTCCAGGAAGATGATCCGCGGATCGCCGACCAGGGTCATCGCCAGGTCGAGCCTGCGGCGCATGCCGCCGGAATAGGTGGCGGTCGGCCTCCCGGCCGCATCGACGAGGTCAAACTGCTCGAGCAACTCGGCTGCGCGGCGCCGGCCTGCGGCGCGGCCCAGGCGGTGCAGGTCCGCCATGAGGATCAGGTTCTCCTCGCCGGTGAGGTACTTGTCCACGGCCGAGTACTGGCCGGTCACGCCGATCGCGGCCCGTACCGCCTCCGGGTCGGCGGCGAGGTTGTGCCCGGCAACCTGCGCCTTACCTCCGTCGGCCCTGATGAGCGTAGACAGGATGCGCACCATGGTGGTCTTGCCCGCGCCGTTCGGTCCGAGCAGCGCGAAGACCGTTCCCTCGGCAATGTCCAGGTCGATGCCGCCCAGCACCACGTGGTCTCCGAACGACTTGCGCAGGTCTTCGACCGCGATCGCCGCGGCTGCCTGGCCGTTTGGCATTTGACTGCCCTCCGGACTTGAACTTTGTACAGTCCGGAGCCTAGAGAGCGCATTGAACTAAGTGCAAGTCGTTTTCGAACTTTGTTCAGCACGTCGCTACGCTGGCGGCATGCCGCGCGACACGCTTAGCCGGAAGCAGATCATCGAGGCAGCCGTCGAGGTCCTGGACGCCGAAGGGCTCGAAGGCCTGAACATGCGCCGGCTCGGCCGCCAGCTGGGCTGTGCCCCGACGGCCGTCTATTGGCACGTGCACGGCAAGGACGAGCTCGTCGTTCTCGCCGCGGACGAACTATGGGACGAAATCGCGCGGCCAGATCCGGATGTCGTCGGCTGGCGGGAGGCCGCCACGGTCATTGCCACGGACCTGTACGCAATGATCACCCGGCACCTGTGGCTGGCCCAGGCCCTGGGCAGCTACTTCATCTACGGTCCCTGCAAGGCCAGACACGACGACCATGCCATCCGGATCTATGAGGAGGCCGGGTTCACCGGCCAGGACGTTGACGCCGCTCTGCTTACCGTGTCCATGTACGTGACCGGGTCTGCGCTGCGCAATGCAGCCCAGGCCGCGCTGATGCGGCGCCTCGGCCCCGATCCCGACAGCCAGGCTGCGCAGATGCGCAAGATCGTGGCCGAGGTCACGGAGTCGACCAGGCCGTACCCACGGCTGAGCGCCAGGACCGAGGAGTACATGGACGCCGACGACGCCGACCCGGAGCGCGGGTTCGCCTGGGGCCTCAAGGCGATTTTCGACGGCCTCGAGGCCCAGCTCGCCGACTAGCCCGAGTCAGCCGGGCAGAAGGCCGACGCCTAGCCGCACCGAACGGGCCGGTCGCAGCCGCGGGCAGCACCCAGCAAGCACCGAACTCGGCGTTGGGCCTTGGCCAACCGCCTCACGGCTGGTCGTCGCGTGGCAGCAGGGTGAAGCTGTCGTCACCTGTCAGCGGCCGCACAGCGCCGAAATGCGTGTGATCTAGCGACAGGATCCTGGTCGTCTTGTGCCGGGCCGCCTGGACCACGATGGACGCGTCGGTCAGCCCCAGGCGCATGTCGCCGTATTTCACCGCGACTTCCGACGCCAGTTGGAAGTCGTCGTCGGTGAATGCGGCCAGCCGGTAGGCCAGGGACCTCAGCTCAACCAGCACTTTCTGCTCAGCCTGTGCGCCGAGCCGGGTCAGGACGAAGTAGTCCAGCTCCGCCAAGACGAGCGGCGACAACACGAGCGGACCCCCGTCGCGTTCGACTGCGGCCCGGGCTGCCCCGTGTTCGGGCTGGCGGCGGTTGAATATTGCGTACAGCCCGCTTGTGTCGGCGATGATCATCTATCGATTCCGGCTGCCCCAAAGCCACTCGCTAGCGCGGCGTCGATGTCTGCTGCTGTGGCCGGATCAGCGTCAAGGATCCCGAAGCCGGGCAGGACGGGGTCGGCCTCCTCAGCGAGGACCCGGCGGATGCCTTCGCGGATCAGTTCGGCCTCAGACTGGCGTCGCCGCCGCGCGGCAGCTTTGAGCGCCCGCATGTCGGCGTCGGGAAGGTAGACCGTCGTCTTCACCATGTCGACAGGATACCATACATGCCATACGTGGGCTCCTGGCTCCCCGGTTTCGTCGGGAAACCGGGGAACCAGCACCGCGTGCTTACTTCGGCTCGGCGGCCAGCCGGCGCAGCGCGCTGCGCACGATCTGCGGGTCGTAGGTACTCCAGTACGGCGGCAGCGAGGCGCGCAGGAACCCGGCGTACCGTGCCGTCGCCAGTCGCGGGTCCAGGATCGCGACCACGCCCCGGTCGTCGACGGTCCGCAGCAGCCTGCCGCTGCCCTGGGCCAGCAGCAGCGCGGCCTGGGACGCGGCCACCGCCATGAAGCCGTTGCCGCCGCGAGCCGCCACGGCCCGTTGCCGAGCGGAGGCGAGCGGGTCATCGGGCCGCGGGAACGGTATCCGGTCGATCACGACGAGCTGCAGCGACCGGCCGGGCACGTCCACCCCCTGCCAGAGTGACAGCGTCCCGAACAGGCAGCTCGCCTCGTCCTCGGCGAACTTGCTGACCAGCAGTGCGGTCGAGTCATCACCCTGGCACAGCAACGGCACGCCGAGCTGGTCACGCAGCGCGTCCGCCGCCTGCCGGGCGGCGCGCATCGAGGAGAAGAGCCCGAGCGTGCGGCCGCCCGCCGCCTGGATCAGCTCGCGCAGTTCGGTGAGGTAGGCATCCGGGAGGCCGTCGCGCCCCGGCGGCGGCAGGTGCCGCGCAACGTACAGGATCGCGCTGCGGCGGTGATCGAATGGCGAGCCGACATCGAGGCCGGTCCAGTCGAGCCCGCCCGCTTCCCCCTGGCCGCCCGTACCGGCAGGCTCGGGCACGGGAGACGCCGACCGCCCCTCGCGCCCGTTGCCCGCATCGCCCGGCTGCGGCAGGCCCCACTGCCTGGCCAGCGGCTCGAACGAACCGCCCAGGGTCAGGGTCGCCGAGGTCAGCACCACGGTCCGCGGCCGGAACAGCCGCTCCGCGAGCAGCCCGGCAACCTCCAGCGGGGCGACCCGGAGCGTGTCAGGACGCGCGGAGTCGTCGGTGAACGGCCGTTCCAGCCACACGACCTCGGGCCGCACGGCGATCTCCGCGGCGAACGAGGCGACCATCCGCGCGGCGTTCTCGGCCACCTCCTCCAGGGCGACGGTCGCCACCCTGGTCACCGCCAGGCGGTCGGCATCCTCCTCACCGCCCGAGTGGCTGCGCAGGTCGGCCGCACAGGCGACGGCGCCGTCCCTGACGGTGGCCAGCGCCGTCTCAAGCTGCTCAGACAGCACGTCCAGCCGGCCGGGCTCGCAGTCGCCGAGCGCGAGCTCAAGCCCCTGCGCCGCCGCCCGCAGCCGGCCGGCCAGGTCCTCGGGGACCAGCCGGCCGCACCGGCGGGCCGCGGTCTCGATGGCGGCCGCGGTGAGCTCGCCGGCCGCGACGCTGGTGACGCGGTCCACCAGGTCGTGAGCCTCATCGATCACGACGACGTCGTGCTCGGGCAGCACGATGAAGCTCTCCATCGCGTCGATCGCGAGCAGCGCGTGATTGGTCACCACTATGTCGGCCTCGCCCGCGGCGTCGCGCGCCAACTCGGCGTAGCACTGCGACCCGAACGGGCATTTCTGCGCGCCGATGCACTCCCTGGCATTGACCGAGACCTGCCGCCAGGCCCGGTCGTCTACTCCGGGGACCAGCTCGTCGCGGTCGCCGGTCTGCGTGGTGGCCGCCCACTCGTGCAGCCGGGCCACCTGGCGCCCGGTGGCCGACACCGAGCGGGGGTCGAAGAGCGCGTCCTCGGGATCGTCGGCCGCGCTTCCGTGCACCTTGTTCAGGCACAGGTAGTTGCGGCGGCCCTTGAGGATCGCGAACGCGGGCTCCCGGCCAAGCAGCCCAGACATCGCGGCCGACAGCCGGGGCAGGTCGCGCTCGATGAGCTGGCGCTGCAGCGCGATCGTCGCCGTCGACACGATCACGGTGCCGCCGCGTCCGCTGGTGACGCCGCCCAGGGCATGGCGAAGCGCGGGAACGAGATAGGCCAGGGACTTGCCCGTGCCCGTCCCGGCCTGCACGGCAAGGTGCCGCCTTGATTCCATCGCCTCGCGGACCGCCCTGGCCATGGCCACCTGGCCAGGGCGCTGCGTCCCGGCGATGCCGGACACCGCCGCCGCGAGCAGCGCGTCGACGTCAGGCAACTGCGATGACACGCAGGAAACGCTATCGCCTGCCGCGCGGCCCGCGGGCTCCGGCAACGCGGCTGTGGACAACCGAGCCGCCGGCTAGCTGGTCACGTCGGCCGACGTGAGCCGCGCCCACGCGATCGCACCGAAGATCACGATGTACAGGGCGAACGACAGCAGCCCGTGCTGGATCCCCGAGGTGTCGATCGGCGCCCGGAACATGCCGTCCCAGGCCAGCCAGAAGTGCGAGGGCAGGATGGGGTAGATGCCGGACAGCTGCGGCACCTGCTCGGCGATCTCGCTGCCCACCACGAGCACGAGAATTCCGGCGATCGCGCCGACCGGGTGCTGGGTGAACGTCGAGGCGGCCAGCCCGATCGCGCCGAGCGCCGACATCGCCACGGCCGCGTAGATCGCAACCACGAGCACGCGCAGCACGCCGTTCGCCAGCGGGACGGTCGTGCCCGACAGCAGCGTGACCGGCCCGGTGTGGAACAAGATGAGCCCCATGATCAGCGACACCCCGGCAACGAGCAGGCACGAGACGAGGCTGAACACGACGATCGCCGCGTACTTGACCGCCAGCAGCCGGGTCCGGCCCGCCGGCACCGTGAGCAGCCCGCGCAGCGTCCCCATGTTCGCCTCTCCGGCGATCGCGTCGCCGGCGACGACCGCCATCGCCAACGGCAAGACGAGCACCAGCATGAGCGACAGCACGACGAGCGCGAGGAAGACGCCGTTCCCGGCGAGCTGGTTCAGGAACGCGGGGCCGCCGCCGCCCGCGATGTTGTTCGCGTTGATAGTGAGCCGCAACACGATGCCGAGGAACACCGGGATCACCACGAGCACTCCGAGCATGGCCACGTTGCGCGGGCGGCCGAACACCAGCCGCAGCTCGGACCGGAAAAATCTCAACCATGCGGGAACGAAGCCGGACCCGGGTATGGTCGGCTCCGCCGGCTGGGGTATCTCCACGGCGGGCCTACTGCTCAACATCGAAACCCTCGCCGGTCAGCTCGACGAACTCGTCTTCCAGGCTGCGCCTCGGCGTCTCCAGTCCCGCCACCGGCACGCCGGCGTACACCAGGCGCTCGCAGATGAACTCCGGCTGCAGCGTGCCCAGGTCGGCGGTCACCTCCTGGCCGTCCTGGCGGATCCCGGCGAGACCGAGGTCGTTCAGCACCTTGGCCGCCAGGTCCGGCTGGGATGTGCGGACCATGACCCGGCTGGTGCCGCTGCCGCGCAGCTGGCCCAGCGGCCCGGAGAACACCAGCCGGCCTGACCGCATGACGCCGACATGGGTGCACACCTGCTCCACCTCGGCGAGCAGGTGCGACGACACGAACACGGTCGCGCCGTCCGCCGCGATTTTCCTGATCAGCGACCGCACCTCCCTGGTCCCCTGCGGGTCAAGCCCGTTGGTCGGCTCGTCCAGGACCACCAGCTCGCGCGGGCGGAGCAGGCTGGTCGCGATGGCCAGCCGCTGTTTCATCCCGAGCGAGTACGCCCGGTACTTCTTGTCCGCCGCGGCCAGCAGGCCGACTCGGTCCAGGGCCTGGTCGATCCTGGCCGCGGCCGTGGCCCGGCTGGCGGTTCGGTCGGCGGCGTCCAGCCGGGCCAGGTTGCCGCGGCCGGACAGGTGCGGGTAGAACCCCGGCCCTTCCACCAGCGAGCCGACCCGCGCCAGCGCCGAAATCTGGCCCTCTGGCATCGGGAAGCCCAGCACCTGGTGGCTGCCCGCGGTCGGCTGGATCAGGCCAAGCAGCATCCGGATCGTCGTTGTCTTGCCTGAGCCGTTGGGGCCGAGGAAGCCGTAGACCGATCCGGCCGGCACCGCGAGGTCCAGGCTGTCGACGGCCAGCTGCCCGTTCCTGAACCGCTTGCTCAGCCCGCGGGTGGCAAGGGCAAAACCTGGATCGAAAGTCAGAGTCCGGTCATCGCCCGGCTCAGTGTCGCCGGGGTCACTCTCGCGACCGGCCGGCTGACCGAAGCTGACCTCGTCCTCTGATGACTGCACGGCAACGGAGCCTAGCTGGCGAGCCGACGGCTCACCTGGACAGGCTGGCCGCGTCGGCGTACAGGACGGACGGCGTGACCGCGCCGGCCAGGACCTGCCCCTTGGAGGTCACCAGGACCGAGAGCAGCGCCGACTGGACCAGCCGGCCGCTCCCCCAGCTTCCGTGGACCGGCGTGCTGGCCTCGAGCAGGGCCTGCAGCACGGCCAGGTCCGGGCCAACCGGGACCGGCCCGGCCCAGCTGCCCGGCACCGCAGCCGCCTGCGAGCTTGACCCGGAGAAGATCCCGCCGACTGATGATGCCTGGCCCTGGTGCGCGCTGGTCAGCAGCTGCCGCACCGCCGCGGCCACCTCCGGGTTCGCCGGCGTGGCGAAGACCGACGTCCAGTCGTGGCCGAGCACCTTCGGCGAGCCCGCGCCGGCCCCGTTGTCCTGGCTCGCGTACGTATCGATGACGTTCTGCTCGAGCGCCTTGATCGCGGCCGCCCGCTGGGCCTTGGGCATGCCCTCCGGCAGGCGCGCCTCGAGCTGCTTCAGCGCCGCTTTCTGGATGGCAGGCGGTGCCGGGCTGTCAGGCCCTCCTGGGTTGACCCCCCCGGTCCCGAGAACGCAGAGAGCCGTCTTCTTCGCGCACGCGATGTATTTCGCGGGCCGGCTGACGGCGCTCTGCGACCCCAGGCCGGAGAGTCCGGCCGGCCCGAGCACACCGAGGCCGAGCGTGCCGAGTCCGACGTTGTTCTCCAGCCCGCCGGCCGGGATCGTCACCGTCTTGACGTGCGCGCCGGGCGGCGGGGCGAACGAGAAGTTCGACATCGCCGGCGGCCCGAAGGCCAGCGCGGTGTAGCCGACCTCGAAGGCGGGGCTGGAGGAGTCGCGCGCGATGACCTCGACGCGCAGCGGAATGTGCCGCGTCGCGTCGATCGCGATGAGGATCTGGCTAACCAGCGAGCCCGACGTCCTCGGGCTGATTGAGATCTGGTACGCGGCCCGGCCAGCGACGGTGACGTTCGGGCCCAGGCGCACACTCGTCGACGGGCCGACATGCGCGAGCGCTTGCCTGGCCGCGGCCAGCGGCGACTCTTCGAGACCCGCGGCGCCACCCGGAACGGCGGAGGACCAGTTGTGCCCGGTCCGCGCCTCGTTCCCCGCAGCACGCGGAAGCAGGACGTGAGTCGCGGTCTGGGACTTGCTGTTCCACAGCCAGAGCGTGGTGCCGTCGAGGCGCAGGTCGCTCTCGCCCATCTGCACCTCCTGGGCGATCCTGACGTGGCTCGGGTTCAGGTACCAGATGCTGACCGTCGTGGTGCCGGCCAGCGGGCTGAGCGATCCCAGCTGACCGTCCTGGCTGGCGATCGCGCCGATCTGCGGCAGCGCCGGCAGGCCCAGGTTCGCGGTCTCCTGGATCGTCGCCGTCACCGGCCCCTGCGGCCTGGCCGAGGCTTGCTGAACGTCCGCCAGCAGCTGGGCCACGCTCTGCGCCGGCAGCGACGGCTGGGCGGCGTTCGCGACTGCAGTCGCGCCGATGGTGAGTCCGACCGCCGCTACAATTCCCGCCGGTACCGCCCACCGCGTACGAGCGCTGATCTTGCGCACTTGCGTCACCCGCCATTCGCCCCGATTGCCTTCACAATAGTGGCTCGCGGATAACAGCGACCTAACAAGGCAGGCTGCCGGCCTGGTCTTGGCTGGCACGAGGTGCCGGCCACGGCGTTAGCCTGGGCCGATGGCGCCGGAGTGTCACTGGCCGGTGCTGACCGTCGCGTCGCCGTCCAGCGGATCGCCGGCGAACTCGTGCACGGAGTCGAGGTTGTCGTGGGCCGGATACTTGTGCGCGGCCGGGCCCTCGGCGAACGCCGTCAGCACGTTGGCCGTCACCCGCTTGGTGAAGCGCTGCGTGGCGTTGCTTATCCCCCAGCCGTAGGTTGGCGAGCCGAATGCCTCAACCCAGCGCATCGTGCCTGTATTAAAAACTCCGGCGCCGCTCTTGTGCGTGTAGTAGGCCGAGTCGGCGAAGCTGCTGACGCCGTTGCACACCAGCGGCGAGTGCGACAGCACCTGGATCGGCCGTTCCACCGGGTAGCCGGGGTTGACCCGGTCGTACTCGATCCCGATGAGGTTGTCGAACTTCGTGCCCTTCCGCACGCCCGTGCCCTTGAACATCCATGCGTCGGGCGTCAGTACCACGTAATTCGAGACCGTGGGGTAGCCCTCGTACAGCGTGCCGATGACCGAGGACTCCGGGTCCGGGTCGGGCGGCTCCCGCCAGTCGCTGGTGACCATGGCGTCGTTCTTCCCGTACATCGGGTCGAGTTCATAGCTGGTCTTGTAGCAGACGACCTCCCGGTCAGGACCAAGCGCGCTGGGCTGGAGCCGGGTGCGCCTGAACATCGCGTTCGCGCCAAGGAAGGCGAGGTTCACGCCCCTGTCCCTGGCGGCGGTGACGATCGCCCGCTCTTCCGGCGACCAGTATTCGTCGTGCCCGGGCGAGATCAGCGCGGTGGCCCCGTCGAGCGAGCGGGGGTCCCTGGCGATGTCCATCGCGGTCATGTAAGCCAGCGGCAGGCCCATCCGCTCGGCCAGGTTCACGAGCTTCCGCTCGTACACCTGGAACAGGTAGGCGCCGTCGTAGTCGCCCGGCCGGTCCAGGCTGACGACGTAGGACCGGTCGTCGTAGCCGCCCGGGCCGAGGTAGAGGTCGTATTCACCGAAGGTGTTATAGGCCTGCCAGGTCGGCACCGCGTTCTTCAGTACAACCTTGCCCGCGGCGCTTGGGGACCGCACGGTCACCGGCACGTACCGCTGGGCGCCCGAGTGCGCGTCCAGCCGGAACAGGTATGAGCCGGGCGGCCAGTCGTCGGTTGGCACGGTGATCGTTACGCCCCACTTGACGCTCACGGTCCTGGTATCGGCGCTGAGTTCGGCCGGCCTCTGCCGGTGCCCGCGCATCCACTTCGATGCCCAGAGCTTGCGGGCCAGGTCGCCGCCGTACCAGCCCATCCGGAACGCGGTAGCGCGGAACTCGCGCGAGGTCGTCGAGACGTACAGCTCGATGGGCTCGCCGGACAGGACGCTGGCCTTCCCGGTGAAACCCTGGATGGCGTCCTGCGGGCCGAGCGTGTGCAACCACCAATTGGGATCACCTGGCAGGGAATTCTCGGCCACGGTGCGGCGGTGTACGGCGGCTGTCCGGCCAGCGCTGCCGGCAGCGCCTGCCCGGGCTGGCGATGGAGATTCAGCGATCTTGGCCGCCGATACGACGGCCGCAGGAACCGCGGCCGCCGCCGCTGCGCGGCCGAGGAATGCTCTGCGCGTCCAGGCCATGTAGTAAGCATGACCTGCCCGAGTGCATCAGCTAGTCAAAGACGCGCAATTCTTAAGCCATCCTTACGAACTGCGACACAAACGAGATGTTATGTGATGGATGCGAGGAAGGTAACCATCGACCGAGCGGTAGCACCACCGCCGTCACCGCGACGGCGGCGAACAGGAGCGTCAGGTAGGCGATCGACAGGTGGAACAGCCGCATCGGCGCCGGCGGGCTGCCGTCGGCGATCCTGGCCCGCAGCCGGTGCGCCTCGGCGAGGAACCAGCCGCCCAGGCCGAGCGCGCAGCACGCATAGATCCACCCGGCATACGGCGCGAGTGCCAGCGTGGCCGCCACCATCACGTACGAGTAGACAACGATCTTGCGCGCGACCGTCGCGGGCGTGGCCACGACGGGCAGCATCGGCACGTCAGCCGCGGCGTAGTCATCCTTGAACTTCATCGCCAGGGCCCAGAAGTGCGGTGGCGTCCAGAAGAAGATGACGGCGAACAGCACGCCCGCCCATATGCTCACCCGGCCGGTTACGGCCGCCCAGCCCACGAGCACGGGGAAGCAGCCGGCCGCCCCGCCGATCACGATATTCGACGCGGTCCGGCGCTTGAGGCCCAGCGTGTAGACGAACACGTAGAACAAGATCGCACCGTCCGCCAGCGCCGCGGCCAGCCAGTTAGCCAGCAGGCCGAGCAGCACGGTGGCCGCGGCGCCGAGCACGACGCCCGACGCCAGCGCCTCGCCTGGCTTGATCGTCGCCTGGCCGTCCCTGGCGACGAGCGGCCGCCGCGATGTGCGCTTCATGACCGCGTCGATGTCCCGGTCGATGTAGCAGTTCAGCGTGTTGGCGCTGGCGGCCGCCAGCGCTCCGCCGACCAGCGTGACGAGGATCAGCCTGGCCGACGGCAGCCCGCGGTCGGCCAGCAGCATGGTGGGCAGCGTGGTCACCAGCAGGAGTTCGATAATCCGCGGCTTGGTCAGCAGGAACAGCGCACGGGCGATCACCGCCGCGGTCCTGCGGGCCGGCGCCGCCGATTCGCCCGGCCCGCCGGGACTCGCGGTCCCTCCAGGGTCCGCGAGTCCCGGACCGAGCGCACCTATGGCCTGTGTCAACGCTTCGCCTCCGCCACCCATGGAAAAAACGCCCGCGGCTGCATGCCAAGGTCGTCGGGCCTCAGTGCGCGGCCCGTTCGTGCTGGCAGGGGGGCCTCCGCGGCAGAAGACACGTTACCCGGTCCTCCGGTGCCGCCTGCATCACCCCGCGCCTGGCATGGTCAGGTGCGCCCGAGTCCACCGGACACGCCTCCCGCCCGAGGCGCTTGCGCCGGGTTCACTTAGCGTTACATCATTCGTCGCACGGCCCCGCAACCGAAGGAATGCACATGAGCGCTGGCATCGCTGACCGGAGCGCAGAGGAGTGGCAGGCCGACCCGGCCGTGCCGGGCGTCACGCCGCTGCCCGGCCAGCCTCTGGCCGCGAGTCAGCCGCTGGCCGCGAGTCAGCCGCTGGCGGAACGGGAGACCAGCGAGTACCAGGGTCAGACGCTCGCGAGCCTGGCCCTGCAAGCGTCCGCCAGCCCGGCCGTGCAACCGCCCCCGAGCCCAGGCCTGCAAGCGCCCGCCAGCGTGGGCGTGCAATCGCCCGCGGGCCCGGGCCTGCAAGCGCCCGCCACCCCGCCCGCGCAACCGGCCGCCAGCCCGGGCCCGCGGCATGACGGGCACGGACACGTCCCGCCGCTTCTTGCCGGCGTATCCGCGGCCGCGATCATGGTGGCGGCACGATGGACCCGCTGGCTGGAGCCCGAGTTGCTGGGACTGCCGAGCCTGGTCGGACCGGGCAGTGTCTGCGTCGACGTCGGAGCCGCCGCCGGGATTTATACGCTGCCGCTAGCACGGCTGGCAGGCCCGACCGGACTCGTGCATAGCGTCGAGCCGCTGCCGTTCGCCTGGCCAACCTGGAACCGGCTACTGCGAGTCCGGAGCAGCCCGAACGTCCTGCATCATGCGGTGGCCCTCGGCTCGGAGCCCGGCGAGGCCAGCATGAGCGTGCCGAGAGGTCGTCATGGCCTGGTCACCGGCCGGTCGTTCGTCAGCCAGCATTGCCTCGGACTCGGCTCGAACGTCGAGTTCGCGCAGCACATCACCTACCCGGTTCCGGTCGACACGCTCGACCGGCTGCTGGCGCAGGCCGACCACGATCGGCTGGACTTCGTCAAGATCGACGTGGAGGGAGCGGAACTCCACGTCCTGCGGGGTGGTGCCGGCGTCATCGAGTCGTTCCGGCCGGCCATGCTGATCGAGATCGAGGCCCGCCACACGGCCCGTTACCAGTACCTCCCTGAGGACGTGGTTAGCTGGCTCTGCGCCCGGGGTTACGCCATGTACACCTGGAGCCGAGGCTGGCAGCGGGCCAGCCAGATCACCTCGGCGACTCGGAACTACTTGTTCCGCGTGCCCTGAGCGTCCCCGGGATCAGCGCTCACTACGCGGCGCCGGCGCGCCGGGCACTAGGTGGTCGGGTCGACCGGGCTCGTGCCGGGCGTCTGCGAGCCCGGCTGGACGGTCACGAGAGTGCCATAGGACAGGTACTGCCAGGCGGTCTTGGCCGCGCTCCAGGGCAGCTCGACGCAGCCAAGGCTCTGCGGGAAGCCATACGACGCGCGCGGGTACCAGTGCACGGCCAGGTTGCCGCGGAAGTACGAGATATAGTAGACGGGACTAGAGTAGGGGGTTCCGTTGGGATTCGTCCCTTTCATGTCCTGGTAGTAGTGCTTCAAGTAGACCGGCGCCGTGCCGATCGTCGTCGGCGAAGCCGGGATGCCGGTGTCGGCGTCCGACTGAAGCACCTGCCGGCCGTCGTGCCAGATCGTCAGCGTCTCCGGGTCGCCCTCGCTGGCGATCGCGTAGGTATAGCCGTTCCTGTTCACGTCGTGAGCAGCCACCGCCGTGAGCAGGGCATCCCAGACCTTGGGCCCGGCGATGCCGTCGACCTCCAGGCCGTGCTGCTGCTCGAACGCCATGACCGCACCCTGGAGGATCAGGCCCTCGGTCGTACCGTCCCGCCAGAAGCGCCGCAGTTCGCTCGGATAGCCGGACTTCCAGGTGAACTGGCCCTTCGGCGGCTTGGCGGCCGCGGCCAGCTGGCCGGCCGCGTCATTGTCGGCCGGGACCTTCTGCCCGGCTGACGGCGTCCAGTTCAGCGGCAGGTAGCCGAGCTGTGCGAGCAGTTCGTCGAGCCGGGCCGTCGAGTAGGTGGCGGCAGGCCCGGAATTGGCGAGTGCGATCCAGATTCCGGCGACCAGCAGGACGGCGGCGCCTCCCACGGCCATGATCCGCGTACGGAGATGTGTCGCAGAAGACAATGCGGTTCCCTCGGTCGACCCTGGTGGCTGCGGTATCCCGGATGAGCCGACGTGTGTCGGACACCCTCTTGTTCTGCACTGATCGCCCGGCTGCGCAAGGCGCATCGAAGATCACGAGCACGCCCGTCTGGGGCGTGCGGGTCAGGTCCGGCCGGCCAACCCGGCCATCGCCTCCGCTGCAACTCGTGTAACGCGGCCATCCAGCCCGGATCATCCCGAACACCCCAGGGCACACAAAACTGCCCCGCCACCGATCATGGCCGCCGGCGCGAAGGCAGGGCACCCACTCGCCCGCGTCTGGACTCACGCCCGCGAGCTTTTACGCGTCCGGAATGGCTTTACTGCAATGTGCCGCCCGGTCGACGCTTTAGCGTCCCGCGCCTGGCTAGCAGCCGATCATGGCCAGCGCGGCGAGGAACGCCGTCTCCCAGCTGGCACGGGTCCGAACGGGCCCGGTCGGCGCGGGCTTGATCCGGTCAAGCGCGGCCAGCGTGCACCGGGTGAGATCGGCCGCCGAGGCCGAGCTGACCATGGCGTCGCCCAGTTCGAGCTCATGCTGCAAGTTGTCGCGCCCGTGCCCTTGCACCACGTCGAGCAGCAGCAGCGGCCGGCCGATCGTCCGCGCTTCCGTGCAGGTGTCCCCGGAACTCGTGATGACCAGGTCGGCCGCGGCCATCAGGTCGGGAACGCGGTCGGTGTACCCGAACGGCCGCACTCTCGGCTGGCGCGCTGCCACGTCGGCCAGCTTGCGCGCCAGCCTGGCGTTGTTGCCCGCAACCGCGAGGACGTTGATCCCGGCGTCACCAAGCGCTCGCGCAGCGGCGGCGAGCGGGCCGAGGCCCCAGGCCCCCGACATCAGCAGCACGCACCGCTCGGCTGCCGGTATGCGCAACTCGGCCCTCGCCTTCGGCTGGCTCGGCGCCCGGTAGAAGGCGGGCCTGACCGGCGGCGGCACGACCTGGACCTTGGCGTCGGGCCGGAAGCGCATGACGGCCAGCTCTGCGACTTCGGCGGTGACCAGGTACAGATCCACGTTCGGATGAACCCACATCCGGTGCGGGGTGGCATCGGTGCAGAAGACCATGTGCCGCATGGACGGGTACTGCCCGGCCAGCGCGCTCGCGGCTGCGGCACCGGTCGCGAAGACCGAGATCACCAGGTCGGCCGGGCGTCGGTCAAGGTAATCGCGCAAGCGGGGCACCAGCACCCGCCGCGCGCCGGCGTCGACCGTGAGCGCGAGCCGGCCGCCGGTGCGCAGCCCGGCGTAATGGAACGCGTCAAACAAGCCCGGTACGGCCAGCATGGACCTGAACACCTTTTCTCCGGTCGAGCCACCGCGCTTCCCGAGCATCCGCATCGCGTCTAGCGTGCTCGTGGCCCAGCCCTGCGCTCGCAGCGAGTCGGCGCACGACTCTGCCAGCTGATCGTGGCCCTTGCCGATCGAGCCGGACAGCAGCAGCGCCGACCGCTGGCCGGTCACCGCGGCGACCTCCGCCCCCGGCCCGTGATCAGTACGCGCATGGATGCTCCCTTACCCTCGTCCAGGCAGCAGACACCGAACCGCCTTCAGACCCTCGCTAACGAGAAGCAGACGCCCGATAGGGCGGCGCGGGCTGGTCGACGTCGTTCTTCGCTAATAGGCATGAAATGATCACGAGCAATGGCCTGGCTGAACGTGAACGACGCCGGGCTTATCCCCCATCGAGTCGCGGGCTAGTGACGGCGCCGACGCGCCACGCGAGGACCGCGGTGTTGCCGTGAGACGTACGAGGTGAGCAACGATGAGCCGTCCCCTGGCAGTGCTAGGCCTCGCGGTCGGGGCCACCGTGGCGGGCGCGGCCGTGGCCCAGGCCGGGCCGGGCATCACCGGGCTCGGCCCGGTACGCAGGCTGCTGTTTCCGCGGCTAGCGGGCCGCGGTGACCATGACCACGTGGCGCTGAGTTTCGACGACGGCCCCGACCCCGCATCCACGCCCGAGTTCACTGCGGCCCTGGCCGATCATGGCGTGAAGGCCACGTTCTTCATGCTTGGCAGCATGGTGGAGCGGGCGCCCGGTCTGGCCGCGGAACTGGCGGCGGCCGGGCACGAGATCGCGGTGCACGGTTTCGACCATCGGTACCTTCCGGCCCGCACGGCCACCGCTACCAGGTCCGACATCCGCCGCGC
Source organism: Streptosporangiaceae bacterium (assembly GCA_030041135.1). GTDB lineage: Bacteria > Actinomycetota > Actinomycetes > Streptosporangiales > Streptosporangiaceae > JAJYUU01. The sequence continues at coordinate 6,300 of JASHOL010000517.1, read as the reverse complement.
CGTCGACGTGATCGAGCGGGTCACCGGGAGTCGGCCAAGATTTTTCCGTCCGCCCTACGGCGTGCTCAGCGGGCCCGCCCTGCTGACCGCCAGGGAGCTTGGGCTGACTCCCGTGCTCTGGAGCGCGTGGGGCCGCGAATGGACGCCTGGCGCCACGGCCGACTCGGTCTACGCCACGCTGGCCAGGGATCTGGAGGGCGGCGTGACCGTGCTGCTGCACGACTCGGGCTGCACCTCGCCACCCGGATCGTGGCAGGCGGGGCTCGGCGCCCTACCGCTGCTGCTTGACCATTGCGCCGCCGCCGGACTGCGCGTCGGGCCCGTCGGCGAGCACGGAATTCGCCGCGTCCTGGCCGGCTCGCAGTCCCGCCACGGTTAGGTCCCTCGCATGGCAAAGCCACCAGAACCGCTGACGCCACATTCGGGCGTCAGCGGATTCAAGTGGTGTCGACCAGGCCGCGGGAAGCTGGTTAGACGTTCTGGCTTCGGCGCGGGCGGACGACCGAGCCGACCGCTCCGGTCAGGCCGTAGGTGATCCCCCCGTGCCAGAGCGAGGTGAACACGGCACCAGGGATCGCGCTGCCGTGCAGCACGGTGAGAGCGAACACGAGGATCGCGGTCGCCGCCCCCGGCAGCGCCGCGTAGCGCCACGGCCAGTTCCGCGCCCAGCGCAGCGCGCGGGTGTGGCGAGACCGCACCAGCGCGCCGGCCCCCGCTACCGTGAAGAACGCGACCGAGCCCAAGGACAGGGCGGTAGCCCAGGCCAGGTGCAGGGAGAAAAGGTGAAAGGCGAGGTCCGCCGCGGTAACGACGACGCCCGCTGCCCCGGCGAGCTTCCAAGGGGCATCTGAGAACACAGTCCCGGAGACCGCCATCTCCTCACGGCGACTTAGGTCGGTCTTGGGGGTGCTTGGTGGTGCCGACATTGACGACTCCTGTTGGCGAACTCACACTCTGACTAGGCTCAAGATATATCTTCAAACGCGCGGTGACAAGATATATCGTCTTGGAGTGTAAACGTGGAGGGACGCGGTAGGTGTTCCTCGGTCCGTCTTCAGCTAACGTCCAGGTCGGCGTGCTTTCGTTGGGGTGCTCGGTCCTGCGGGGCTCAGGCTCGGGCTGGGACTGAGCCGCTGCCAGACATATGCTGGCAAGGCACTGGCGCAAAAGGGTGATGAGATGAGCGACGAGCAGAGCGGCCAAGGCCACCAGCCCGACCCGTGGGCTGCCTGGTCGGCCGGCGCTGGTCAGCCTGGCCATCCTGGGGGCGAGCCCGGCCAGGAGGCCGACCCGCAGGACGCCCCGCCTGCCGAGCCCGGCTACGGCCAGCCTGGCAGCCCGCCACCACCACCGCCGCCCGGGTTCGGCTCTGCGAGTTCCAGCACCCAGCCGCTCGGCTATCCGCAGCAGTACCCGTACGGTCACCAGGGCTACGGTCAGCAGGGCTACGACCCCTATCACCCGTACGGTCAGCCGCCGAACTACGGCTATCCAGGGCCGACAAGGCGGCGCAGGCGCGCCTCTAACCTGATCGCCTACCTCGCGGTCGCCATCGTGGCAGCAGTTGTGGGCGGCCTGTTCGTGGACCTGGCGACCGGCACCACTACCACGCCACCCTCCGCAAACTCCGGCAACGGTAGCGGCAACAACCCGTTCAGTGGCCTTCCGTTCAACAACGGGACCAGCCCCAACTCCGGCAACGGCAGCTCAGGGGTCAGCAGCGGCACGGTCAAGAAGGTCCAGAAAGCGATCATGCCAGGCCTGGTCGTCATCAGCAGCAATCTGTCCTACGAGGACGACGCGGCTGAGGCGACCGGCATGATCATCAGCAGCAACGGCCTGGTGCTGACCAACAACCATGTCATCAACGGCACGACCGGCCTGACCGCGCGGGTAGTGAACGGGGCCGGCCAGGGCACGGGCCCGCGGTACACCGCGAGGTGGCTCGGCTACGACAAGACCGCTGACGTGGCCGTGATTCAGCTCGTCGGCGCGTCCGGGCTGCATACCGTGCCGCTGGGGAACTCGAACAACGTCAAGTTGGACGACAGTGTCGTGGCCATGGGCAACGCCAACGGCACCGGCTACATCACCACGGTCGAGGGCCGGATCACCGGACTGGACGAGAAGATCACCGCCAGCGACAACGGCACGAGCTCCGAGACCCTGACCGACATGATCCAGACCAGCTCGCAGATCATTCCCGGTGACTCCGGCGGTCCGCTAGCGTCGGTAAACGGCCAGGTCATCGGCATGGACACCGCTGCCAGCACGGACAACTACGGGCTGGGCAGCCAACAGGACGTCGGCTTCGCGATCCCGATCAACCGAGCGATATCGATTGCTGACCAGATCATCAGCGGCAAGTCCAGCTCGGACGTGCGCATTGGCTCGGTCGGCTTCCTGGGCGTCGTGGTCGTCGGCGGGACGAGCAGCAAGCTCGGCGCGCAAAGTAACCTGACCAACCCGCAGCAGCAGGAACAGCAGGAACAGCAGGAACTCCAGCAGGCCGGCGGCGGGTTGGGCGGATCACCGAACAATAACTGCATGCAAAACGATGCGAGTCTCAGCGGCGTGCCAAGCAACATCGCGCCGGTCAACTCGGGGACTCTGGTCCTCGGAGCCCTCTGCGGTACCCCGGCCGCCGCCGTCGGAATGACTCCTGGCGACGTGATCACCAGCGTGGACGGCCACGCCGTGTCGTCGCCGGCTTCACTGGTGACGATTCTCAGCGTCCTGAGGTCAGGCCAGACGGTCCCGGTGACCTGGGTGACGCCGACCGGCACGACGATGGACCGTCCGATGATGCTGGCCGCGGCGCCGCCCGAGTAGGCGTCGGGCTGCCGCCCTCAGTCGCCCTCGGCGGTAAGCCAGGTCCGCATCCGCGCCTCGCAGTCCCAGATCTGCGCCAGCGGCACGTGCTCGTCTGTGGTGTGCGCAAGCTGCGGGTCGCCGGGCCCGTAGTTGACCGCCGGGATGCCGAGGGCGGCGAACCTGGCGACGTCGGTCCAGCCCAGCTTGGCCCGCGCTGCGCCGCCCATCGCCGCCACGAACGAAGCGGCCGAGGGCCGACTGAGGCCGGGCCGCGCCCCGCCGGCCGCGTCCGTGATCCGCACCTCGTATCCGGTGAACACCTCGCGCACATGCTCGATCGCCTGCTCGGGCGAGCGGTCAGGGGCGAACCGGTAGTTCACGTTCACGACGCACTCGTCGGGGATCACGTTCCCGGCCACTCCGCCGCTGATGCCGACCGCGTTGAGACCCTCGTGGTATGAGAGCCCCTCCACCTCTGGCTTCCGCTCGGAGTAGGCGCGAAGCACGTCCAGGATGCCACCCGCGGCATGGATAGCGTTGCTGCCGAGCCACGACCTGGCGCTGTGCGCGCGCTTGCCGCGGGCCACGACGTCCGCCCGGAGCGTCCCCTGGCAGCCGCCCTCGACGAAGGTTCCGGTCGGCTCGAGCAGCACCGCGAAGTCCGACTCGAGCAGTTCGGGCCGGTTCCGGCTGAGCCGCAGCAGGCCGTTGCGCTCGGCCTCGACCTCCTCGCAGTCGTAGAACACGTACGTGACATCGCGGACCGCGGTCGTCAGCCGCGCCGCCAGCGAGAGCTGAACGGCAACCCCCGACTTCATGTCGCAGCTGCCGCAGCCGTACAACTGCACGCCGTCGAAATGCGAGGGCAGGTTGCCGGCGACTGGCACGGTGTCGATGTGGCCCGCCAGCGCTACCCGCTCACGCCGGCCGAAGTCGGTGCGGGCCACGATGGCGTTGCCGTCCCGCTCTACGCTGAGGTGCGGAAGCGGCGCAAGAGCGGACTCGATGGCATCGGCGAGCGGCTCCTCGCCGCCGCTGACGGACTCCGCGTCCACCAGGCGCGCGGCCAGCTCGGCGACCGGGAGGAAAGGATCAAGCCTCACGGCCGCAGCATAGCCTGATAGACCAGCCGGCCACGCGGCGCCGAACGGGGGACGAACCATGAACCCCGCGGCGTTAGCCGGGGGACGACTCCCGTGCCCCGGCGGGGCCGCAGCGACACCGGGAGGGCCATGTTCCACGTCGACTCCGAGGTCGGGCAGCTACGGCAGGTCATCGTGCACCGCCCCGGTCTCGAGCTCAAGCGGCTCACCCCGGACAACGCGGCCGACCTGCTCTTTGACGGCGTGCTCTGGGTGAGCGAGGCGCAGGCGGAGCATGACGAATTCACCGCCACCCTGCGCGACCGGGGCATCATCGTGCATGACTACGCCGACCTGCTGGCGCAGACCCTCGCCATTGACGAAGCCCGCACGTACATGCTCGACCGCGTCTTCGATCACCGGCTGCATGGGCCGCTCGCGGTCCGCGCACTGCGCCGGGCGCTCGGGGAGCTAGACCCGGCCACCCTGACGACCCTGCTTATCGGCGGCATCACCCGCAGCGAGTTTCGCGAGCTGGCGCAGGAGCCCCAGAGCATCGCGTTCCGCTCGCTTGATCAGGACGGCTTCGTGCTCGCCCCGCTTCCGAATGTCCTCTACCAGCGCGACACATCCTGCTGGATCTACGGCGGGGTGTCGGTGAACGCCATGCACAAGCCGGCCCGGATGCGGGAAACCGTCGGCGACGAAGTCATCTACCGCTGGCATCCGATGTTCCTCGACGGTGGCTTTCAGGTCTGGTACCACGGGGCCGACAGCCGCCCGGCTTCTGTCGAAGGTGGTGACATCCTCGTCATGGGGAACGGGGCCGTGCTCGTGGGCATGTCGGAACGCACGCAACCGCAGTCCGTGGAGATGCTGGCGCACCGACTGTTCTCCGCGGGCGCCGCGTCCACCGTGCTGGCCGTCGACATGCCGAAGGCCCGCGCGTTCATGCACCTGGACACCGTGCTGACGATGGCGGACTACGGCGTGTTCATCAAATACGCAGGGATGGGCATGCTGCCCTCGTACACGCTCGAGCCGGGCAGCGACCCCGAGGAGCTGAAGATCACCGAGCACCTGCCCGAGCAGATGCACGACGCGATTGCCGCCGCGCTCGGGCTGCCGAAGATAACGGTGCTGACCGCCACCCAGGACGTGCGCTCGGCCAGCCGCGAGCAGTGGGACGACGGGTGCAACGTGCTGGCGCTCTCGCCCGGCGTCGTCGTTGCCTATGACCGGAACGTCACGACCAACGCCTACCTGCGCGACCACGGCATCGAGGTGATCACCGTGCGCGGCAGCGAGCTCGGCCGCGGCCGCGGCGGGCCGCGGTGCATGACCTGCCCGATTGAGCGCGACGCCTGACCCTGGGACGCTCACTCGCCTGACAAGTCCGGCAAAACGTCGCGCGGGAGGATGGTTGCGGAAGGTGAGTGTGGTTCCGGCCGCCGTGCAAGTTCTCCGGCATCGTGCAAGTTCTCCGGCATCGTGCAAGTTCTCCGCACTTTCGCGGTCGCTTTGATCTGGTATGCGCCCGACAACTTGCACGATGTCGGCAGCCTGCGGCAGTGCGGCCGCCCCGAGACCAGCCGACGGCCATACCTGGCGCCGCGTCACACCGCCCCGGCCCAGCCGAACGGCCGGGTCCCACCGCACCCGACCGCGTCAACACTGCAACAGCCCGTCCGCCGGCACCTATCTTCTGCAGCCGCCGCCGCGGAGAAGTGAATGTCGGGATTGTCCGCGGCATTAATGGCGCGCCGTCGCCCGTGCGCCCGCACCCAGGCCGCGCGCGGCCGACGTCAGCGCCCGCACGATAACCGCGACCGCCGGGCGGCGGACCGCGGACTCCCTGGCGACCGCGTACAGGTCCCTGGCCGGGCTGGTGCCTGGAAGCTCCCGCACGACGACCCTGGCGTCGCCCGCGGCCAGTGACAGCCGCGGCAGCAACGCGACCCCGATCCCCCGTGCGACCAGGCTGAGGATGGTCGCGAGTCCCTCGAACTCCGATGGCGGCGTCGCCACGCCGCCCGCCGCGGTGAGCACCCGGTCGACCGCGCGCCTGGACGCCTCCCCGGCGGGCGGAGCCAGCCACGGCTCATCCCTGAGCTTGTCCAGGGCAACCGGCTCGCGGCTATCGCCAGCCCAGTGGCCGCGCGGGACGACGAGCACGAGCGGGTCGGTGATCAGCGGGTAGAACCGCATCGCGGCCGGCTGCCCGCTGGTCAGCCGGCCGCTCCAGTCGTCCACTATCGCCACGTCTACCTGCCCGGCCCTGACCAGCCTGAGGACTTCTTCGCCGCTTTGTGTCTGCCGCAGCAGGAAGCTCATGCCCTGGTGGGCGCGCGCCGTTCTGGTCAGCGCGGGCGCGAACGCCACCGCCGCCGTCGGGAACGCCGAG
>JASHOL010000516.1 GCA_030041135.1 Streptosporangiaceae bacterium | reverse complement strand
CCTTTCCTTGAAGGGACGATCCACTTCAGAGTCGGAGCCGCTGCGCTGTCCTCGACATCACGATCGACGAGAAGCGCCGGTGGTACCAGTTGGGGGGTGGGCGGGAGTGCTGCCGGGAAACTCGCTGGCTGGGCCTGGCCGGATGGGGCAGGATAAGCCGATGCCAGTCGTCCCTGCCAAGTTGCGCCCCGGATCTTCGGTGCGGGTGATAGCCCCATCGAGATCACTGGCGATCATCGGATCTGACGTGCGCAGTGAAGCCGACCGGAAGCTGACGGCACTCGGGCTGACGGTCTCATTCGGCGAGCACACCGGTGACTGCGACGAGTTCTCCTCATCCTCGGTCCAGGCACGCCTGGCCGACCTGCACGCGGCGTTCGCTGATCCAGCGGTAGACGGGATTCTGACTGTCGTCGGCGGATTCAGCGCCAACCAGCTGCTGACCGGCATCGACTACTCCCTGGTGGCCGCCCGGCCGAAGGTGGTGTGCGGGTTCTCTGACATCACCGTCTTGTCCAACGCGCTGTATGCCCGGTCCGGGCTGGTCGGCTACTCGGGCCCGCACTACTCCAGCTTCGGGATGAAACGGCATTTCGAGTACACGCAAGCCGGTTTTGTCGCCTGCGTCATGGACGACGATCCGATCGAGCTTGCGCCCAGCCCCGCTTGGACTGACGACCGGTGGTTTATAAACCAAGACGAGCGTCACCTGGAGCCGGGCTCGGGCTGGTGGGTGCTGCAGGAGGGCGAGGCAGCCGGGACCATCGTGGGCGGCAACCTGTGCACCCTCAACTTGCTGCAGGGCACACCGTTCATGCCGCCCCTGAACGATGCGGTCATCTTCGTCGAGGACGACGAACAGGTGAAACCCTGGGACTTCGACCGGGACCTGGTCTCCCTCCTCCAGCAGCCCGCCTTCGGCGGTGTCACCGGCGTGGTGATCGGCCGGTTCCAGAAAGCGACCGGCATGACGCGTGACCTCCTCACTCAGATCGTCTCCTCCAAGCCCCAGCTGGCCGGCTTGCCGGTGCTGGCTAACGTCGACTTCGGCCACACCATGCCGATGCTCACGTTCCCCGTCGGCGGCGCCGTACAGATGCGTGCCGCGCAGGGCGCACCACGCCTGACCATCACCAGCCACTGACCAAACCATCCAGGCGGACGCCGCTGGACGTCCGGTCAGTCCTGGCTGGACACGGCCGTGCAGGTTCAGATGTTCTGCCCCGCGGAGGAACGGACGCGGAATGCCTAGCATGCCTCGCCCTGCCGTGGCAACCTTCGGACAGGCTGACAAGTCCGTGCTCGGTACCTGTGGGGAGCCTGACGATGCCCTCTTTCCCGGTCGTCATGCGTGGTTATGCCTGCCGCGAGGTCGATGACCTCTTCGCGCGTATTGATGCGACACTGGGCGGCGGCCCGGTGACCGGCGATCCCGTGACCTCAGCTGAGCTGCGCGCGACGCAGTTGAGCCTGACCATGCGCGGCTATGCGCCCAGGCAGGTGGACGAGGCCATGAACGCTGCTTTGGAAGAGCTTGAGCGGCGGGGCGCCTGACGGCTTGCCGCGACAGCGGGCTGTGGAAGCCGTTCGTAAGATGCCAGAAAGGTGATAGATGAGCCGTATGCGGGGAAGGCCGCATGTGCGGACTGAAGGATAAGGGGATGGACACAAGCCCTGCGGGGCACGGCGCCTCCGGCGATCAATGGTTATCCACGAGCTTTCCCGTACCGATGCGCGGCGCATTGCCGTGCGCGCCCAGTTGCTGGACAGCGACCGGCCGGCGGAGTTGCTCGACGTCGTGCGCCATCTGACCTTGCTGCAGGCTGACCTGACTGCGGCAGTGGCGCCGAACGCCGACTTGGTGTGCTGGAGCCGCCTGGGCGCGTCGTACTCGCCGGCTGACCTTGCTTTCGCGCTCAGGGAACGGGCGCTGATCGAGCTGCGCGGGATGATCCGGCCCAGCGAGGACCTGGCACTCTACACCGCCGAGATGGCGGAGTGGCCTGGGCGAGGGTCGGTGGCGGGCTGGCGGGCGGGCACGCTCCGGTGGGTTGCGGCCAACGAGAAGTGCCGCATTGACATCCTGGACCGGCTGGGCTCCGACGGGCCGCTGCCGGCCCGTGAGCTGCCGGACACCTGCGAGGTTGCGTGGAAGTCGACCGGCTGGACCAACAACCGCAACGTCTCGGTGCTGCTGGACTTCCTAGTACGCCGCGGTGAGGTGGCAATGGCCGGGTGGCGAGGCCGCGACCGGCTGTGGGACCTGGCCGAGCGCGTCTACCCGGACGACCCGATGGTGCCAGTCGCGAAGGCTCGGCGGATCCGCGCCGAGCGGCGGCTGCGGTCGCTTGGCATCGCGCGGGCACACGGGCCGGAGTGCCCGACCGAGCCGTCAGACGTCGGTGAGCTTGGCGAGCCGGCCGTGGTCGAGGGCGTCAACGGCGAGTGGCGGGTCGACCCAGCGCAGCTGGGCCAGCCGTTCTCCGGCCGGCCGGGGCTGCTGTCGCCGCTTGACCGGCTGGTCTTTGACCGGAAGCGAATGACTGAGCTGTTCGAGTTCGACTACCAGCTGGAGATGTACAAGCCGGCCGCGAGGCGCCGGTGGGGTTACTGGGCTCTGCCGATCCTGTACGGCGACAAGCTTGTCGGCAAGGTCGATGCGACCGCCGACCGCACGCACGGAGTGCTCCGCGTCAACGCAATCCACGAGGACGTGCCGTTCGACGCGGTCATGGCCGCCGCCGTGCACCGCGAGATCAGGGGCCTGGCGGACTGGCTCGGGCTGGACCTGCGCCTGCCGGCGTGAGTGACCCCGGCCCAGTGGCCACGAGCGGATCTGCGCATTGTTGTGAGACGCGACCTTCAGTGCCTGACGCGGACTACGAGTTTGCCGGTGGCGCGGTCATGCTCCATGTCTTCGTGGGCCTGCCGCACCTCCTCCAGCCCGTCGTAGACGCGGTCCACGGGGAAGGACAACTGGCCGGCGGCGATCGCGTCGACGATCTCCTGGAGCGCCTCCCGCGGCAGGTCCGTAGCGTCACCGAAATAGCCCGCGAGTCGTACGCCCCTCGGCAGGTACTCGTTCGGGGAGAAGTCGTGCACAGTCCACTGGTTGGAGAGGCTGCCGCCGAAGCAGGCCGTGCCGTGCACGCGCACCGCGCGCAGCGTGTCAGGCAGGGTCGGGGTACCGACGAGATCCAGCGCGGCGTCGACGCCATCCGGGTACAGCTCGCGCACGGCGGGCGCGATCTCACCGGTGTCGAGCAGAGGGCGGTTGACGCCGTGCTCCTTCAGCCACGCGAGGCGGTCGGCCTGCCGCGTGGTGGACAGCACGGTGGCGCCGCGCCACCTGGCGAGAGCGGCGGCGGCCAGGCCCACGGAGGAGGTGCCGCCGCGGATGAGCACGGACTGGCCGCGCTTCAGGTCCAGCGCGACGGTGAGCGAACCGTACGCCGTCTGCACCATCTCCGGCAGGGCGCCCAGCACCTCCCAGGGCAGGTCGGTCTCAACCGGGATGACCTGCGCAAGCGGCACCGAGGTGTACTCCGCATAACCGCCGTCGTAAGTGCGGCCCATGTCACCCATCATCGCGACGACCTTCTGCCCTGGAGCCAGCCCGCTGCCGGCCGGTGCCGCGTCGACGGTGCCGGCGGCCTCGACGCCCGGCACCCTGGGAAAACTGACGCCCTCGCTCAGCCCGAGCCGAAGCTTCAGCTCCGAGCGGTTAAGGCCGAACGCCTCGACGCGGATACGCACCCAGCCGTCCCGCTCGGGCGGGAGCGGGAGCGTGGTCAGCCGCAGGTTGTCCACCGGACCGGGGCCGGAGAGCCGGACGGCGCGCATGGTCGGCGGCGACGACATGGATCTGCCTTCTTCCTTGGGTCGCGGAGTCGGTAGACCGGGCCCAACGCGCGGTCGCTGCGGCTTCATTCCCGGCTCGTGCGCTGGACTACGCACGCCACGACACGGCAGCGGGAACTTATCTCGCCGTAGCATCGCGTGCGGTGGATCCCAGCACAGCCACATATTTCATGAGACGATCCGGTGAACGAACCGGGATGACTGCGCGCTCGCCGCTGCGCGGGAACCGGGCGGCCGTTTCGTTCGCTGAGCCAGATAAGCCCGATCCTGACCGGGCACCAACCCACTGTCCGCCGAGGATCTGAGGGCCCAATGTCGCTCCAGCGCGGCCCAGGGTTAGCGCCCGCTTCGGCACGACCTCAGCGTCGTCGGGGCAGGCCCGTGATTGAGCGGATCGCATGCTGGAGTGCCCGCCACGCGAAGACCGCCGTGTTCGGCTGGTTCGGGTTGGTCGCCGCTGCGTTCCTGGCGGGGCAGTTGCTGGGAACGCAGAACCTGCAGCAGTACGACCCCGGCCAGGCCGGCCTGGGAGAACGGATCCTGCACCAGCTGCACGTGACCTCGCCGGCGACCGAGAGCGTCCTCGTCCAGCCTCGGGGCAAGGGAGCCGCCAGCCTCACGTTCGCCGATGATCCGCAGATGCGCCGGGCGACGGCCGCGGTAGCCACGGCGCTTCGCCGACTTCCGTTCGCGGCTACGGACATCAGCGCGCCGAGCACCGCGACCGACCGACTGCCGTCCTCCGGTGTGTCCGGTCGAGGCCGCCATGGGGCGCATTCCTCGCGCGGCGACGCGGTCAGCCTCATTTCCGCGAACGGTCATAGCGCACTTGTCACCTTCGAGGTCGCCGGACCGCACGCCGACGTCAACTCGACCGTGGCCGCGGATGTCGCGGCGGTGGCCAGGGTGCAGGCCGCCTACCCTGACCTGATCGTGGCCGAGGCCGGTTCGGCCAGCACGACTGCGGCAGGGAACTCTCTGCTCGAGTCCGACTTTCATCGCGCGGAGTTCAGCGCCATCCCCATCACGCTGATCTTGCTTCTCGTCGTGTTCGGGGCGATCATCGCGGCGGGCCTTCCGGTCGTCCTGGCGGCCAGTGCTGTCGTGGCGACCATCTCGCTGCTGGCGATTCCCAGCCTCTGGCTGCCGATCAGGTCTGGCACCTCCGAGATAGTCCTGATCCTGGGCATGGCCGTCGGAGTCGACTACTCGCTGTTCTATCTCCGCCGCGAGCGTGAAGAGCGCGCCGCCGGCCGGTCCGCGGCCGAGGCGCTGCAGATAGCCGCGGCAACCTCCGGCCGGGCAATCGTGATCTCCGGGCTCACCGTCATGATCTCCCTGGCCGGTCTGTTCCTGAGTGGCATAGAACTGTTTACCGGCATGGCGTTCGGCACGATCGTCGTGGTCGGCGTGGCCGTGGCTGGGTCGCTCACAGTGCTTCCTGGTCTGCTGTCGATGCTCGGTGACTGGGCCGACCGGGGCAGGATCCCGGTGCTCGGTAAGCGGCGCACAGCGGCGCGGCCATCGCGGCTGTGGGCGGCGCTGATCCGCCGGGTCGTGCGCCATCCGCTGGCCTGGGGTGGCGCCGCGGCGCTCGCACTGCTGATCCTGACCGTGCCAGCACTTGGCATCCGGCTCGGAAATCCGCTGGTGGATCTGCCAGGTAACGTTCCCGTGGCACAGACACTGGCCAGGATCGATACGGCGTTTCCCGGCCGACCGGCGCCGGCCGAGGTCGTGGCGACCGGCCGGGACCTTGGCGGGCCGACGGTCCGCTCGGCCGTGGCCGCCCTCGAAGCCCATGCGTCCGCCACTGGACCGATCCGCGCCCCGATCACGGTGTCGTCGGTCGCGTCAGGGCGAGGCTTGGTCCTTGAGGTCCCGCTAGCGGGCAGCGGCTCGGGCCCAGTCTCGAACGATGCACTGCTGACCTTGCAAGACCAGGTCCTGCCCGAGACCCTTGGCCGGATCGCGGGGGTGAGCTATGCCGTGACGGGCAACACGGCGATCGACTATGACTGGGACACGACGCTCCGGGCCCGCACGCCGATCGTGTTTGCCGTGGTGGCGGCGCTGGCGTTCCTGATCCTGATGATCGCGTTCAGGTCCCTCGCTCTCCCGCTGGTGTCGGTTTTCCTGAACCTGCTCTCGGTCGGTGCGGCCTACGGCGTGATAACCCTCATCTTCCAGGATGGCTGGCTGCAAGGGCTGTTCGGCGTCAGCGGCAGCACCACGATCGCGCAGTGGGTGCCGCTGTTCATGTTCGTGTTCTTGTTCGGGCTGAGCATGGACTACCACGTCTTCATCCTGAGCCGGATCCGCGAGCGTTGTACGCGCGGCATGTCCACCGGCGAGGCCCTCACGAGCGGAATTGCGGCCAGCGCCGGGGTGGTGACCAGCGCCGCCGTCATCATGGTCGCGGTGTTCTCGATCTTTGCGACGCTGTCCTTCGTCGACGTCAAGACGCTCGGGGTCGGCCTCGCGGTCGCGGTTCTGATTGACGCGACGGCTGTCCGCGGCATCCTGGTTCCCGCGGCCATGGCCCTGCTCGGCGAGCGCAGCTGGTACCTGCCACGGCGGCTGGCGTGGCTGCCAGGGTGGAAGCTGCACGACTCCGACGGCGACACCCGACTCGCACCCCAGGCTGCTGCTGCCCGGCTGTAAGAGCCCGGGGTTAGCCGGCCCGGGCCCTGGCGGCACGGGCAAGGTCGGGCAGTCGCATCAGCAGGTCGCGCGCCTCGGCGTCTGCCCTGTCCTCGATGGCGCCCGTCACCCTCTTCCCGGCGACGTCCAGCCGCACCGACGAGAGCCCAAGCCAGCGCTGGACCGGGCCCTGGATCCAGCGAACGCTCTGTACCTTCTCCAGCGGGACCCAGGTTGTCGTCCTGGTGACCCGGCCGTGCGAGGCGACGACATAGTTGTCGTCGCTCCCGAACGCGAGGAAGTGGAACTGCAGCGGCGCCTTGAACCTGACCCGCTTCGGCGCGGGCTTGTCCGGCATCAGTTGCGACGTCAGCAACGCGCCCAGCATCTGCGTCACCTCGGCCTTGGTGCCGACCGGTATCAGGGCGCGGAGTCCTCTGGTCTCTGCTCGGCTCTCCCGGCGGACGCGCGGGCCGGCGACGTCCACCTCGAGCCGGCACCAGCCGAAGGGTCGCCAGGCCAGCGGCTCGACCAGGCGAACGGCCTGAACCCGACCGGGCCGGATCGTCTCGGCCGTCGTCTGGATCAGGCCGGACCTGAGCCGGAGCCCGTCAGGCGCCGCGCCCACCGTCGTCCCGTATTCCCCGTTGAACCAGCGCCAGACCGTCGCCGCGATGCCAATCGCGATCGGCAGGAACGTGGCCGTCGCCGCCGTCTTGCCCGTGGCGGCCACGAATGCGGTCACGGCCACGACCACCGCGAACGCGATGGCCCCCGGACGGCTGAGCGCGATCGCCACCGCCAGCCGCCCGGACCGGACGCGGAAGAGCTGCCGCTCTGGCGCCGCGGGGGCACCGGCCTGAGTGACCGAGGCGCCTGGGGCAGCCGCTGTCGGATCGGCTGCCGTCGCCTGAGCTGGCAGAGCACCGGCAGGCCCTGCGCCGCCGGCCTGGACCGCCTCAGCGGAACGGGCAACGGTCGAGTACGCCAGCAGCTCAGCTCGCAGGCGCTCGGCGTCCGCGAGCCGCAGGCACGCCAGCCGACCGCCGCGAGATGCGTCGCCGCCGGCTACGCGCAGCTGCAGCTCGGCCAGGCCGAGAATGCGCGCCAGCCCGCTCTGCACGACATCGATGGCCTGGACCTGCGACAGCGGGAACCGCCGCGAATCCCGCCTGATCAGGCCCGTGTCTATGCGCAGGACTCCGTCGGCCACTTGCCAGCGCGTTACCAGCCAGGAGACGAAGCCGCCGGACAGCGCGAGCGCGATGATCACCAGGTCAGGGATGATCTGGCCGCCGTCCTGCCGCTGGTTCGCCAGCGCTATGCCGCCGAGGACGACCAGCAGGGCGAAGAGCCGGCCGCCGGCCCGAACCACCGGAGTCAGCGGATGCAGCCGGTGCCAGCCCGCGGGCACGCCATCGGCAACGGGCAGGCGCGGCGGGTCGGCGGGGAGCGGGCTGGTCACAGGCCTGCAGCCTGCGCTTCGCCCAGCGCGGCTAGCTGGTCGCGTAGCTTGGCGGCCACCGCCTGATCCAGGCCAGGGATCCGCGCGTCGCTCGCGGCCGCAGCCGTATGCATGCGCAGCGTGGCCAGGCCAAGGCTGCGCTCCAGCGGCCCGGCAGTGATGTCGATGTACTGCATCCGGCCGTACGGGATCACCGACTGGCGCCGGATCATGACTCCCCGGCGGACCATGAGGTCCTCGTTCCGCTCGGCGAAGCCCCAGGAGCCAACCCGCCGGGCCAGGAAGCGCTCGGCGACCAGGCCGGCGACCAGCGCGCCGACGGCGCTGACCGCGCCGACAACGGCAGATACACTCGCGCAGGCCAGCCCCGCGATCAGCGCGACCGGAATTGTCACGAGCGCGACCTGGATCCGCCTGCAGCGCAGCAGTTTCGGCGACGGCCGCTGCCAGCTCAGGCCGTCGTCAAGCTTTGCGCTCATGGCAGGCACCCTTCCCAGGTTATTCAGGCGAAACGTCCCCTGCCGACAGGCTATTAGCTTCGCCGCGCCTACGACGCAGGCCTAAGGTTGCGCTTCGGAGAAATCCGCGCGCCCGGACCGGCCAGGTAACGCGGCGCTGACTGCGTCCACGGCTGCCCCGTTGACACCTCGTTCCCGTAAAGGATACTTTCCATCTGGCGGATGTAAAGGGACCTTGTCAGATGCGCAACGACATCAGGGCTCTGCGCTCAGGCAAGGGGCTGTCGCAGCAGGGGTTCGGCGCGGCCCTCGGAGTTTCGCGGCAAACGATCAACGCGATCGAGCAAGGGCGCTACGATCCGTCGCTGCCGCTCGCCATCCGGATGGCCCGCTACTTCGGGCGCGCGGTTGAGGAGATCTTCCATGTCGAGTCTGAGGGGACGTGAGGCGCGCGGCCCGCGCGTCAGGTAGCAGCGTGGGCCCCGGCGCACACCGGACTGGCGGGCACGTGATGGGAGATCAATGGCGGAATCGCCCACGGCGGTAGCGGGAAGCACGTTCTCCCCGCCCTCGAAGCTGGCGCAGGTCGGACTGCAGGGCGGCGTGTCGCCGGCCAAGCTCGCCGCGGCGTCCAGGAACGGAACGGCGCTCATCGCCGTGGCTCAGGCGCTCGGCGGCGGGTGGGCCAAGGTGATGGCGCTGTCGATCGCCCTGTCGGTCATCGCGACGACCGGCACGGGGATCGTGCTCAGCGTCCGGATCGCTTACGGGATGGCCAGCTATCGCGCGCCGACCTCGCCGCTCGCCAAAGTGTCGGGGCGTTTCAATACGCCCGCCATCGCGAGCATCGTGGTGGGAGTCCTGCTGATCGCGATCACCTGGATACACCTGCTCGCCACCCCGTGCAGAACGCCTTCTACAACGTGA
>JASHOL010000515.1 GCA_030041135.1 Streptosporangiaceae bacterium | reverse complement strand
GCGCAGGGCCGGAACCAGCGCCACGGCGCCGGTCAGGAGCCACAGGGCCAGCGGGATGCCGACCACTATCCAGGCCGGCACCCCGAGCACGCCCACGTCGTAGGCAGTGGCGGTCCGGCGAAGGATTAGCCTCTCCGCGAGCAGGTCGCCGAGCCCGGCCCCGATCACGACGCCGACTGCGCCCGGCACCATGGCCTGGGCAACGTACGTGGCGACGACCTGGCCGGGCGTGAACCCGATGCTCTTCAGGATGCCGATCCTGGAGTAGTCGGACACCACCGCGCCGCTGATCACGTTGGCGACTATCAGCACCGACAGCACCAGGCCGATGACGCCGAAGGCCACCACGAACGGCACGAACAGCGCGATCTTCTCGGATTCCTGGGTCTGGACATTGAGGTAGGGCTGGGTTGCGATCAAGGCGCCCCGAGGCAGGGCCCGGCGCAAGGCGGCGCCGTCCGCCGCGAGCGCGGCGGTGCTTGCCCCGCTGGCAAACCGGTAGAGCATCTGGGCTGCCGCGGGCGTTTCCGGTCGGGTAAGCCTGCCGATCTCTCCCGGCAGCACCCAGCCGTCGGCCGTTTGCGTCACCGAGTCGGCGATGCCAACGACGGTCAGTGTGGGCGCGCCGGGCGCGTTCGTCACCGTGATCGTCTCCCCGGTCGCGTTCGTGCTGACGGTCGCGTTGCCGTCCGGGTTGACCGGGCTGAGCACGACCTGGCTGTCGCTGCTCGGCCAGTGGCCCGAGATGAGCCTGAGGTCATCGAGCGCCCCGCCCGGTGAGTTCCGGCCGACCAGGAGGAGGGAGTCCTGCGTCGCGATCAGCCCGATGCCCTGGGCTCGAACCGTCGTCGTGGCCGCCGCCAGCGGATAAGGGCCGGCCGCCGCGGTCACGCCGGGCAGCCTGGTCGTCGCGGCCAGCTCGGCTGGCGTGGCCCGCGATGCGTTGATGGTCGCCGTCAGCTGCGCGCCGTGCTGGGCCGCGAACGCCTTGTCGAAAGGACTGTTGGAATCCACGATCAGCGCGACCGCCAGGACCGACGCGAAGGTGGAGATCAGCAGCACCACTCCGATCATCAGGCTCTGGACGCGGCGCCGGGCAAGCGCCCCGGCCGCGGTGCTGGCGACCGGGCCGGCCCTCACCTGGTCACCTCGGCGATCCCGCCGCCATCATGACCGGCCGAGCTCGGCCGGGTACCGTCGCCGGTGACCTGGCCGTCGCGCAGCTCGACCACCCGGTGGGCGTACTTCATCGCCAGGTCCGGGTTGTGGGTGACCAGCACCAGCGTCTGGCCCGACGAGTTCAGGTCGAGCAGCAGTTCGCCGATCTCCTCGCCGGTCGCCGTATCGACCGCGCCGGTCGGCTCGTCGGCAAGCAGCACGTCGGGGCTGTTCACCAGCGCGCGGGCGATGGCCACGCGCTGCCGTTCCCCGCCGGAAAGCCGGGCCGGGTAGGCGTCGCGATGCTGGTAGATCCGCAGCGCGGTGAGCAGCTCCTCGCCCCTGGCCCTGGCCGCGGCGCGATGGACGCCGGTCAGCTGAGCAGGCAGCAGCACGTTGTCCATCACGGTCAGGTCGTCGAGCAGGTTGAAGAACTGGAAGATCATTCCGATCTTGTCACGCCGGAACCTGGCGACCCCGGTCTCGCTCAGGGTGTCGATCCTTCGCCCCGCGACCGCGACCGTGCCGCTGGTCGGCCGGTCGAGCCCGGCGATCAGGTTGAGCACCGTTGACTTGCCGCTGCCGGACGGGCCCATGACCGCCACGGCCTCACCGCTGGCGACCTGCAGGGTGACCTCGGCGACGGCCGGGCGGCCGCCGGCGGAGTAGCGCTTCGTTACCTCGCAGAGCTCGATCATTGCGTTCATGGCAGGTAACGATGCCCTGGGCCGCCACCGCTCCGCATCGGGCTGCGGGCCCCTTCTGCGTGCCGTGGCACTAGCCGGCAGGCGTACGCCCGCGGGCCGACGCCAGCTCCGCTGGCGGCCGATACGATCGGTTACATGAGCGCAACCCTGCCGTTCCGGCCGGTCGGCCGTGCACCAGCCGGTGCCGGCCAGGATACCGCCCGCGGGTACGCGTCCGGCGGGTGCTGATCATGGCCGGAAGTCAGCTGGCCGTAGGTTCGATGCTGGTCGGCCTGGCATGGCTGCTGTCGGCCGTCTTGCTCCGCCGTCGGCCGGTCGAGGCCGTGGCGCTGGCCGTGGGCGGCGCCCTCATCCTCGGATTCGATTCATCGCACCGCCAGTCCGTGGTGTTGATCCTGCTGGCCGCCACGGCCAGCATCGAGGTCTGCTATGTCGCCGCCACCCGCCCGCGGCGTACCTCGCTCTTCGCTGCGGCCCTGGTTGTCGGCGCGGTGCTGACCCTGTGGCTCGTGTCCGGTGACCGTTCCGGTGATCCGCACCAGACGGCGCTGCTCGCCGTCGGCCTGCTGGCCGTCATCGCGTGGCTGATCGGAAACTCGATCCGGCAGACGCACCAGCACAACGAGGCGCTGCGGTCGCGCGCCGCCGCCGACGCGGTCACCGCCGAGCGGCTGCGGATAGCCCGCGACCTGCACGACATGGTCGCGCACAGCATCGGGATCATCGCGATCCAGGCCGGCGCCGGCAGCCGGGTCATCGATACCCAGCCGGGCCAGGCGAAAGACGCGCTGTCCGCGATCGAGGCCACCAGCCGGGAAACTCTCGCCGGGCTGCGGCGGATGCTGGCCGGGCTGCGCCGGGCCGGTCCTGAGGCCGGGCCGGGGCAGGCGCCGCGCGACCCGGCGCCGGGCCTGGCTGACCTCGACCGGCTGGCCGCGACGACACTGGATGCGGGCGTCCTGGTCGAGGTGTACTGGCATGGCAGCCGCGCGCCGCTGCCGGCCGACATCGACCTGTCGGCGTACCGCATCATCCAGGAAGCGATCACCAACGTGGTCCGGCACGCCGGAACCAGCCAGTGCCGGGTGTCCATCGACCGGGCGGACGACCAGCTCACGATCGAGGTCGTCGACAGCGGACGCGGCGGCGCGATCTCCGGGAGCGGGTTCGGGATCGTCGGCATGCGGGAGCGGGCCGGCCTGCTCGGCGGCGAGTTCGCCGCCGGGTCGCGCCCCGGCGGCGGGTTCCGCGTGGCTGCACGGCTGCCGCTGCCCGTGTCGGCCCGATGACGGGCGCCGGCCCGATGACGGGCGCGATGACAGTGCCGGATGACGGCGCGATGACGGTCCGCGTCGTCCTGGCAGATGACCAGCCCCTGGTCCGGGCCGGCTTGCGCATGCTGATAACCGACACCCCGGACATCGACGTGATCGGCGAGGCGGGCAGCGGAGCCGAGGCCGTCCGGCTCGCCAGGGACGCCGAGCCAGACGTCGTGGTGATGGACATCCGGATGCCGGGCATGGACGGCATCGAGGCGACCCGGCTGATCATCGGGAGTAACCTGCGAGCCCGCGTGCTTGTCCTCACCACGTTCGATGACGACGAGTATGTCTACGCCGCGCTGAGGGCCGGGGCGAGCGGCTTCCTGGTCAAGGACATGGCGCTGGAGGACATCCTGGCCGCGATCCGGGTTGTCGCGGCCGGCGACGCCATGATCGCGCCGGGCGTCACTCGCCGCCTGATCGAGGAGTTCGCCGGCCGGCCCCGTTCCGGTCCTAAAGGTCGTGACATCGAGGGCATCACCGAACGCGAGCGGGAGGTGCTCACGCTGATCGGACGCGGTCTTTCCAATGGCGAGATTGCCGACAGCCTGTGCATCAGCATGGCCACGGCCAAGACGCACGTGGCCCGGCTGCTGGCCAAGCTTGGCGCCAGGGACCGGGTTCAGCTGGTCATCATGGCCTACGAGGCAGGGGTGGTCTCGCCGTCGCGGTGACGGCGATCCCAGCCCGGCGCGCCGTTAGTGCGCCACCGCCAGCTGGACGACCTTGACGATCACGAGGATCATCGCGACCGCCAGGTACAGCCGCAGCGCGCTCATGCCGACCTTGCGGCCGGCCGACATCGCGGGGCGCTGCAGCAGGGCGAGCGACGGCATCCGCCAGCTGTCCCGGCCGCTGCGGTCGATGGCCGCGCACCTGGCGGCCTCGGGAGCGCGCAGCCTGCGGGTCAGCGCCCACCCGGCCGCCAGGACCGACACGGCGCCGCAGCCGGCCATGATGTCGGTGATCTGCCGCGGGCTGATCTGCGGGAACAAGACCGAGGCGGTCAGGATCACCGACAGCGAGATGAGGATCGCGACCACTGCCCCGGTGAAGATGTTGGTCTTGCTGCCGTTCACCCACGGGCCGAGCACCTCGCGGTCGTTGCACAGCAGCAGCAAGAAGACCGACGCGGACGGCAGCAGCACGCCGGCGAGCGTCTGCACTCCCTCGGTCAGGAGCCCCAGCGGAGAGCCGGGCAGCAGCACGATCGCGGCGGCGGCCCCGATCAGCCCGCCGTACACGGCGTAGAAGCCCTTGGCGCCCTTGACGCCCCGGTGCAGCGAGTGCTTGAGGCCGAACACGTCCCCGATCGCGTACGCGGTCGAAAGCGAGACCGCGAACGCGCCGATGATGGACGCGTCGAGCAGTGCGACCGCGAAGATCACGCCGGCGACGCGGCCCGCGTGAGCCTGCAGGCCCGCCGCCAGGCCGGCCGCGTTGGTGAACTGGCCGAAGGCGTGCGTACCAGCGAACGCGGCCGTGGTCGCGCCCATGATCGCTGCTCCGCCGATCACCACGATCACGATGCCGATCCACAGGTCGGCCTTCTCGTACTGCATGTACCTGGGCGTGATCCGCTTGTCGATCACGTAGCTCTGCTGAAAGAACAGCTGCCAGGGCGCGACGGTCGTGCCCACGATGCCGATGATCAGCAGCATGACGGTGGCGAGCTGGCCGCTTCCGCCCGGCAGTTGCGGCAGCACGAAGTCACGTCCCATCTGTGACGGCCCTGGATGGGACAGGAAGTACAACGGGATGAGCAGCAGGCTGCCGGCGCAGAACGCGACCGCGATCCGCTCGAACCGGCGGAAGCTACCGGTGAAGGCAGCGCACACGATTACCAGTGCCGCCAGCACCACGGAGGCGATCTTCGGCAGGCCGAGGTAGCCGGCCGCCAGCGTGATGCCGATGAACTCGGTCACGATCGTCAGCGCGTTCAGGATGAACAGGTCAATGACGCTGAACGCCCCCCAGAACTTGCCGAACCGCTCCAGGATGAGCCGGGCGTGCCCCACCCCCGTCACCGCGCCCAGGCGCAGCACCATCTCCTGGTTGACGTACAGCACGGGCACCAGCAGGAGCAGGGTCCACAGCAGCCTGGTGCCGTAGTTCTGCCCGGCCTGCCCGTAGGTGGCGAACGCGCCGGCGTCGTTGTCGCCGCACATCACGATCAGTCCGGGCCCGATGATCGCGAGCAGCGTCTTCAGGACCGCCGACGTGCCGCGCCGGGGTGCGGTGTCATCGAGCCTGATCGTGCCGAGCGCGCCGCGGATGTCGCCGACGTGCTCGGAGTCCAGGACCGCGCCGCAGTTCTGGTCAATTACCGCGCCGCGGTCCTTGGTGGCGGCGCTGCGGTTCTGCGCAGTCAGCGTCATGGTTGGTCCCTCCCGCCCGGCTACGGGCTGCCTCGGGAGGCACGCAGCATCCAGCCGCCTTGCGCTCGCGCGCAGAAAGGGCTAATGCGGACGGTCGCAGAACGGGTGGTTACCGCGTGCCGGAAGAAAGCGAGTACGCACGGATTGCGGGCCGATAATGGCCCGGTCTACTGGGTTCCATGTCTCGCCTCCCTCCGGTCATGGCACGCACGGGTGCCAGCAGAGCGCACGCGGGGAAAGACGGGCACCGGCCTCCAGGCCGAAGCACGCACCCCAACTCGTCAGAGCTTTGGCACGACACGACGTAGCACCTGGCGTTCTTGCTAGACAGCCGGTGCAGCCACTTCGGGTCACCCCTTAGGCCGGGGAGACCTGTCCTGACCCTGGGCGTCTCTCGACGTCGTCGGATCAGTGGCCTGTGTTCGTGTCGACGCCTCACCGAACGAGGTGCCTACAAACACCACAATAATACCGGCTGGGCCATCGTCCGGGCAAACCAGGGCGGCCCGCGGCGCCGGTTACGCGGCCGCCGTGATCAGGGTATACAGGCCGAAGGCCAGCAGGACGGTCGCGGTAATTCGCTGGACCAACGTCACCGGGATCAGTCTGAGGCTCTTCGCGCCGACGCCGATGGCCAGGGCCGCCACTGCCCACAGGCCCAGAGTGGCGCCGGCATAGACCAGGACCGGGTCGTAGCGGGCGGCGAGGTTCGCGGCGGTCACCTGGGTGATGTCGCCCCACTCCGCCAGAAACACGACAACGAAGCTCGTGCCGGCCACGCGGCGGAAGGTCTCGGCCGGGCCGCCCTGCCTGGCCGCATCCGCTCCGTCGTCGCCTGGCGGCCGCGTGCTCATCCACCACAGGAACGCGGAACCGGCGAGGAAGAGGCCAGCGACCACGAAGTCGACGACCCGGTGCGGCAGCAACGTCAGCAGGTGCCCGGCCGTGACGGCGATCGCCATCTGCACGGCAAACGCAGCGGCCACGCCGACCCACACCCAGGATGGCCGGAACCGGGTACCGAGCACCAGCGAGGCGAACATCGTCTTGTCCGGCAACTCGGCCAGGAACGTCAGCCCGAACGCGATGGCGATCACGGCGACGTACTGCACGAAAGCTTCCCTCGGTCCGGTCCGGCCGGCCTCGGGACTCCGGATGGAGACGCTTCGGCCGGATGTGCTCTACAGCCGAAGGTCTCATCCACCACTTACCGTGGCTCGGTGGCCGGGCGCTCGCGCGCCGGGATTGTCGGCCAGCCGACGAGGGACTACTCCCCTTCATGATCAGTGTATCAGCCCGGCCGCCGGCCGCCCAGGATGTCAGTAAAGCGGCCGCGTCCCGCGCTTACTCACCGGCCAGGTAACTGCCTCGCAGGTCCTCGATCAGCTGGCCAGGCAACCGCAGGTGTCCGGTGACATAGTCGTCCACGGAACCGTGCCGGGTGCCGAGCTCGTCCAGGAAGATCCCGATGATTTCGCCGGGAGCCCGTCCGTAGTACCGCCAGCACAGCTCGCGGCCGGGATGGGCAGCCTTCCAGTCGGCGATCAGGCCGGGCGTCGCCAGTTCGGTGAGCGCATAGTCGGCGACGATGTCGGCCTGGGCAACCCCGAGCAGGCTGAGAACTATCGCCGCTAGGATCCCGGTCCTGTCCTTGCCGGAGGCGCAGTGCATGACGAGCGGGGTGTCACCGGCCGCGATGATCCGCAGCGCCTGGCCGATCTCCTCCGTTCCGTCCACCGCCACCTCGGCGTAGCGGTCCGCGAGGAACCGCACCGGGTCGATGCGATCGGTCAGCTGCGACTGGTCGAAGGGCCGGTGCTCGATGCTGCAGTTGTAGTAAGCGAGGCCGCCGGCGGGTGGCACCCGGCCCGAGCGCTCGATCTCGGACGGGTACCGCAGGTCGATGACTGTCCGCACGCCCAGCGCCCCGAACCGCGCCGCATCGTCGCCCCGCAACTTGGCCAGCGAGTCCGAGCGGTAGAGCCTGCCCCACCGCACCAGCCGGCCGCCCGCGGCCCGATACCCGCCAAGATCGCGGAAGTTGTGCAGCCGGTCGAATCGCACATGCCGGTTTGGATCAGTATCCACTGAAAAGATGGTATAGGCGGGAACGAGGGCTGTTCCCGGCTGCCCATGACCCCCGGGTCATCCCCGCTCGCTGGCGGCCAGGAACCCGTGCCGGGTGGGGCTCGGGAACCGCCTAGGAATCGCCGTCCGCGGCCGATCGTCCGGGTTTCACGCCGGCCGGATTTCACGCCGGCCGGATTTCACGCCGGCCGGCTGCCCGACAGAGCACTTCCGCAAGCTTCAGCTGCATACCAGGTCAAAGCGAGCGCGATATAGCGGAGAACCTGCAGATCGTGTGGCAGCGGAGTAATTCTCAGAATCGAGAATGTTGTCGATACTGATACTAACAGCGTAGGCTCGGGGCGTGGCCGGTTCCGCCGACTTGCTGCTCCACCCCGTGCGCCTGCGCGTCCTCCAGGCGTTCCTCGGTGATCGCGCGCTTACCACCTCCCAGCTCAGTGCCGAGCTCGCCGATATCCCGCCGGCCACCTTGTACCGGCACGTGGCCCGCCTGGTGGAGGCCGATGTGCTCCAGGTCGTAGCCGAGCGCCGGGTCCGCGGGGCGGTGGAGCGGACATATGTGCTGCGGATCGCCGCGGCCAGGGTGCAGCTGGACGAGATTGCCAAGATGAGCGCCGAGGACCACCGGCAGATGTTCATGGCGTTCACGGCCGGTTTGCTGGCTGCCTTTGACCGGTACCTGGCGCGCGGTGATATCGACCTGGCCCGCGACGGCGTGGCGTTCGCCATGGATGCCATCTGGGTGGATGACCACGAGTACGCCGAGATGATGCGCGAGATCTACACGGCGCTGCTGCCCCGGCGCGCGAACGGGCCGAGAGAGGGCCGCAAGCGCCGCATGATCGCGTCCGTGCTGATGCCCGGCGACGAGCCGCCCCTTCCCGAGGAGAAACGCCAGCAGTGAATACCCAGGACGTGACTTTTGACAGCGGCGGTTGCACGCTCGCCGGCACGTATGCCGAGGCGGCGCAACCGGTGGCGGCCGCCCTGCTCATTCAGGGCTCAGGCAAGACCGACAGGAACTCCGACGTCCACCTGCCGCTGCATCAGATGTTGCGGGGCGGGATCACGAGGCAGATCTCCGACGCACTCGTGGCGGCGCGGGTGTCGACGCTCCGCTTTGACAAGCGCGGCGTCGGTGCCAGCGGCGGGGACTATCTGACCACCGGGATGCCGCAGCGTTTCGCCGACGTGCAGGCCGCGCTTGGCTGGCTCGCGGGCCAGACGACCGGGCTGCCCCTGCTGGCCATCGGGCACAGCGAGGGGACGTATTACGCCGCGGACCTGGCCGCTGACGGCCAGGTCGCAGGAGCGGTACTGCTGTCTGGCTCGGTGCGCACCGGTGCCGAGGTCGTGGCCTGGCAATCTGAGCAGCTGGCGGCGAAGCTACCGTGGTCGGCCAGGCTGGTACTGCGGCTGATGCGGACCGACGCCGTACGGCTCCAGCGCAAGAACCTGGACCGGATCCTGGTCTCGACCGACGATGTGGTCCGCCTGCAGGGCACGCGGGTCGGCGCGCGCTGGGTCCGCGACTTCGTCGCCTGGGACCCGGAGCCCGCGCTCTCGCGCATCACGGTGCCGGTTCTCGCGATCACCGGCGGCAGGGATCTCCAGGTGCCGCCCACCGACATCGAGACGTTCGGGAAGCTGGTCCGCGGGCCATTCGAAGGTCACGTCGCCGGTGACCTCAGTCACATGCTGCGGCCCGATCCGGATGCGCGTGGACCGCGCGGTTACCGCCGGGCGGCGCGGCGGCCGGTGAGCGCCGAGGTCCTCGATCTCGTCACCGCGTGGGTCGGCCGGCACTGGGCCGCGCCGGAACCGGCCCCGGCCGGGCACGGGGAGTCCACATGACGAGCGACCTGCTGGCCGCCGGACTGCACGCGGCGGCCGGCCCATCGCACCAGCTGTGGAAGGCGCTTCTGCCGATCGTCATCCTCGCCGTCCTGTTTGATGTGTACTGCCTGGTCGACGTCATCCGGGCCGAGTCCGTGCGACGGCTCCCCAAGGGCCTCTGGGCGCTGGTGATCGTGCTGATCAGCGCGCCCTGGGGCGGCCTGGCTTACCTGTTCCTCGGCCGTGACCGGCACCACCAGCGCACGCAGCCATGAACGCCGACGGGCAGCAGGTACTGCTGCAGCCCGCCCGCGTCCCGCCCGAGTCCGGGCCGATCGTGACAACCTCGGGACTGACCAGGGACTACGGCGGTGTCGGCCTGTTCGATGTGAGCCTGCTCGTGCCGCGGGGCATCGTCTACGGCCTTGTGGGCCTGAACGGCGCGGGCAAGACGACGCTGCTGTCGCTGCTGTCTGGACTACGCAGGCCCGATCGCGGGACGATCAGCATCGGCGTCCCGCGCAGCCGGGTGGCGGTCTGCCCGGACGTGTCGGAGTTCGACCCTTGGCTAACCGCTTCCGAGGCCGTGGACCTGGCCAGATCGCTGGTGGCCCCGGACTTCGGCCGGGCCTCGGTCGCAGCGGCGCTGGAGACGACGGGCCTGGCCGATGCGGCCGGCCGTTCCGTGGGCGGGTTCTCCCGCGGGATGACGCAGCGGCTCGGGCTGGCGTGCGCGCTGGTCGCCGACCCGGACCTGCTGATCCTGGACGAACCGACGTCGGCTCTTGACCCGGCGGGCCGCGCGGAGATGCTCGCGCAGGTGGCGGCGATGCGCGGCCGGAGAACCGTGATCTTCTCCAGCCACATCCTGGCCGACGTCCAGCGGATCGCCGACCAAGTTGGCATCCTCCGCGACGGCAGGCTGCTGTATGAGGGCGGGATGCAAGAGCTGATCGACACCTACCTGACGCCCGCCTGGCTGGTCCGCATCGCGGGTGATCCGTCTGAGGTGATGTACGCCGCGGCCCGTCAGCCATGGGCAACCAGGGTGGAGCTGGCCGATCCCGGCTTGATCAGGATCGAGGCCACGACTATCGAGGCAGGAGAGCGCGGGGTCCCCGCCCTGATCGCTGGCTGCGGGGCGAGACTGGTGTCCTTCGAGCCGGCCGACGCCGATCTCGAGTCGGCGTTCATGGCTCTCACCGGCGTAAAGAAGCAGGAAACGACATGACCACCGGCACCCTGCCGCTGGTTCGGCGGGCGGCCAGGCCGATGAGCCTGTGGCGGCTGGAATGGCTGCGGCTGACCCGCACGCCGCGGGCCATCGCACTGGCGGCAGTGTTCCTGTTCATCGGCCTGATCGAGCCCGTCGTCACCAGGTACCTGCGGAACATCGTCGGCCACCTGAGTCACGGCGCCCGGATCCCGCTCCCGCTGCCGTCGCCGGCCGACGGGCTGAACAGCTACGTCAGCGAGATAACGCTCGTCGGCCTGATCATCGTCGTCGCTATCGCCGCGGGAGCGCTGACGTTCGACATGCGACCGGGCATCTCGACGTTCCTGCGCACCAGGGTCAGCAGCACGGTGCGGCTCGTCCTCCCCCGGTTCGCCGTGACCGCCGCGGCGGCCGCCGCCGCGTACCTGCTGGGGACGCTGGGAGCCTGGTATGAGACGACCGTCCTGCTCGGATCCCTGCCAGCCGGCGGCGTGCTGGCCGGGGTGGTGTGCGGAGCGATCTACATGATGTTCGCGGTCGCCGTGACCGCGCTTGCGGCATCGCTGGCGCGCAGCGCTATCGGCACGATCGGGATCGCGCTGGCCATCATGATCCTGATCCCGATCGCGGGCTCGATCCATGCCGTTGACGACTGGCTCCCGAGCGCGCTGGTAAATGCGCCGGTCGATCTCGTCGGCAGGCAGCACCTGACCCACTTCATTCCCGCGCTCGGGGTAACCGTCGCCGCGAGCGCGGCCGCAGCCTGGTTCGCCGCATACCGGCTCGGGCGGAGGCAAACGTAGCGCCGGCGGTCGTCTAACGCCGGTCGTCGGGCCGGACGAAGCCAGACTCATAGGCGATCACCACAGCCTGTACCCGGTCCCGCAAGCCGAGCTTCAGCAGGATCCGGCTCACGTGCGTCTTGACTGTGCTCTCCTCGACGACGAGCTCGGCCGCGATCTCGGCATTCGCCAGGCCCCTGGCCACCAGCCGCAGCACGTCAAGTTCCCTGGCGGTCAGGTCCTTGAGCTGTTGCGGCTGGAGCGCGGATGGTCGCACGGCGTGCGCGAAACGGCCGATGAGGCGCCGGGTGATCGACGGGTCGATGAGCGCATTCCCGGCCGCGACGCAGCGCACCGCACCGATCAGCTGATCGGGAGGCGCATCCTTCAGCAGGAACCCGCTGGCTCCCATTCGGAGCGTCTCGTAGACGTACTCGTCCGCATCGAACGTCGTCAGGATCAGCACGCGGCAGCCGCTATCGGAGAGTATCTGCCGCGCCGCCGCGAGCCCGTCCATGTTCGGCATGCGGATGTCCATGAGCACGATGTCAGGGCTAAGCGCGCGGGTCAGCTCGACCGCCTCGACACCATCCGCGGCCTCGCCGACCACGCTGATGTCCGGCTCGCCCGCCAGGATGACGCGGAACCCGGCCCGGACCAGACGCTGATCATCAGCGATCACCACGGAGATGACGCGGTCGCGCGCCGCTACGGCCGGTGCACTGGCAGCCGCTGGCTGGCTGATGGGGCTCGTCACAGGATGGCTCGCCTCGCCCTCTCGCGGATCCGCCGGTGGCTCATCGTAAACCGCCTGAGCTGGCGACGACTCCGCCTGCGGAGGGATGCGCTTGCGGGCAAGCCGGCCGTCAGGCGGACGTGCAGCGCTCGGGTCCTGCCCTAGCGTGCTGGCATCGGGCGCAGGCTAGCAGCGGCGGGCCGGCTTGGTTCACAATGAGACGCGTCGCGCGGAGGGGTGGAGGGGAGCTTCCGTGACCAGGACAAGCACTGTGAGCTGGCTATGGCGGCCAGTCGGGAACGTAGGTGACATCGGCTGGGGCGACATCGCGCTCGCGGTGCTCCTGACCGTCTGGGCGATCACCCTGGTGACCGGCATCTTCCCTGGCTCCACCGATCACGCGGGCACGGCGGCGGCTGCTGCCGTCGTGCTCATGACCGCGCCCGTCGCCTGGGAGCGCCGCGCTCCGCTCGCGGCGGCAGCCGTGCTCGCTGTCGGCGCGCTTGGCAATGAGTACCTGATCGGCTCGATGATTCGGTGCGGACCCTGCCTGCCGGCGGTACTTCTCGTTGCCTTCTTCGCCGGCACGCGGCTGGACTGGCGGCGACTGGCCGTCGCGACGGCCCTGTGCATGGGGTCGATGATCCTGCAGTCCTATTACGATCCGCAGCTCGGGCCGGGCTTCGTGACGGTTGCTCTGCCCGCCGTCGTGCTGGCCTGCGTGGCCGGCTGGCTGGTGCGCGAGCGCAGCGCGGCGGCAGCGCGGCTGCGGGCCCGCAATGCGGAGCTGCGGGCCCAGCGAGAGCAGACGGCCGAGCTGGCCGTGGCCGCGGACCGGGCCAGGGTGGCCGGCGACCTGCATGACTTCGTGCGCGAGCGAATCACGGCGATGGCGGATGCAGCCACTACGGGACGCGACCTCATCAGCGCGGACCCGGCCGCCGCGCAGAACGCGCTGGCGGTGGTCGAGAGCAGCGGCCGGGAGACGCTGGCTCAGATGCGGGAGGTGGTCGGCAACCTGCGGTCGGAGCAGCTGACCGGTCCGCAGCCGGTCCTCGCCGATCTCGCCAGCCTGCTGGACAAGGCCACGACCGCGGACGCCCGGCTGCAGGTCACCGGCAGCCCGCGGGCGCTGCCGGCCGGCCTGGAGCTCTCGGCGTACCGAGTCGTCGAGCATCTGCTTGACGCGCTCGAAGACGCTCCGGCGGTCAGGATCGATGTGCACCTGCGGTTCGGCGACGACGCGCTTGAGCTGGATATCGCCGGGCCAGCGAGCCCGCATCCCGGCTCCGCCTTCGCCACGGCGCGCGAGCGGGTCGCGCTGCTCGGCGGCACGCTGCACGTCGAGACCGGATCGGACCGGTGCACCGCGCAGGTCCGGCTGCCGCTGACCCCCGGCTATGCGAGCGCGTGAACTCGTCGCGCGACTGCTCGGCAGCCGGTGGACGGACCCCGTCCTCGCGGCCGGCCTGTCGCTGGGCACCGTACTGTACGCGGTCAGCCAGGGTCTGCTGGCGGGGCGGAACGGGATCTTCGAGACTTGCTGCGGCGTCGGCATCATCGCCTGCATCGCGCCGCGGCGCCAGTTCCCGCGACTCGCCGCGCTGGCCGCGGCAAGCTGCGCTGCCCTGGCTTCGCTCGGCAATACCGGCCCGCTGCCCGGCAGCCCGCCACTGGTGGCGATCTTCCTGCTGGCTTACTCGCTGGGTGCAGCCGACGGGACGGTCCGGTCGGTCGCGGCCCTCGCCTGCCTCGGGGCCGGCACGCAGGCTGCCGATGGCATAGCGGTCTTCAATCCCTTCATCGTCGTCAGCATCGTCGGGCCGTTCGCGCTTGGCCTGGCCATGCGGTCCCGTCGCCGCCTGGCTGACCAGCTGGCGGCCCGCGGCGCCGAGCTGGAGGCCGAGCGCGAACTGTTCGCCGCCGAGGCGGTCCGCTACGAGCGGGCCCGGATCGCGCGCGAGCTGCACGACATCGTGGCGCACTGCATCAGCGTCATGGTGATCCAGGCTGGCGCCGGGCAGCGGCTGGCGGGCCGGGACCCGGCTCTGGCCGCAGAGTCGTTCGACGCGATCAGCGAAGCGCTCAGGCAGGCCGAGTCGGAGATCGGCAGACTGGTCGAGCTGCTCGGCCACGAACCAGCCCAGCGCGGCCGCGATGGCATCCGCCTGGTCGACGAACTGGTGGCCAGGGCGTCCGCGGCCGGACTGGCCGTGACCTGCCGGTTCGCCGGTCCCGCCGACGAGCTGCCTGAGCAGGCCTGTGAGGCGGCCTACAGGGTCGTCCAGGAGAGCCTCACGAATGCGCTGAAGCACGCGCCCGGGTCGCCGGTCGAGGTCGTGATCGCGGGATCGGGCCCGAGCGTGCAGATCACGGTCCACAATGGCGCTTCCGCCACGGCGTCCGGACTGGAGAGAGCCGGCGGCGGTCGCGGGCTGACCGGCATGCGAGAGCGAGTGCAGGCCTGCGGCGGAGAGTTGTCGGCCGGCCCGGCCGAGGGCGGCGGCTGGCAGGTCCTCGCGCGGCTGCCGCGCCAGCCCGAGCCCTTTCAGCTGAGCGCCACCGTCTAACCGCCTTCCGGCCGATGCCGCGCCTCCGCCGGCGGACGGATGCGAGCGGCCGGTGTTCCCTCCCGCGCCGGACGCGCGCGAAGCGGCCGCGAAGCAGGCTGAGGGCAACGTCTCGTATCGGAGGAGAAAACGATGAAGTCCGGACTCAGGCGCATGGCAGTACTGCTCGGCATCCTCGGCATCGGCGACCTGGTGATGGTGCCGTTCATGCTGGCGGCCAACCACCACGACAGCTCTGGCAACCCGCCGATGGCCGCAGTCATTCTCGGTGCCGTCCTCGGTGCCGCCACACTGGCGAGCATCCCCGGCCTGCTGCAGGGCCGACGCTGGGCCTTCTGGGTCGCGACGATATCCAGGGGCCTGGATACCGTCTCGGCCGTCCTTGGCGTCTTTGCGGGGCCAGGCACCCTCTTCGTGGTCGTCGGCGCGATCACCGCCGTGCTCT
Source organism: Streptosporangiaceae bacterium (assembly GCA_030041135.1). Taxonomy (GTDB): domain Bacteria; phylum Actinomycetota; class Actinomycetes; order Streptosporangiales; family Streptosporangiaceae; genus JAJYUU01. The sequence continues at coordinate 911 of JASHOL010000515.1, read as the reverse complement.
CCATCGCGTGCATCGTGGCCCTCACCCGCCTTAGCAGCCCGCGAGCCGCGCTCCGCCGCGCGACCAGCTGAGCCGCAGCCGCCAGCCGGAGCAGTCTGGGCGCTCTTCATAACTCGGCACCCACGTGGCCGGCCCGCAGTCTGCGGGCCGGCCACGGATCATCCCGGCGTGCCCGATATAGAGTGAATGAGCAGACGAAGATGACTGATAGAGAGGGATGACCGGCATGAACGGAGCGCTCGCCGACTCTGACCTGGAGCAACTGCGCAAGGACTTCACCGCGAACCCTCAGTACCGTCTGGCCCAGAACGCCGTCACCCGGGTAACCGTCGACGACGTCGCCATCAACCGGGAGATCCTTAACGCCATCGACCACTCGCTCTCCACCACGCTGGATGACTGGAAGGTCACGAATCAGGAGCGGAGCGGCCGGTGCTGGCTCTTTGCCGGCCTAAATCTCCTGCGGGTAGGGGTGATGCGCCAGACCGGGCTGAAGGAGTTCGAGTTCTCGCAGAACCACGTCATGTTCTGGGACAAGATCGAGCGGGCCAACTACTTTCTTGAGGCCATTATCGAGACGTCGGATCGCGACGTTGATGACCGGACGGTCGCGTTCCTGCTGGATGGCGTCGCCGGTGACGGCGGTCAGTGGAACATGTTCGCCGCACTCGTCGCGAAGCACGGCCTGGTGCCGATGGGTTACATGCCGGAGACGCAGAGCTCATCGAACACCGGCAGAATGAACGCAATCCTGCAGTACCAGCTGCGGCAAGGCGCCCGAGCGGTCCGCGAGGCCACGGCTGAGAGCATCGAGGCCGCCCGCGCGGTCAAGGCGGACATCTTGCAGGTCATCTACCGCGTCCTGTGCATCCACCTCGGCACGCCGCCGGAGCGGTTCGACTGGCAGTGGA
>JASHOL010000514.1 GCA_030041135.1 Streptosporangiaceae bacterium | reverse complement strand
GCCGCGCCTGAGCCGCCGCCCGCGGCGCTCACTGACCGTCAGCCGCCGAGCGCGGGAACGCCGCTCGTCCCGCGTACGACGCGGCGTCACCGAGCAGTTCCTCGATCCGAAGGAGCTGGTTGTACTTGGCTACCCGCTCGGACCGGCACGGTGCCCCTGACTTGATCTGCCCGCAGTCCATCGCGACCACGAGGTCGGCGATCGTGGTGTCCTCGGTCTCGCCCGACCGGTGGCTCATCATCGTGGCGTATCCGGCGCGGTGGGCCAGGTCCACGGCCTCGAAAGTCTCGGTCACCGTGCCGATCTGGTTGACCTTGACCAGCAGCGCGTTGGCGACCTTCTCGCTGATGCCGCGCCTGATCCGCTCCGGGTTCGTGACGAAGATGTCGTCGCCGACGATCTGGACCTTGCTGCCCAGCTCCGCGGTCAGCTCTCGCCAGCCTGCCCAGTCCTCCTCGGCCAGCGGGTCCTCGATCGAGACGATCGGATAGGAGGCCAGCCAGTCGGCGTAGATCGCGGTCATCTCGGCTGCGGTCTTGCTGCCGCCCTCGAAGGCATACGCCTGGCCGGACAGGAAGTTGCTGGCCGCCGCGTCGAACGCCAGCGCCACGTCGCGGCCCGGGGTCAGGCCCGTCTTGCCGATGGCCTCGATGATCAGATCGAGCGCCGCCCGATTGTGCTCCAGGTCCGGAGCGAACCCGCCTTCGTCGCCGACGCCGGTGTTCAGCTTGTGCTGCTTGAGCACGGCCTTCAGCGCGTGGTAGGTCTCCGAGCCCCAGCGCAGCGCCTCGCCGAAGGTGGCGGCCCCGATCGGCGCGATCATGAACTCCTGGATGTCGACGTTGGTGTCCGCGTGCGCACCGCCGTTCAGGATGTTCATCGTCGGGACCGGCAGCACGTGAGCGTTCGGGCCGCCAAGGTACCGGAACAACGGCAAGCTGGCTGAATCCGCCGCAGCACGCGCGACCGCCAGGCTCACGCCGACGATTGCGTTCGCGCCCAGCCTCGACTTGTCTGGCGTCCCGTCCAGCTGGATCATGTCCTGATCGATGAGCCGCTGATCGTCTGCGTCATAACCCAGCAGCTCGGGCTGGATCACCTCGTTTACGGCGCTAACGGCCTTGGTGACGCCCTTGCCGCCGTACTCCTCGCCGCCATCGCGAAGTTCCACCGCCTCGAAGATGCCTGTCGACGCTCCACTGGGGACCGCCGCATGGCCGAAGCTGCCATCATCGAGCAACACCTCGACCTCCACCGTGGGGTTGCCACGGGAGTCGAGTATCTGCCGAGCGTTAATGCCTTCGATCGAGGCCACGGTGAAGCTCCTGCGAGGTCGAGCCGTAGTGAATGATCGCTTTGGAGCCTAGTGGAGCGCCTGGCGGGCAGCACGGCGGGCACGCCGGTAGCGGGGAACCAGAACGGGCCAGACCCACGAATTCCACCAGCAATCCCGTTCAGGAACAACGCCAGGAAGGCGTTCTCACGCGCTCTGCACGTGCTCAGACAACGTGCACGTTCTCCGCTTTTTTGCGGTCGGTTTGATGTGGTATGCACCGGACAACTTGCACGGTGTCGACAACTTGCACGGTGTCGACAAGCGCGGTCCGCCGCCGGGGCCAGCGTTTAGTTCTCCGCTTCCCAGCCGCGCACGCGGTCTGCGTACGCCCTGGCGACGGCGCGCAGCTCAAGCTCGGGGTCGAGCCCGGCCGCCTGCGCCTCGACAACCAGGGCAAACAGACGGCGGCCGAGTTCAGTCACGCCCGGCCCGTCAGCCCGCTCGGCCAGGTCATCCGGGGCCCCGGCCCGGCCGGCCCGGCGCAGAAGCTGGGCGGCCAGTGACAAGGCCGGCTGGCTGAGCGGCACGCCATCCAGCGCCGAGACAGGCCCGGCGGCCGCCGCTGCCCGCTCTGCCGCCTTGATCGCGTCCCAGTTCTGCTTGACCTCGTCAGGGCCGGACACGGTCACGTCGCCGAACACGTGCGGATGCCGTCTGGTCAGCTTCGAGATGATGCCGTCGGCCACGTCGTCGATCGTGTAGCCGGTTCCGTCGCTTCGCTCCTGTGCCACCCTGGCGTGGAAGACGACCTGCAGGAGCACGTCCCCGAGTTCGTCGCGGAAGGCCTGCTGATTCTCGGAAGCCAGGGCGTCGATGGCCTCGTAGGTCTCCTCGAGCAGGTGTGGCGCCAGGCTCTCGTGCGTCTGCCTGGCGTCCCACGGGCAGCGGGAGCGCAGCGTGTCCATGACCGCCACCAGGTCAAGCAGCCGAGACCCAGGGACGTGGTCCGCTCCGGCCCCAGCCGGGGTGCGTTCGTCCGCAGCCGGGGCCCGCCCGCCCGCCGCCGGCGTCCGCTCACCAGCCGGGGGCTCACGGCCCGCCGCCGGCTCACTCACAGACTCACCCGCGCCTAGCAGGGCGGCGTCAGCAGCACCGACGAGGTCGGCGACGGCGTGGGCTCGGCGGCCAGCGTCGGCGGGGCCGGAACGACCTGGAACGCGGTGTAGTCGAACTCGCCGTACTGCGGATTGACGGTAATCCCAAGATTCTTCGCGGCCAGGCAGGCGTCGTGGCCGAACTTGGAGCTCAGCGCCGACTGGCCCGCCGACGTCTTCGGCGTCTTGCCGCCATCGAGCTGGTTATCCACGGCCGTCCCGATGGCTGCCGCCCGGAAGAACTCCGACTGCAGGTCGGGCGGCAGGGCGTAGCCGGCCGACAAGTACTCGTTCAGGCTGACACCGCTCTGCGCGGCCGCATGCTGGTAGGCCTTCATCACCTGGGCGGCCTGCGCGTTCGTCACGGAGATGTTGTGCTGCGCGGCCATCCTGCCGTAGACCTTGAAAACGATGAGCCAGGTAAGGACCTGCTGGGCCTCCTGGCCGACCGGGCGCTGCGGCTTGACCCCCTTCGACTTGTCCGCGCCGTAGGCAGAGTTGAGGTTGGCCACCTCCCCGGTCAGGTTGGCCGTGGAGATCCGGCCCGCGCCAGTGAGCGCGGCGGCACCCATCCTGGTCGTGCTGCATGCGGACACGGCCAGGCCCGCGACGACCACTGCCGCAGCCAGTTTCATCGAGGTGCGCGGCACGACGATGTTCCTCCTCACGCTGAGGTTCCTGCTCACTCCTGGCCCTCCGGATCGCCTCCGGCGGCACCAGGCCCGGCCTGGGCCGTCCCGGCAGGCGTCAGTCCGCCCAGCACAGCCTCGATCAGCTCCTCGCACCAGGCCAGCAATTCCTGGTCGCGGAGCGGAGGCGCGCCGAGTGAGATCGTTTGCCCGGTACCGGCTCGCGTGCTGCCTGACCCTGCTCGCGTGCCCGGTACCGCCTTCGGCACCGGTACGAGCATGGTACTGACAGCCGGCTTGAGTATCGTCCCCGGGTACATCCGCTGGACCCTGACCACGCGGGAGTCCGGCAGCTCGACCGGCGCGAACCTGATGTGATTGCCCTGGAGCATGATGTCGGTCAGGCCGGCCTGCCGGGCGACGAACCGGAGCCGCGCCACGGCCAGCAGGTTCTCCACCTGGTCCGGCACGAGTCCGTACCGGTCACCGAGCTCATCCCTGACCGCGTCGATGTCGGCGGCCGAGTCGATCGCGGCGATCTGGGTGTAGGCCTCAAGCCGGAGCCGCTCGCCGGTCACGTAGTCATGCGGAATGTGCGCGTCCACCGGCAGCTCGATCCGCACCTCGGGTCGTTCGGCCGGGCCGTCGCCGCGCATCTCCCTGACCGCCTCGCCGATCATCTTCACGTAGAGGTCGAAGCCGACGGCCGCGATGTGGCCCGACTGCTCCCCGCCGAGCAGGTTGCCGGCCCCGCGGATCTCCAGGTCCTTCATCGCGATGTGCAGGCCGGCTCCGATCCCGGTGTGCTGCTGCAGCGTGGCCAGCCGCTCGTGCGCGGTCTCGGTCAGCGGCTTTTCCGGCGGGTACAGGAAATAGGCGTACCCGCGCTCCCGGCCGCGGCCGACGCGCCCCCGTAGCTGGTGCAGGTCCGGCAGCCCGTAGGCGTCGGCCCGGTCGACGATGAGCGTGTTGGCGTTCGGGATGTCGAGGCCGGACTCCACGATCGTGGTCGAGACCAGTACGTCGTACTCGCGCTCGATGAACCCGCTCATGATCTTCTCAAGCGTGCGCTCGTTCATCTGGCCATGGCCGACCGCGATCCGCGCCTCCGGCACCAGCTCACCGAGCCTGGCCGCGACCTTGTTGATCGACGACACCCGGTTGTGCACGAAGAACACCTGGCCGTCCCGCAGCAGCTCCCGGCGGATCGCGGCGGCGATCTGCTTCTCGTCGTAGGGGGTCACCGACGTGAGCACCGGGTGCCGCTCCTCGGGCGGGGTCAGGATCGTCGACATCTCCCTGATCCCGGAGATGCCCATCTCCAGCGTGCGCGGGATCGGGGTGGCCGACATCGCCAGCACGTCCACCTCGGTCCGCAGCTGCTTGAGGAACTCCTTGTGCTCGACCCCGAATCGCTGCTCCTCGTCGATGACCAGCAGGCCAAGGCGGGCGAACCTCACCTCGGGTGACAGCAGCCGGTGGGTGCCGATCACGATGTCGACCTTGCCCGCGGCCAGGCCTTCCAGCGTGTCGGCGACTTCCCGGTCAGACTGGAACCTGGACAAGGCCCTGACGGTTACGGGGAACGGCGCGTACCGCTCGCTGAACGTGGCGTAGTGCTGGGCCGACAGCAGCGTGGTCGGCACAAGCACGACGACCTGCTTGCCGTCCTGCACCGCCTTGAAGGCCGCGCGCACCGCGATCTCGGTCTTGCCGTAACCGACATCGCCGCAGATCAGCCGGTCCATCGGGACGGCCCGCTCCATGTCGCCCTTGACTTCTTCAACCGCGGCCAGCTGGTCAGGCGTCTCTACGTATGGGAACGCGTCCTCCAGTTCGCGCTGCCACGGCGTGTCCGCCCCGAACGCGTGGCCGGGCGAGGCCATCCGCGCCTGGTAGAGCCGGATGAGGCCGGCGGCAATGTCACGGACCGCCCGCCGCGCCCGGCCCTTGGTCTTGGCCCAGTCCGCGCCGCCAAGCCGGTGCAGGGCCGGTGCCTCGCCGCCGGTGTAGCGGGTCACCTCGTCCAGCTGGTCGGTGGGCAGGTACAGCCGGTCGGGCGGCTGCCCGCGCCTGCTCGGCGCGTACTCGATCACCAGGTAGTCGCGGGTGGCGCCCTGGACGGTCCTGCTGGTCATCTCCAGGTACCGGCCCACGCCGTGCTGCTCGTGCACGATGTAGTCGCCTGGGGTGAGCTGCAGCGGGTCGATGCCGCCACGGCGCCGGCTCGGCATCCGGTGCGACTGCCGGGCGCCGGAACGAGTTCCGGCCAGATCGGCCTCGGCCAGCACCGCGAGCTTGACCCCGGGCCAGACGAATCCCGACTCCAGCTGCCCGGTCGCGACGTGCGCGACACCCGGCTCCGGTGCGCTGGCCAGGTCCCCGTCCCTGGCGCCGAGTCCGTCGCCGCGCAGTAGTTCGGCCAGCCGCCTGGCCGGCCCGTGCCCGCCCGTGATCAGCACGACCCGCCATTGCCGCGCGAGCCACTGCCGCACGTCCGCGACGGCGTGCGCAGTATCGCCACGGTAGCTAGGCGCGGGATCGGCTTCGATAAGGAACGAGGCGGGCCCCTCGTCGGCCGCTTCCGACAAGCCGGCCCCGTCCTGCGCGCCAGGCCCCTGCGTAGCAGCGAACGGCGTGATCGTCCACCACGGCAGGTCCAGTTCCCTGGCCGCGTCGCGCACATCGGTAATCGGCCGGATCGCGGCGTCCCCGAGATCGATCGGGACCTGACCGCCGGCTGCTGCGTTGACCCAGGAGGCCTCGAGGAACTCCTGGCTGGTCCAGACCAGGTCCGCCGCGCGGGCCCTGATCCGCTCCGGGTCGCAGGCGACGATGACGCTGCCGGCCTGCAGATAGTCAAGCAGCAGCTCCATCTTGTCGGTGAGAGCAGGCGCGAGGGCCTCCATGCCCTCGACCGTGATTCCCTCAGCCATCTTGCCGAGGATGTCGTGCAAGCCCGGCCACTCGGCCGCCAGCTGTCTCGCCCGGTCCCTGACGGTCGGCGTCAGCAGCAGCTCGCGGCAGGGCGGAGCCCATAGCCCGTCCTCGGCCGTGGCCAGGCTGCGCTGATCGGTGGCCTTGAAGTAGCGGATCTCCTCGACCTCGTCGCCCCAGAACTCGACTCGCAGCGGATGCTCCTCGGTCGGGGGGAACACGTCGAGCAGCCCGCCGCGGACGGCGATCTCGCCGCGCCGCTCAACCAGTTCGACGCGCGCGTAGCCGATCTCGACCAGGTGCGTGACGGTGTCTTCCAAGCTCGCCTGCTGGCCTGCGGCCAGCTTCACCGGCGCCAGTTCGCCGAGGCCGCTGACCATCGGCTGCAGCAGGCTGCGGACCGGGGTGGCGACCACCTTCAGCCGCCCCGACCGGGGATCGGTGGGATCAGGGTGAGCGAGACGGCGCAGCACCGCGAGGCGCTGGCCGGAAGTGTCCGAACGGGGCGAGAGGCGCTCGTGCGGCAGGGTCTCCCAGGCCGGGAAGTAGCCGACGGAGTCCTCGCCAAGGAGTGATCCGAGTCCGGCAGCGAGTTCCTCGGCCTCGCGGGCGGTCGCGGTGACCGCAAGCACGAAGCGGGAGGCCTCGGGCCTGCTGGACTCGCCGGGGCCACCTTCTCGGGCTGCGCCGTCACTGCCTTGGCCGTCGCCGTGTGTTTGGGCCGCGTCGGCCAGGGCGGCGACAAGCAGCGGCCGCAGCGGCGTCGGCGCGATGAGATCGCCCCCGAGGGCAGGCAGCTGCGCCGCCTGCTCGAGGGCCTGCGTTAGGTCAGGGTCGGTGCCAATGACCTGCAGAAGGCCATGCAGACTCATGGTGTCCTTATCGTGGGCAGCACTGATGGCCCGCGACAGGACGCACCGGGGTGGCCGGCAAAGCCGGCTAAGCGCCCGTGCGGCGGGATGTTCCTAGTCTACTGTCGCGGTCGGCCTGGCCCTCAACTGCGCACGGATGCGCGGCGTCGCTGCGGGGTCAAACAGAGCACGGGCAGTGGCCAGAGCGCTACTCTATGTGTTCGTGGCGAGTATGGGCGGAGTTCCGGGCCCGGCGATCGGCGCCGGTCCCGTACTGCACGACCAGCGCGTGGCTGGGGTCGGTGGCCAGCAGCCCGCGTCGGCCGCGACCGTAACGGCGGTCAGCGGCGTGCCAGGGGTGTTCACGAGGTTCGCGCTCGAGCACGCCGCGCGGCGGCCGGGCCGCGTGATCGCGGTGCTTCAGGCAGGATGCACGACTGCCGACCAGGACCTCGACGTGACCGCGCTGCGCGGCCGCGGGCACGACGTGGACATCCGCTACATCGACGACGAGTCGCCGGTCACGCGGGCGGCGGTCGCCGGGCGGGCAGACCTCGCCGCGGCTGCGCTCGGTGACCTCCGGATGGTGCCGCTCCGGCCGAGATCGTTCGACATCGTGCACTGCTCGCTGCTGCTGCACCGGATCAGCCACGCCGAGCTGGTTCTCGGCCGGCTGGTCGCGTCGCTGCGGCCTGGCGGTCTGCTGATGCTGCGCATCACCGATACCGAGACCGTGGCCGGCTTCCTCGATCGCAGGATGCCCGAGGTGCTTCGCGGCCTGGCCTGGCGGGCCAGCAGGCCAGGCCAGCCAGGCCCGCATCCGGCCATCTACGAGCCGGTGGCTACGGGGGGAGGCATCGAGGCGTTTTTGAGCCGGCACGGGCTGACCGTGGCGCACCGCGACCGGGCCAGCTCGCCCGGCCGAGCTCGCCATGGGCGCGCCCGGCTCGCCGCCAGGCTGGTAAGCCGGGTGTCACGGGGGCGGCTGCGCTGCGATCACGATGAGCTGCGTTACGTTGTCCGCAGGCCTGAGGACAGGTCGGCTAGGGTGCTGCAATAGCGAGCCAGAGGCACGTATTCCGGTAGCCTCGGGATGCGGTGTAGATCCGGCAGTTGTGCAGGGACCGGCGCCCGTGCGTGGCGTAAGGCCGCATGGAGGGGAACGTGACTGCTGGAACTGAGGCTGCGCCGATGGCAGAGATCGCCGACCCGCCCCCTTACACTCTGATGCCGGGTCAGCTCGCTGACCTGGAACTCCTGCTCTCCGGCGCGATCGCCCCGCTTGATGGCTTCATGACCGACGCCGATGTGGCGGCGGTCCGTACGGCGTGGCAGCTCTCCGACGGCACCCCGTTCCCGATCGTGGTGGCCCTGGACGTGCCGGCCGACATGGCGCCGCCTTACTACGGCGCCGACGGCCCCAACCAGCTGCCGCTGGCCGATCCCGAGGGCACTCCGGTCGCGGTGCTGCAGATCACCGAGCGCACGCCGCTGAGCGCTCCCTCGGTGGACGGGACGGCCGGGCCCGACCTGGTCCGGCTGGCTGGCCGGGTCACCGCCAATCGCGAGATCGAGCACGGACCGTTCCGGCGGCTCATGCTGACTCCGGCGCAGACGAGGGCCAAGCTGGGCGGCGGCCCCGTGCTGGCCTATGCCACCAGGTCGCCGCTCAACAGCCGCCAGATCGGGCAGCTCAGGCACTTGTCCGGTCAGTTGCGTGCGCAGGTGCTCGTGCTGCCTCTGGTCGGCGGCCCGATCGAGGTCGTGCACAGCCCGCAGGCCCTCATCAGGACCGTGCTGGCCGCCACCGCTGGCCTTCCGCCCGGGTCGCTGGTAGTTCCTGTGCCGCTCGCGCCGCGCCCCGATGCCGCCGCCGATCCGGGCGGCCGGGCCCGCGAGCTGGCGGCCTGCGCCCGCGTCGCGGCTTCCTACGGCGCAACCCACCTGATGTCTGACGCGGCCCTGCCCGCCGACGATCAGGCGATGACCGCGGCCGCATCGATCCCGGTACTGCAGTCAGGGGACTGGGCGTACGACCCTCGCGCCGAGGTCTGGCGGCCGCTCGCGCTCATCGAGGCGGGCATCGAGATGGAAGACCTGTCTGACGACCAACTCGGCGACCTGCTTGATGCGGGCAGCGACATCCCGGCCTGGTTCACTCCGGCGCCGGTCGCCCGCGAGCTCAGGCGGGTCAGGAGGCCGCGGTCCGAGCGCGGGCTGGTGCTGTTCCTCACCGGCCTGTCCGGATCGGGGAAGTCCACCATCGCCAGGGACCTGTCTGACGTCCTGTCTGAGCGCAGTGACCGGCAGGTGTCGCTGCTCGACGGCGACCTGGTCCGCCAGCTGCTGTCGTCCGGGCTGACGTTCTCCCGCACCGACCGCGACCTGAACATCGCCAGGATCGGATACGTGGCAGCTGAGGTCGCACGCCACGGCGGCATCGCGATCTGCGCGCCGATCGCGCCGTTCGCCGCGGCCAGGACGCAAGTGCGCAAGATGGTAAGCGAGGTGGGCGACTTCTTCCTGATTCATGTCGCGACGCCGGTCGAGGTCTGCGAGGCGCGCGACCGCAAGGGCTTGTACGCCAAGGCCAGGGCCGGGATCATCAGCCATTTCACCGGCGTCTCCGACCCGTACGAGGAACCCGCCGATGCCGAGCTTGTCATCGACACATCGGCGGCGACCCGAGGCGAGGCAGTTGCCGCGGTTCTGCGGCTCCTTGAAGCCGGCGGGTGGCTCGCGGCCGAGCCGCAGTAACCGCCTAGTCGATGTCCTCGGACCTCGTGCCTTCGTCAAGCCGCTCGCGGAACCGGGTCACCTTGGTAAACAGCGAGGCCGACATCTTGTCGCGCAGGCGCGACAGGAGGACGAAGCTGACCAGGGCGCTGATCACCGCCGCGAGGGCGACCAGCGCGATACCGCCGATGCCGAGAAAGTAGAGCACGATGAGGACCGCGAAGAAGAGCAGCAGCCTCAAGATCGTGTAGGACATCGTCGCGCGCATGACGGAACCGAGCATATTGCGTCCGCGGTACCGGGGTGGCCGCGGGGCCGGGCTGGACGCCTGCAGATTTTTGCCTGCCAACGATCACTGGTTGCCACGCCAAGGCAACACATCGTTCTGTCACAGCGCGGTATTTCAGGATTGTTTAGCTGGGTAGCCCAACTTTTAACCCAAATTTTGCGCAGCGAACGCATGTGTTCGGACTCTTAGGACAAAAGCGTTCTTTGTCGTTAGGTTAGCCAAGTTAGCGAACATCTGCGACACTTGCGACAGAGGTCAGGAGTCCACCAAGGGGGACATGCACGATGGACGGCACTAGTGAGCGCCTGCTCACTCCGGGGGAAGTGGCCACGCTCTTCCGCGTTGATCCCAAGACCGTCACCAGGTGGGCGGCCTCGGGCCGGATCAGCAGCATCCGGACTCCTGGCGGCCACCGCAGGTTCCGTGAGGCAGAGGTTCGCGAACTCCTCGAGGGCCACCAGACGACGGCTGACCCTACGGTCTCGGCGTAGTCAGCGCTCTGCCGCTCCGTCTACGTTGACCGCAGGCGCCTGGCCCGCCCGCGAGCCATAACCCCGAGCCAGGCTGCAAGCGCGATCGAGAGCACGACCGTCCACGCGATGGTTTTGGCCTGCTCTGAGGAGATGGACCGGTACAGCAGGATGATCATCGGCCCGATCGAGAGCAGCGGCCCGATCACGTACCAGAGCGAGATCGTTATGCCGGATGAGTTGCCGAGCGGTGTTTCGAAGCCCTCGAACATGCGGCCCTCGAGTTCCCCGCGGAACGAGTTGACGAGCGCGCCGCCGACCAGCACCGGAATCGTCACCGCCACGAGCGCCAGCAGCCGGAGGTGGCCGGTCACCACCGCGAGCGCTGCCGCCGGGCCGCCGGCGAGGACGGCGAGCGCCAGGCTCGGCACTATCGCATGCCACCACACGAGCGTCTCGTAGCGGAACGGCAGGTGCCAGGACCGATTGGGGTCGTCGCCGTCAAGACGTGCGCCTTCGCACAGCCCCGCCGCCGCGAAGTAGCCGAAAGTGAGGGCCGCGGCCAGTGACAGCAGCGCGGCATGCGGCGACCGCACGGCCAGCGCGCCCATGCCGACCGCGGCAAAGGAGAACAGCGTCGACCACACGAGTCTGGAAGGCGCGCGCGCCAGCGCGGTGAGGTCACGCCACGGCAGCACCAGCCAGCGCCGCAGCGGCACCCGGATCCCGAACCTGACCCGCCCGTATGTGCCGACCGCGCCGCGGTAGGCGGTGGTCACGCGGCGCGCGTCCAGGTTCAGCACGGCCGCGGACATATGGCCGACGGTGCGTGCCCTCGTTCGCAGTGCCGCGGCCGGGACGTCAGCGGCCATGCGGTCACCGGTCACAACCAGGCCGACTGCCGCGGCAGCCAGCAGGCCGGTCGCGAGCGGCCACAGCGGGGCACTGCCACCTGCCAGCGCCACAGGGCCCTGAGCGGCCCACCCCCATGGGCCCGACCACAGCAGCACGGTTCCGACGGCCGCCGGCAGGCGGATCGCAGCGGTGAGTGCGGCGAGCCCGGCGGCCGCCACCATGGCCGTCGCGATGGCGGTTGTCGTCGCCCGCGGCCCGCGAGCGCTCGGCTGAGCTTCCGTCCAGGCCGCAGCCCCGGTGCCGAGGGCGGCCAGCAGCCCGGTGCTCAGCATTGCCACGCCCGCGAGCCTCACCGACGGACCGGTGCCGCTGCCGCCGAGCCCGGCCTCCAACAGCAGGACGGCAGGAACTAGCCCGGCTACGGCGCCAGCCAGCGCGGACGTCAGCGCCGCGAACCGGAAGCGCGGGCGCAGCAGCCGACTCCGGCGGACCGGCGTGTCAAGCAGCCAGTCGGCCGTCGGCTGCGCGACCATGACCGGCCCGCGCCAGCGCGCGTCCCACAGCACGGACACCAGGACGAGCAGCGCGAGCGCGCACAGGCCCGCCGGGGCCGCGCGCAGCCAGTCGGGCGTCATGGTTCCGGGTGGCGGCCTGTGCCTGAACGCACGAACGATCGCCTCCACCAGCCAGCCGGCATAGACGAGGACGACCAATCCGAGCACATAGAGCCAGAAGGCCACGTTGGCCGCCTGGGCGCGGGCCCTGCCTCGGCGCAAGGAGCGCAACAGCCCCAGCGTCTCGTCGGTAGTGTCCGGCACCGCGACCGCGTACTGCGTGGCCATCACGTGCTCAGCGCCTCCTGGGGAGCGCCGCGGGCGATGACCTGGCCGTCGTCGAGCACGATGACCTCATCGGCGACAGCCTCGGCCAACTCAAGGTGGTGAGTCGCTAGCAGCAGCGCAGTGCCTGCCGTTTTCTGCGCCACCAGCAGCTCGGCGAGCCACTGCCGCGCGCCAGGGTCTAGCCGTTGCTCAGGCTCATCGAGGATCATCAGGCGCTTGGGCCGCACGAGGACGGCCGCGAGCTGGAGAGCCTGCCGCTGCCCGCTCGACAACGAGCCGGGCAGAGCGTCGCCGTGGTCGGCCAGGCGGCACTCCGCGAGGGCGCCGTCCACCAGAGAAGGCGCCCGCTGGCCGCCCCCGTGCGCCACCGCGACCAGCATGAGATGCTCGCGGACGGTCAGGTCAGGGTACGTGCTCGACACCTCCGCGGCGACGGCGATCTCGGTGCGTGCCACCATGTCGTCCTCGTGCAAGGGGACGCCGCCATAGCGCACCTGCCCGGCGGTGGGCGCATCCCGGCCGGCCGCAATGCGCAACAGCGTGGACTTTCCAGAACCGTTGACGCCGAGCAGCGCGACGCACCGACCCGCCGGCACGGCGACGTCGACGGGCTTCAGCGCCTGCAACTCACCGTAGTTACGGCTGACTCCGGCCAGGATCAGCAGGGGGACAGGGTCGGCCGTCATCACGAGCCGATCTCACCACGACACGCACGGGGAGGCAAAACGGCAGATCTCGAGCAAGACCTGGCCCGGCCCGCGGACTGCCGAGCGCTACTCGCGCCAGCCACCATCGGCGCCATGGCGCGCCAGGTAGTCGAGGAAGTCCCGCCGCAGCTGCTCATCGCCCTCTCGCCACCCGCGCCGTCGCTCCTCGTACTCCTCCTGGGTCACCGCTTCTGCCGCGAGCCGCTCGTACGCGTCGTCGTCCGGGCCGATCTCCACGTAGGCATCGCCAAGTACCCTCCCATCACCGCTCATAGCGGAGTCGGGCACCAGCAAGTTCCCGTTGACTAACCGGATCACGAACATCGCAGCATGAACCTCTTCAGATGCCGTACCGCACATTGAAGTAAAGCATCACGTCCAGGGCAGCCCTAGTATCGCCACCCAGCATCTCGACCAGGGCTGGCCGCTGGCCCGATGCGATCGCGGCGAAGCAGTCGGCGAAGAACTCCCGCTTGCCCAGCGCGCCAGGCTGCCGGTGGAACTCGGCGGCCATCCGTGGCAGGCAGCGTTCGTAGAGCCGGCAGAAGTCGTCCGAGTCGGACTGCCAGCAGCCGTCCGATCCATCGATGTCGTCCAGAGCGTGACCGATCTCATGGCACATGACGTCTGGTGTCGGCGACGGCCGCGAACCGACGATGATCTTCCGATCTCCGTAAGCCCCGGCGCACGCATCCCAGGTCGCGCGGCCGGACGGCAGTGCCACGCCCCTCAGCTCGCCCATGTCGTCTAGGTCGGGAACGCCGCCGGATCCGACGTAGATGGCATCCAGGCCGACGACTAGCTTCTCCTTGATCAGCTGGGGCAGATCGGCGAGGCGGTCGATGGCCGCGACCGTCGCGATCGGCGGGGGTGCATCCTTCGCCCAGTCGCGGCACAGGATCTTCTCCAGGGACCCGCAGTGACGCCGGCCCGCGGACAGGTGCGCGGAATGCCGGGTCTCGAACCACGGCCGTGCGTGGACCGCGGCCGTTTCGCCTGGCCTGGCTGCGGCGCGTCGCTGCGCCTGAGGCGTCGGGTTTCTGGCCGCGGGCCGCGGCCTTACGGCTGCCCGTGCTCGGCCGACCGCGACGGCTGGCGGGCGGCCCGCTCCCACCTGGCCGCGACCCGGACCTGAGGACCAGGAGGCCGGCCTCGGAGGCGGACCACCTCCATCAGCTGCCGTGCTCGGCGCGGAGGCACTCAGCGGCGATGCTACCCCCGAGGCGACTGCGGCGGGCGTGGTGGCCGGTCTCTGGCCGCGGGGCTCGGGCGAGCCCGGCCTGGCGCGGGTGCGACGGTGGGTGCCTCGCGCCCCGGCGCCCTTATATCTAGCGGCGGTCCCGGTTGGCGCCTTGGCCGCGGGACCGCCGACGTGCAGGCCGGTCGCGAGTCTGGTGACAGCGCGAGAGACAAGTAGCCGCAGGCGGCGCAATAACCCAAGCCGCATAGCTCTCAAGCTCCCGCGTAGACCGGCCGGGCAGCCTGCTCGCAGCCCGCTGGTGCCAGGGTATGCCCGGTCGGCGGACCGGGCCGCCGATGTCACTGAACGTAACTCAAAAGTGTGAGCAACGTGACTCGGACAGATGAGGCAATTCGTAAACGAGCACCTGGTGCAACAGGCTAGGCTGCGAGCATGTGGCTGGCTTGTGCACTTATTATCCTATTTAGTGTCGGATTTGTGCTTCCGTGCATGCTCGACATCGCGATGACTCCTGACTCAGAGTTCACGACGCTCGGCAAGGGCATGTGGCTCATGGTGGCCGGAGCGTTCTGGGTCTTCGGGGCCGCAGCGTGGCTGATCGTCGGTCGGCCACAGCGACTCGGCTTGGTGCACCACTCCAGCCGTCACGACCGGTTCGGCCATGCCCAGGCGGTACTGCGGCACCCGGCCACGCAGGCCGCGGGAGGCTACGGCGAGCCGGGGACCTGGCCCGGCAACACCGGGACGATGGCACCCGTCGGCCCGGATGACGACGAGGACTTCCTCGAGGAGTTGAACCGCCGGATCCGGGAGACGGACGAGGACAGCTAGGGGTCCATCGGACCGCGAATTCAACGACAGCGTTGGCCAATCTGCTGCCATATTGCACCGCATTGAACAGCATCGCGGGTAAACCTGCTGCCGTTAGAGCGGCAGCAGGTGGTGCTCTGATGCTGTTCCGCGGCTGATCAGTGCGGTGCCGCAGGCGCTCGGCGGGTCAGGTAGCACCCGCCGCGCCAGTGACCGCGCTCCGGCTGCTGCTATGGATAGGGCCGGGCGGAGTTCGCCTGCCCGCGGCGGTCGCGTTGTTCCACCTGAGGTCCGCGGCCGTCCGGGTGGCGCGGGTCTACGGGAGATGTCCGCTCCCGTGTGTGGCGAGGGTCACGTGGATGGCCAGAGTCGCCGCGAGAATCCGGCTCGTGCTGGTACCGCGGATCGGCCTGGGGGCGCGGATCGGCACGCGACCGCGGATCAGCCTGGTACCGCGGATCAGCCTGGTACCGCGGATCAGCGGGATATTGAGTGGCTTCGTGCCGGGTCTCGCCCGGCCGCTGACCATCCGACCTGCGCCTGGCTCTGAACGCGAGCCACGAGACCACGTTCCAGATGAGGACCGCGAAGACCGGGATGGCCAGCAGCAACCTGACGCGGTCATCTGTCCACTCGTCGGCCAGCAGCGACGCGCCGATGGCCATGACCGTCAGGCACGTCCTCAGGTCGGGCCAGCCCTCGCCCCTGGGCCGGGCGGGGGCTCGGCCCCGGCCGTGCCGCCGCTGTTGCTGGCGGTCACGTCCGCGGGCGGGCATCAGCAGCGCGGGAATGCAGAACACCGCGCCCAGGGCAATGCAGGCAAACGCCAGGTCCTTGAGGTACGAGTGCATCGCCGCTCCAGCCGGGTAGGGACTCTCCGGAGTCTACGAGCCGACGGTTCCTGAGGGAATCGGCCGGTTTCGGCGGCAGTGGTCGCGCCCGCGGACCCGGCCGGCCGGATGCGCAGCCCGTTCCGCTCTTAGGCGCCGCAGGTCCGGGTCACGGTCGCTATGGCATCCCGGCGTAGGAATGCAGGCCGGTGATCCAGAGGTTCACTCCGATCAGGTTGAACATCAGGCACCCGAATCCCAGCAGGTGAATCCACGCGGCCCGGCGGCCGCGCCACCCGGCCGTGGCCCTGGCGTGCAGGAACATGGCGTAGACGACCCACGTGATGAACGACCACGTCTCCTTCGGGTCCCAGCCCCAGTACCGGCCCCAGGCGTGGTCGGCCCAGATGGCGCCGGCCATCACTCCGAATGTCCAGACCGGGAAGCCGAACAGGACGCTCCGGTAGGACAGCCGGTCCAGGATCGCCGGCCTGGGCAGGTGCTCAAGGATCCCGGCGCTCCACGAGGGCATGCCCGCAGCGACGCGCCGCTGGCTGCGGTCGGCGAGCAGGTACATGGTCGTGACGACGGCGCCGAAGATGAACAGGCCGCAGGCGACGATCATCGCGGTCACGTGGATCGCAATCCAGTAGGACTGCAAGGCCGGGACCAGCGACCCGGCCGGGGTATAGATCAAGGTCAGGTCGATGCCGAGGGTGAGCACCACCGGAAGCAGCACGAACAGGCCCATGTAGTAAGCCCGGTACCTGACCGAGGCGGCGACGAGAACCAGCACCGCCATGCACGTGATCGCCGCGAGGAACTCGTACATGTTCCCCCACGGGACCCGGTGCTCGGCCAGGCCCCTGGCGAGGATCGCGAGCACATGACAAAGCAGGCCGATGCACGTCAGCCCGAACGCCGTCCGCAGCCACGGGCCGGCCGGCCACCGGCTCGTCGTGGCGGGCGGGTCCGCGTCCGCCGGGACCGTGATCGGCACCTGGACCGGAGGGCCGCCCGCGCCGACGGCCACCAGCGCCGGCGCCTCGGCCACGACCCGCTGCCGGGCGAAGGCGAAGTCGCAGGCATAGGCGAACATCGCCAGCGCGTACAGGATCACGGTGCTGAACAGGAGCGCGTTGCTGGTATCGGCCAGCCCGGTGTTGACAGGCATCTATGCCTCACTCTCCTCACGGCCAGCCGGCGCCCGGTCGTGCCCGGCAGCGCGCGCCGCTCTGGTAACCGCAGACATTTGGGGAACGGGGCCGTCGCCACTGGTGTCGTCGGCCGCCTCGTCATCTCGTCCGGTGCCGGCGGCAGCGGTGTCGGCCAGCGCAGCGCCGTCAGGCATCGCAGCGCCGTCGGGCAGTGCAGTGCCGTCGTGCAGTGCAGTGCCGTCGTGCACGTCGAGGAATTGCCTGGCCAGGTCGGTGAACTCGGCCTCGAACCCGCCAGCGGCGTCCGAGCGTGCGAGGCCGCCGACCATCACCGCAGCGCCACCGTCGGCACGCGGCTGCACCCGGACGAAAACGCGGCGCCGGCGGATCAGGAATGACAGGATCAGGCCGAGCAGCGCCAGGATGCCCGAGACGAGGGCAGGAACCTGACCGGGGTCATAGGTGATAGCCAGGCTGATCCACTGGGTGTACCCGGTGAACGTCAGCGTCCCGTCGCCATCCGGCAGCTTGATCGACTGGCCTGGCGCGAGCGGGCGGGGCGCGATCGGCAGCTGATGCAGGCCCTTGGTGTCCAGCTGGTACACCGACTGCGCCACCGGGCTGTCCATGCCGAGATTGCCGGCGTAGGAGACGAGGCTGACCCGCGGAAACAGGGCCTCGGGGAAAGCTGACTGCAGCTGGCCGCCCACGTCCACCGCGGTCGGCAGGAAGATGCCCGCGAAGCCGAGCTGAGTTGGCTTGGCGTCAGGGACCTTGATGACGCCCTCGGAGGTCAGGCTCAGGTTGTCCACGGGGATGAACGGCACCGCGCCGTCGAACTGGACCTGGCCCGTTCCGTCAGTGATCTTGAACTCGGGGGCGTAGCCGTGCCCGATGAGGTACACGCTGACGCTGTCCACGACCAGCGGGTGATTGACCTGCAGCGTGTAGTGCCGCAGCGGCGCCCCCGGTGCCGAGCGGTAGGTGAGCGGGGCCGCGTAGGAGATCGGCTGGTCCATCTGCGGGCCCGACGTCACGTACCTGGCCTGGAAGCCGAGCAGGTTGATCGAGAACGGCTGCAGGTCGGACGGTCCGACGAGCCGGCCTGGGTGGAACACGTCAAGGTCGGTTGGCGTGTTCGCGAACCCCTGGCCGACGATCAGCAGCCGGTTGGCCTTGTACCCCCAGATGCCGCCGATTCCGACCGAGAACAGCAGCGCCAGCAACGCGATATGGAAGATCAGGTTGCCGACCTCGCGCAGGTAACCCTTCTCCGCGGACAGCCACCCGTCGCCGGCCTGCAGCCGGTAGCGCCGCCGACCCAGGAGGTTCGAGGCGGCCTCCATGGCTTGCTCGGGCTGCTGCTGGGTGACGTAGCTCGCGCTGAACGGCAGCCTTTCCAGGTTGCGGGGCGCCCGCGGCGGACGCTGGCGCGCCTGCCCGACGAGCCTGACCGTCCGGGGCAGCACGCAGCCCGCCAGGGAGGCGAACAGCAGCAAGTAAATGGCCGCGAACCACGGCGCCGAGAACACGTTGAACAACGACAGGTCGTTCAGGAGCGGGGCGAGGCCGGGGTGGGCGGTGTAATACTGGCTCACCGCCGCCGGGTCGGTGCCCTCCTGTGGCAGCACCGATCCTGGAACGCTGGCGAGGGCGAGCAGGAACAGCAGGATTAGCGCCGTCCGCATCGAGGTGAGCTGGCGCCACGTCCAGCGCAGCCAGCCGAGCACGCCGAGTCGAGGGCCCGCCGATGCCGAACCCGGCCTGGCCGTGTCGCTTGTCTCGCTGAGATCGCTCTTGTCGCTGAGATTGTCGCTGAGATCGGGATCGGGATCGGGTTCCGGAGGCAGCGTGGTCAGCGCGTTGTCTTCGGCCGTGGTCATGTGTGCTCCGCAGCCAGGTTGGTGAGCAGGTCCTTCAGGCCGTCGTAAGTGACTCCGCCGATGATCCGCGCGGCGATGCGGCCGCTACGGTCGATGACGATAGTCGACGGGATGGCAGCGGGCGTGGCTGCTCCCTGGAACTCAAGCGCGATCTGGTCATTCGGATCGTTGAAGCTCGGGTACCCGATGTTGAAGTCCTGCATGAACGCCAGCGCCGCGTCGGGATCGTCGCGGATGTCGACGCCCACGAAGCGGACGCCGCGGTCGGCCATCCGCCGTGCGAGCGCACCAAGGGCGGGCGCCTCGGCCCGGCACGGCGCGCACCACGATCCCCAGAAGTTGAGCACGATCACGTCCCCCCGGTAGGACGCCAGGCTCAGCGGCTTGCCGGTGAGCGATGTGCCGGAGACTTTCGGCGCCAGCGGCCGGCTGCCGACGCTGAACACGGTGCTCGCGTAGCTGCCGCTGACGAAGTTCTGGCCGCTGCTTAGCGGCGTGTTCTGCCCGATAGCCCCGCCGTCACAGCCGGCGATGGCGAGCCCTGCGCCGAACATCATGACCGCGAGCACGGGCGCGGCCAGTGCCGCCCGGCCGGGCCCGGCTGGCCGGCGGCGCCGCCGG
>JASHOL010000513.1 GCA_030041135.1 Streptosporangiaceae bacterium | reverse complement strand
CGTACCTGCGCCTGACCACCGCCCGCGGTCAGACTACGAAGGTTGACACGGTCACGGTAGACGGCACGAGCTTCTTCGCCTTCGCCGGCTTGACGCGAGACCCGGCAGTCCGCTGGGTCGCCTACGACGCGGCCGGCCGCCGACTCGCCGTCGGCCGGGTACCGGCCCCTGACGCCTGAGGCTGATCAACCGGGACTTCGCTTGGAGGCGCGACTCCAGGACAACCGCGTCGATGTCGGGTACGTCGGTCGCGGTCGGATCAGGTACTGGAAGAAGCCGGCGGTCAGCGGGTGATAATCATCACGTGGACCTGCGTGCTCTTCAGCCCGCGCGGAGTCGGGGCGCGCGGCAGGCGGCCGGATGAGCGCCGGCGCCACCCGGCCAGCCAGGGTCGGGCTGATGATCCCGTCATCCAACACGATGATGGAGGTGGACTTCGCCCGCGACCTGCCGCCTGGCACGGCCCTGCACACGGCGCGGATGTTCATGGAAGACACCACCGCTGCGGGCGAGAACCGGATGCTGGACGAGTTCGCCCTGCCCGCGGCCCGGGACCTCGGCACCGCGCGACCCGACGTCGTGGTCTTCGGCTGCACCAGTGCCGGGGCACTGCGCGGCAACGACTACGACGCGCAGTTGTGCGAGCAGATCAGTGAACTCACGGGCGCCCCGACCGTCTCCACGATCGCCTCGGTGCGGGCCGCCGTAGCGGCGGCACACGCGACCTCGGTCGGAGTGGTCACGCCCTACGTCGACGAGCTGAACGAGAAGATCCGGGCCAGCCTCGAAGCGGACGGGACGCGGGTCGCCGCGATCGCCGGCCTCGGCATCACCGCGAACTTCCAGATCGCGGAGGTCAGCGAGGAGGAGATCGTGGCGCTCGCCGTCCGCGCTCTCGGCGATCTCGCCGGCCGCGGCGACATCGACCTGGCGTTCGCCTCCTGCACCAACTTCGGCGCGATGGCCGCGAGGAGCGCGATCTCCGGCCGGCTCGGCGTGCCGGTGATCACCAGCAACCAGGCCGTGCTGGACGCCGCTGTCGCCAGGCTCCGGACCCGGCCGAGCTAGACACCAGACGTGGTCGCGGCATTATTCGAGTACGTGGCAGCCGGCAGCCACGCCGGCGCGGTGCGGCTGCTGAGCGACCACGGCGAGGACGCAGGGTGCTGGCCGGCGGGCAGAGCCTGATGCCGATGCTCAACCTGTGGCTGGCCCGGCCCCACCTGCGGCTGGCCCGGCCCCGACTGCCACCAGAGAACCCTGAGTTCGGTCTTCGCAGCTGGCCGGGCCCCTGAGCCGGCGCCTGTGACGAGCACCACACTGACAGTGAGGTACGGTCGAATGGGATAAGCTACATTCTTAATATGGTATGGCCGTATATCTTCCCTAATCTCCTGATTGGGCTGCGAGAGGGTCTTGAGGCTGGCCTGGTAGTCGGCATGCTGCTGGCTGCGGTACGCCGGGCAGCGCCGGCCGGCCGCCACGGCCGCTCGCGCGCCGACGGCCAGGCCCGGAGCAGAACGGCCGCGCCCATCTGGCTCGGCGCACTGGCCGCGGTGACGCTGTCGGCCAGCTTCGCCGCTGTCCTCGCGTCTTCTGGCGACCTGCTGTCCGGCAAAGCTCAGGCGGCAGTCGCCGGGCTGGCCAGCGTGCTCGCGGTCGGCCTGGTCACCGTGATGATCTTGTGGATGCGCCGGACAATGGCGGACCAGCAGGCCCAGCCGCGCGGCGACCTGGCTCGCGCGGCCGCGACCAGCGCGGGGGCGCTGACGATGATCGCGTTCCTCGCGGTCGGCCACGCGGGCATCGAGACCACCGTGTTCCTGTGGACGGCCGCCCGCGGGTCAGGCCAGGCGGCCGGGCCGCTAACGGGCGGCGGCGCCGGGCTCGCGGCCGCGGCGGCGCTCTGCTGGGTGGCCTACCGCCGGGCGTTCAGGCTCAGCGCCACGGCGTGGTTCAACCGGACCGCTCCCGCCCTGATCGTGATCGCGGCGGGAGTGCTCGCCTACGGGCTTGGCCGCCTCCAGCAGGCGGCCCTGCTGTCGGGACAGCGCTGGGTAGCGTTCGACCTCACCGCGCCCGCTCACGCGGCGACCTGGTGGGTATCGCTGATTACTGGCGTCACCGGCCTGCCGCCGAGGATGACCGTCGTTCAGGCCGTTGCCTGGATGGCTTACCTCGTGGTGATCATCCCGGCGTTCGCGAAGGCCGCCGGCGCGTCCGCGACACTCCACGCCGCCCCTCCGGCCGCGGGCCGGTGGGAGCGGCTGGCCGACCGCCGGCCATGGGCGCTGGCCGGAACGCTCGTCGTGGTTCCGGCCCTCGCTGCCGCCGCAGCGATCGCGGTGCTCCCGGCGGCCGGCTCTACGCCAACTACGGTCACCGTGACCCGCACCGAGTGCGCGCCCGGATGGACTTCCGACACCGCCGGGACCCACACGTTCACGGTCTACAACCAGTCAGGCATGCCAGGCGAGATCAACCTCGATGACGCCTCAGGCGACATCGAGGCCGAGATCGAGACGATCGGCCCGGGGACAAGCGCGCAGCTTACCGCCACGCTCAGCAGCGGGATCTACGTGTTCAAGTGCTTCATGGGCAGCCAGCAGGGAACGGCATCACAGCCGATCCAGGTGACCGGCACCGCCGGCGCGGCTACCGCCAACCCGCTCGCTAACCACATGCTTGCGGTCAAGCCGGTAACCGCCGGCGAACTGGCCGGCCCGAACAAGCAGTATCAGGCGTACGCGGGACGACAGCTCGCCGACCTCGCGCACGCGGTTACGCTGATCAGCGCCGACCTGCGCGAGAACAACCTGGCCGCGGCCAGGGAGGACTGGCTGACGGCGCAGCTGGACTGGGAGCGGGTCGGCGCGTCCTACGACAGCTTCGGGCCGCTCGGCCTGGCCGTCGACGGGCTGCCCGACGGTCTTCCCGGTGGCGTCAGCGACGAGAACTTCACCGGATTGCATCGGCTGGAGTACGGCCTGTGGCACGGCCAGAGCACGGCCGCACTGCTGTCCATAACGGCCACGCTCGCCCGCGACGTCGCGACGGTGCAGCGGAACCTCGGCTCCGCCGCCCTGGCCGGCGACCCCGCGAACCTGCCGATCCGCGCGCACGAGATCCTCGAGGACGCGCTACGCGATCACCTGTCCGGCATTGACGACGAGGGCGGCAATGCCGCCTTCGCCATGACGTACGCCGACACGCAAGTCACCGAGGCGGTACTCGGCTACCTCGCCCCGCTGCTCAACACCCGCCAGCCCGGCCTGACCGCCATCGCCGACAGCCAGCTGGACATCCTGCAGCAGGCGCTGCTCGCGACCAGGGTCGGCGGCCAGTGGGATTCGCTCGGGACGGCCTCCCAGCCGGCCCGCGAACAAGTGGACTCCGCGATCGACGCGCTGTTGCAGACCCTCGACGCCGTTCCTGACCTCCTCGAAGTTCCCCCGGCCCACTGAAGCCCTGCCGCCACCTCGCCTTAGGAGCGACACTCCATGACAGTCAGCCGACGCAGCTTCCTCAAGGGCACGGCATCGGGCGTCGCGGGCACCGCGCTCGGCGCCGGCGTGCTGGTCGAGGGTGCGCGCGTGGACGCCGAAGCGGCGACAGGCGGCCCGCTCACGCTGGCGGCATACCCGTTTCACGGCCCGCATCAGGCCGGGGTGCTCTCGCCGGGACCGGCGGGCAAGCAGCCCTACGCGTGCGTCGCTGCCTTCGACTGCACCGTCACGAAGGTGGCCGACCTGGTGCTGCTCATGTACGAGCTCACCGACCGGGCCTGGTTCCTCACTACCGGCGGCACGCCGCCCGACCTCGGAGTCGGGCAGCCGCCATCCGATAGCGACGTCCTGGGGCCGGTCGTCCCGGCGGACGGGCTGACGGTCACCCTGTCGGTGGGATCGAGCCTCTTCGACGACCGCTACGGCCTGGCCAGCCGCAAACCGCTGTACCTAACCCCGATGGGGACGTTCCCCAACGACTTCCTCGAGCCCGAGTGGCTCCATGGTGACCTGCTGCTGCAGCTATGCGCCAACCACCCCGACACGATCCACCATGCCATTCGCGACATCGCCAAGAACACGTTCAGCGGCATGCAGTTGCGGTGGAAGATCGAGGGCTACGCCTCGCCGCCACGCCCGTCGGGAACCGCGCGCAACCTGCTGGGGTTCAAGGACGGCACCGCCAACCCGACAGGAAACCTAGCGAGCAGCCTGGTCTGGGTCGACGATCCGGCCGAGCCCGGCTGGGCGCACGGCGGCTCCTATCAGGTCGTTCGCCTGATCCGCATGCTCGTGGAATTCTGGGACCGGGTGTCGATCAACGAGCAGCAGAACATGTTCGGGCGCCGGCGCGACAGCGGGGCGCCGCTGGACGGCAACAGCGAGTTCGACATCCCGAACTACGCCGCCGACCCCCACGGATACATCATCCCGCTGGACGCCCACATCCGGCTGGCCAACCCGCGCACCAGGGCAACCGCCGACCAGCGGCTCGTGCGGCGATCGTACAACTACGACCTTGGCGTCGACGAGAACGGAAACCTGCAGGCGGGGCACATCTTCATTGCCTATCAGCAGGACGTACGCCGGCAGTTCGAGACAGTCCAGAAGCGGCTGATCAACGAGCCCCTGGTCGACTACGTCCAGCCATTCGGCGGTGGATACTTCTTCACCCTGCCCGGCGTCCGCGACGCCGACGACTGGTACGCACGGGGCCTGCTGACCTAGCTCCCGGCACCCGGCCAGAAGCCCGCGCCTCGGTGGCAGACTGCCGGAGGATCCCCGTAAATCCCGTTGCGCTGAGTGCGCTGGCTGGCTAACAAGGTAACTCGTGGACCAGATGAGGTACTCGCCCGTGCCCGAGGGCGGCTCGCGCCTGGGGCTGCGGGCCGGGTTCGACGCCGACGCGCAGGCCTACGACCGGACCCGGCCGGTCTGCCCGGATGTCTTGTTCGACGACCTGATCCGGGTGGCCGGGCTCGAGCCCGGCGACCGGGTGGTCGAGATCGGTTGCGGGACCGGGCAGGCGACGGTCCCGCTGGCCGAGCGCGGGCTCGCGGTAACGGCGGTGGAACTCGGCTCGGCGCTGGCCGACCTGGCCCGCGTCAAGACCGCCAGGTTCCCCGGCGTCAGCGTGGTCACGACGTCGTTCGAGAACTGGCAGGACACCGACGCCGCGCCGGTACGCGCGGTGGCCGTGTTCAACGCGCTGCACTGGATCGACCCCGAGTGGCGCTACGCCAAGCCGGCCGCGATCGTGGCTCCCGGCGGCGCCATGGTGGTCGGCGGGTGCCGGTGGGCCCGGCCGGCCGACGCGGAGCCGTTCTGGTCCGACGTGGACGAGGACTACCGTGCGGTCGGGTTCGCCGGGTCGCCGCCGCCGCACCCGGAACAGATCAGCGCCTGGCATTTCCCCGACGAGGCACGCCCCTACTTCGACGAGGTCGCCAGCTTCCGGTACCCCTTCCACTGGTCCTACACGGCCGCGGACTACCTGGCTCAGCTGGCCACTCAGTCGGGTACCCGGGCACTCGGGCCCGAGGTGTCCGCCGAGTTCCTCGCCCTGGTAGGTCATCGGCTGGATGCGCTGGGGTCGCCGCGGCTCACCGCTACCTTCGTGGGCCAGCTGGCGATCGGCGTGCGACAGCCCGCGGGCAAGACACCGGCACCGCCGGCGACACCGGCACCGCCGGCGACCTAGCCGACGAACCCTGGACGGAGGAAAGAAGAGCAGTGGAAAACGACGAAGAGATCCGGCGCAGCGCGCCAAGACGAGTCGACCTGATCGACAACGGCGGGGCGGTGCTGGCCTGCCTCGCCGACGTCCACGGCAATACGGCCGCCCTGGACGCCGTCCTCGCATCAGAGGACTTTGCCCAGGCCGACGCCGTGGCCTTCCTCGGTTGCACGACGACTGGGCCCGACCCTCGCGGCGTGCTCGAACGGTGCGCAGACCTGAAGATGCCGGTGTTCCACCTGGCCGGGAACGGCGAGCGCTGGGTGCTTGAGCTCTCCAGCGGTGTCCGCCCGTTCGAGCGCGAGGTCGACGAGTGGCTCGTCGCTGCGCACGGTGACGACGGGCTGGCCACGATCGGCTCCTGGCCCGGCGGCCTCAGGGTCGCCCGCCCGCCAGCCGGCGGGCTGCGGCTGTGCCACGGTAGCCCGCGCAGCGACGTCGAGCTGCTGACGACCCTGACCGGAGACGAGCGCCTCCGGGAGGCCACCGCGGAGGTCGGCGAGGCGGTCGTGGTGCACGGCCACACCCACGTGCAGTATCGCCGCGACGCCGTGGGCAAGGTGTTTGCCGGGGCGGGCAGCGTCGGCCTGCCCTACGCCGCGGGGCCGGGAGCCCGGTGGGCGCTCATCTCCGATGAGGTGAGGCTCGTGGTGACGCCCTACGACCTGGACCGGGCCGAGGCCGTCATCGCCGCGACCGGCTACCCGAGCGACGCCTACATGAAGACGCTGCGGCAACCGCCCAGCCCGGAAGCCAAGACCGCGGAGGCCGAGGCGCTCATGTTCTCCAACTAGGCCAGGGCGCCCATCGGGTCCCAGGCCGGCAGCACGATCGGCTCGGTGTCCAGCGCACGCTGCAGGTCAGGAGCCAGCGCCTCGCGCCTGGCCGCGATCTC
>JASHOL010000512.1 GCA_030041135.1 Streptosporangiaceae bacterium | reverse complement strand
GCCCGCCCCCGGCCCGGCGGGCCGACTCATGCCCGCCCCCGGCCCGGCGGGCCGACTCATGCCCGCCGCCCGCCCCCGCCCGCCCGGCGGGCCGACTGCACCGACAACCGGCACGGCGAGCGGGGTGCCGCGTGGCTCAGGCAGTGGTTCGGCCCCGAGGTCACCATGCCCGCCTCCGCCCGCCCGCCGCTGGCTGGTGCCCAGGACGATGTCCGTGATGCACCATTTGCTGATTTTATGCGTCAACCTAACTTCACTTTTTGTCGATTCGGTCCCGACTAGTCGGCGAGCCTGAACGCCAGTTCGGTCTCCCAGGTGTCCATGTTCGGCGCCAAGTCGTCCTGGTAGATCTCCAGCCGGGCTGCCCACCGCTGGCCTTCGCTGGTCTCCTCGACATCCCAGGCCAGGCCCTGCTCCGCGGCCCAGTCAAGCAGGGACCGGGTGGCGTCGCCCAGGCCGGCCGGATGGCCGGTATGCAGCAATGTCGCGTACCGCCCAGCCGGCAGCACTGCGGCGAGCACCCGGCTATCTCCGGTCATCGCGGTCGCGACCGGCACACCGACCTCGATCTCAAGCTGCCGGTCCATGTCGATGACGTTGTACTTGAAGAACGGCGGCCCTGACGGCTCTGCACGCTGCGAACCCAGCCAGGCGTAAGTCTCCGGGTGCAGGCCTGGGAGTACCTCGCCGAGTTCCCGCATCGTGACGAAGGCCTTAATCGCGATGTACGGCTGCTCGCTGCGCTCCACGATTCGCGGTTCCGCGGCCATCTCCGCCTCCTCTTCGTGACTGCCATTATTGGCGACCGCGGCCAAGGCGCCCGGTTGGGCGGCCCACTCGTTGCGGTCGGCAGTCACGATGCGTGTCGGCGGAGCCCGCCTAGACGGCTTGCGCTGGCTACCGCGGGGCTCGCGACCTCGGCAATCGTGACTAAACGGCTATTCCGACGTCGATCAGCTGGGCGCCACGGGCCCCGTGGTGGCAATATCGACGCCGAGAGCGGAATACCGGAGCCAGGTAGGCCGACGGCACGGCACGTTTCATCGGTTCGGTCCCGGCTTTGCACCGATATGGCCTGGTCTTAAGGGACCGAGTCGGTGAAACGACAGAGCGTGACCGGTATATACGGCATGAATGCCGTATATCGTCAGCGGTTGCTGTGCTGACGCCGCGGTTGCTGTGCTGACGCCGCGCTTGCTGTGCTGATACCGCCGTCGCTGTGCTGACACCGCGCTTGCTGTGGGGATGCCGCGCTTCCCGTGCCGAGTCCGCGCTTGCGGTGCCGAGTCCGCGCTGCTGTGGGATGCCGCGGTTGCTGTGCTGACGCCGCGGTTGCTGTGCTGACGCCGCGGTTGCTGTGCCGGTGCGGTGGATTAGCCGGTTCAGCGGTCCCGCCTTCGCCTGCGCGGGCTGCGGGTGTACCGACCAGATCCGGGGCCCACAGTCCGGCAGGCCAGCCGTGCGAATCGATGCAATGGCTTCTGGCCCCTGCTGGGGTGGATAAAGAGGATTCATAAGGCATTCCAGTCCTGATCGCGCGGCGTCCATTCTGCCGTGGCGTGCTCGCGTATCATCTCCGCAGATCGCGATCCGCAATGGCGCACGTCGGTCACGAATGGACTGCTGAAGTGGTGCATAGTGCGCAAGTACTGGAGAAAGGCCGCCGCCAGGCACCGGCCCGGCTGCCGCGCCGAGCGCTTGTGCTGCTGGCAGCGATCACCGCCATCGCGGTCGCAGGCGCGTCATACGTCGCGGCCCGGAGCAGTGCGCCACCTCGGGCCCGCGCGCTTGCAGGGGCTAGGGTGCACGGGCCAGGCGCATCCGTGGCGGTTGTCGCAGGCTCGCCCTCAGCCACAGCCGCGGCTGTAGCACGCCGTCTGTTCACTTCGTCGCCGGTGGTCGTGGTCGCTGACGGCGACGGCAGTCCGGCGGCGCTCGCGGCCGCCGCCATCGATGCCCGCCGGGAGTCCGCGCCGATGCTGCTCAGCTCGGTCGGCCCGCATCGCGAATTACTGCTGAGCAGCGCGACGGTGGCAGAAATCAGGTCGCTGCATCCCCGTGACGTGCTCGCGGCTGGGGTATCCAGCCGGGTCGTGCGTGCCCAGTTGATTCGAGCCGACGTCGTCGCCAGCCTGTCCGCGCTGCCGGCTACGACCCGCCCTGCGGCGCTGCGGCGCGTCGCGCTGCTCGTGCCCGCCGGTCCGCGCAGCGCCGCCACCGTGGCCTCGATCGCAACCGCCATGTCGGCTGGGGTTGAGGTGATACCCGTCAGGGACGCGGACCCTCGGGCCGACTCGGTGTCGATCAAGGCCCTCGCCAGGTCCAGGCCGGGCCAGGTTCTGGCGATCGGCGCGGCCTTCGGTACGGCCAAGGGGCTGGCGGCCAAGATCGCGGTCGCGGAAACCGGTGTGCAACTACCTGGCGGCGGGCAGATCGTCTTCCCCGGGCACCGCCTCGTCTGCCTCTACGGGAGTCCTGGCACGCCCGCGCTCGGTGCACTAGGCGACCAGGGCCTGCGCGCAAGCATCGCGCGGATAAGGAAACTCGCGGCGATGTACCGGCCGCTCAGCCGCGTACCGGTCGTGCCGGCGTTCGAGATCCTCGCGACGATAGCCGAGAGCACCGCCGGCCGTAACGGCCTGTACTCCTATGAAAACAGCGTTGCCAGCCTGCGCCCGTGGGTACGGGCCGCGAACAAGGCCGGGCTGTACGTAATCCTCGACCTGCAGGCGGGCCGGGCGAACCTGCTCGCCCAGGCGAAGCTGTACCAACCGCTGCTCAAGCTGCCCGACGTCGGGCTGGCCCTCGATCCTGAGTGGAAGCTCCAGCCGGGGCAACTGCCGATGCACCAAATCGGAAGCGTGAGCGTGACCCAGGTCAACAGCGTGATCAGCTGGCTGGCCGCGCTGACCGGGCGCTATCACCTGCCGCAAAAGGTGCTCGTCCTGCACCAGTTCCAGCTGTCGATGATCCAGGGCGAGTCCAAGCTCGACACGCACAACAGCGACCTGGCGATCGTGATCCACATGGATGGCCAGGGCGCTCCGGCGAGCAAGCAGCAGACCTGGAACGCCATTGTCCGGGCCGCTCCGCGCGGCGTGTTCTTCGGGTGGAAGAACTTCTTCCTGAAGGACCACCCGATGCTGAATCCGCGGCAGACGATGCGGCACAGGCCGCAGCCGGTCATGATCTCTTACGAGTGACCGGCGGCGGCGCCGCTGGCAGCAACGGCAAACGTGACGGCGGCTTGACCTCGTCGAGTCTGAGGTAGGTCACCAGGCGCTGACCACCCCGGGCCGCCAGTGCAGCCAGCACGTCCCGCAGTTCCGTCACGTCGCGGGCAACGACCGTCAGCAGGTAGTCCATCTCGCCGGTCACGTTGTCCGCCGCGATGATCTGCGGCATAGCCCGCACGTGGTCCTCGAACGTCTTCGTCGTCCGCGGGTCATGGCGGGCTAGCGTCGCGGTGACGTACATCTGGAGCGGGAAGCCCGCCGCGGCGGCGTCGAGCTGGGCGCTGATGACGCGGATGACGCCGGACTCCTTGAGCCTGCGGACGCGGTGCAGGGTGGCGGCGGGGGACAGGCCCACCATGCGGGCCAGCTCGAGGTTGGTTCTGTCGGCATCCGCCTGCAGTTCGTTCAGCAGGCGCATATCAACTTCGTTTAGTTCAACTGCCATATCACAAAATTATAGTTGGTACTAAAGCATGATCGCGAAACTAAGCGGATGCCGCCGGTGAAATGGAGGCATGACCGACAGCCGCCGCCTCGTCTTCCCCGCCCTGATCTCGGCGGGCATCCTGTGGGGCACCACCGTGCCCCTGTCGAAGCTCGCCCTCGGCTGGCTGCCGCCGGCATGGCTGGCGTTCACCCGATTCGCGCTGGCGGG
Source organism: Streptosporangiaceae bacterium (assembly GCA_030041135.1). GTDB lineage: Bacteria > Actinomycetota > Actinomycetes > Streptosporangiales > Streptosporangiaceae > JAJYUU01. The sequence goes on along the minus strand of JASHOL010000512.1, from coordinate 5,095 downwards.
CATGATCCTGATGCTGCTCAGCCGGGGTCGGCTCCGCGGCGCCGCGAGCCCGGCCATCCTGGTCAGCGGCGGGCTTGGATTCGGCGCCTCGGTAGTCCTGCAGAACCTTGGGGTCGAGCGCACCAGCGTCTCTCACGCCGCCCTGCTGATCGGTGCGATGCCGGTGCTTGTGGCAATTCTCGCGGCCGTATTCGGTCAGGGCGTCGCCCGCCCAGCTGCCTGGGCCGGATTCGGCCTGTCGCTCGCCGGGGTTGCCGTGATCGCTTCTGGCCGGGGCGGCGGCGCGTCTCTCGGCGGTGACGGTCTCGTACTGCTTGCCCAGCTGGGATCGGCTGGGTTCGTCGTTTCGCAGGCCCGGCTGCTGCGCGGCCGCGATCCGCTGGCGGTGACCGCGGTGCAGTTGCTAGCCGCGGCAATGGTGACTCTGCCGCTGGCCCTGACAACCGAGAGGCTGCCCGCGAGCCACGCAAACCCCGCCGAGCTGCTGGCGACCGTCGGCCTGATCGTGGCCGGGACTGTCGGTCCGACCACGCTGTTCGCGTTCGGGCAGAGCCACGTTTCCGCGGACGTGGCCGGCGCGTTCCTCAACCTGGAGCCCCTGGTGGGTGCCGTCACCGGCATCGTCTTGTTCGGGGATCCGGTCGGGCTGGCTCAGCTCTTCGGCGGCGCCGCGATCCTGGCGGGCATCGCGCTCAGCAGCCTGCAGGCGGTTCGAGCCGAGCGTGAGCTTCGAGCCGAGCGTCAGCTTCGAGCCGAGCGTCAGCTTCGAGCCGAGCGTGAGCTTCGAGCCGAGCGTCAGCTTCGAACCGAGCGTCAGCTTCGAACCGAGCGTCAGCTTCGAACCGAGCGTCAGCTTCGAACCGAGCCTCAGCTTCGAACCGAGCCTCAGCCTCGAGCCAGCGCGGCCGGGCGGCCCGCGAGGCCCGCAGCACTGGTGCCCGCGGGGCGGCGCGGTTGCTGAGCACGCCGCGCGGTTAATGATTATCGCCGCCGCGGGCACGGGTCTAGCATTCCGGGCAGACGGGGGTGGCACCGATGCCCGCACGTGATCAGCGTCGATCCGGGGCGGCCCAGCCAGGCAGAATGAGCTGGCGGCAGGCTCGCCTGGCCCGCGCGCGGCTGGCGTTCGGCGAGGACCTATCCCGTCAGGAGCGGCGCAGGCTCCGCTCCCAGATCCGCCGGCGGGACGAGGCCGCCCACCGCCGCGGCAGGCAAGCCCGGCGCATCGGTATCGCCGCCGCCGGAGCCGTCGCGGTCATGGCCGTTCTGGCGATCGCGTTCGCGTTAGGCCCGGCTATCGACGCTGCCCGCGGCCAGGGCGCGCCCGGCACGTTCACGGTCGACTCCCAGCTGTGCTACCGGGGCGGCTGCACGTGGACCGGCACCTTCGTGACCCGTGACGGCCAGGTGACGTCCGGCGTCGGGTACGAGGGCAGGCTCCCGGCTGACACGGGACCGGGAAGCAGCGTTCCCGCGATCCTCCCTGGTGGATCTCATGTTGTCTTCGCGCCGCGCGGCTCGCTGGTATGGCTAGAGGACCTGCTGCTGGTAGTGCTCATCGGCGGAGCCATGGCTCTCGCGCTGTGGATCAGTCCGATCGGCATGCCCGGTCGCCGCCGGGCGCGAGATCGGCGCGAGATCCGCCGTAGCGCACGGGCCGCCTGAGCTCTGGCGGCCGGCCGCCAGGCTCCATAGGATCTCGCTGCACGCCAATTGGTGACCAGAGTCGAGGGGGCACGTAGTTGTTGCGCAATAGATGGACGGCGCCCGTGGTCGCGGTCGTCGCCGGCTTGGCGATCGCCTTGTCATGGTCCGTGGCCTCGGCCGCCAGACCGCACGTCTCGCGGCCGAGCTTGCGGGTCGTGCGGACCATACGCCTGACCCACGCGGGCGGGGCGAGCGTCTTCGCCGAGGCGCCGAACGGCGCGGTTTACTACTCAGCCGGAGGCACGGTATACGTCGTCAACGGCGATGCCGCGCCGGTCCGGGCGACCGCTCTGGGCACGCCGGTCAACGCGCTGGCGGCCAACAACACCGACTTCTTCCTGCAGACCGGCCTGACCGTCTACGAGTACAGCAGGAAGACCGACGCTTATGCCGGCCACGACTGGACGCTGCCCAGCCCGCACAAGCCGATTACCTCGGCGGGCCTGCTCGCGGTCGGCGGGACCGTGTGGTCATGGACCGACTGGGCCACCGACCAGAGCGGTTTTGAGTACGCGACGGTCAGCGAGATCACCACGTCGTCGACTCGCGTCAGGGTGATCAGCAAGGGCAACGCCTACCCGGCGGACATGGCGGCGGGCGCCAGCGGCCTGTACTTCCAGGTCGTCCGCAGCAACGGCGCCAATGGATACATCGTCCGCGTTTCCCCGAACGGGTCGGCGCGCCGCCACAGCGACGTCAACATCGCGGCTCCCTCCGCGCTCGCCGACGGCCGGCTCGACCTCCTGTCGATCCACAGCAACGACCGGACGTACCTCGACAGCTTCAGCGCGTCGACGCTCGCCGTGCTCGGCTCCAAGCGGGTGTCGGGCAACGACCATGGCATCGCCGGGACCACAGCGGGGCTGATCGTCCTGAACCAGCCGTGCGCGACACTCATCTGCAAGAACGCGACGGTCAGCATCCTCGACCCGCGCACCGGCGGCGTGTCGGGGACGGTCAGGGTGGCCGGGGCCTTCGGCTTGCTGCCTGGCCCGGTCCCGGCCGCGATCACCCTGGCCGGGACGAAGCTCTACCTGGCCAGGCTCGGCGGCTAGCGACAGTGCAGCCCTATCCGAGGGCCAGGGTCGGCTTTTAGAATCAGGTTCTAGGAAGGGAACGAGGTGTGTCCTCGCCCGGTCGGCCCCGCCGGGCGGCCGTGATTCCTGGCTGACCGGAACGACCGTGCAGCTGATTGCCGAAGGGATGCCGTATGGCCTGGGACTTCTCGACCGAGCCGGAATTCCAGGAGCAGCTCGACTGGGTGGCGCAGTTCTGCCGGAACGAGGTTGAGCCGCTCGACCTGGTCTTCCCTGGGGCCGCGTACTCACGTAACCCCAAGGCCAAGGCCCTGGCTGACCCGTTGAAGCAGCAGGTAAAAGACCGGGGCCTGTGGGCCCTGTTCCTTGATAAGGACCTCGGCGGGCCGGGCTTCGGCCAGCTGAAGCTGGCGCTGCTGAACGAGATTCTCGGCCGGTACCGGTCGGCCCCGGTCGTGTTCGGCACCGCCGCCCCCGACACCGGGAACATGGAGATGCTCGCCGCCTACGGCACGCCCGAGCAGAAGGACAAGTGGCTCTACCCGCTGATGAACCAGGAGATCTTCTCCGCCTATTCGATGACCGAGCCGCAGGGCGGATCCGACCCGACCATGTTCAGGACCAGGGCGGTTCGGGACGGCGATGAGTGGGTCATCAACGGGGAGAAGTGGTTCACCAGCGCCGGGTCGCACGCCGACATCATCTTCGTCATGTGCGTGAACGGCATGTACGTGGTGCCGAGGGACACGCCAGGCGTGGAGATCATGAGCTACCCGCAGCTGCACAACCACATCCGCTACACCGATGTCCGGGTGCCGGCCGGCAACCTGCTCGGCCCCGAGGACGGGGCCAGGGTGCTGGCGCAGCGCCGGCTCGGCGGTGGCCGGATTCACCACGCGATGCGCACCGTGGCCCAGGTCAAGCTGGCCTTCGACATGATGTGCGAGCGGGCGCTCAGCCGCGAGTCGCACGGGAAGGTGATCGCCGAGCACCAGATGGTGCAGGAGGCGATCGCCGACTCCTACGCCGAGCTGAACATGCTCCGCCTGCTGGTGCTGTGGACCGCGTGGACAATCGACAACTCGAGCACCCAGCAGTCAAGAACCCAGATCGCCACCTGCAAGTACACGTGCGCCAAGGTGCTCAGGGAAGTGAGCTACCGGGCGCTGCACATCCTGGGCTCACTCGGCACCACGAACCTGACACCGCTGCAGGCCATGTTCGCGAGCTCGCCGACGATGGCGATCGCGGACGGCGTCGACGAGGTGCACAAGGCGACGGTAGCCAGGAACGTGCTCAAGGGCTACGAGCCGCATCCGGGCATCTGGCCGACTGAGTACATCCCGGCTAAGCGGCAGGAGGCACGCAAGAAGTACGCCGACCTGATCGCCGCCGACCCGGACATGGCCGCCTGGGCGGACATGGCCGAGCGGTCGGTCAGGGGCTGAGCGGTGGAGATCGCGGGCCGGATTGCCGTGGTCACCGGCGGCGCCAGCGGCATCGGCCGGTCGATCTGCCTCGCGCTGGCCGACGCGGACGCGGCCGGCGTGGTAGTGGCCGACATCGACGCCGCCGGTGCCGGGAAGGTCGCCGCGCAGATCGAGGCGGCCGGCCACCGGGCGCTGGCCGTGCCGGCCGACATGTCAAGTGAGGCCGAGGTGCAGGCCCTGGTCGCGCGGACCGAGGATGCGCTCGGCCCGGTCGACCTGTTCTTCTCCAACGCCGGCATCATCGTGGCCGGCGGCGTCGAGGTCGCCGACGAGGCGTGGTCGCGGATCTGGGCCATCAACGTCCACAGTCACGTCTACGCGGCGCGGGCCCTGCTGCCTGGCATGCTCGACCGCGGGCAGGGCTACCTGGTCATCACGGCGTCAGCGGCGGGGCTGCTCACCCAGCTTGGCTCCGCGCCGTATGCGGTGACCAAGCACGCCGCGGTAGCCCTGGCCGAATGGCTCTCGATTACGTACGGGGAACGAGGGGTGTCCGTCTCGGTCTTGTGCCCGCAGGCGGTCACGTCCAACCTGGCCGACACCAGCCGTCGCGAGCTAGGCCAGGACGCACTCCCGGCCGACGTCGGCGCGACCGGAGGGAGCGCCCAGGCCGCGGTCGACGGCGTGCTCGAGCCGGACCAGGTGGCCGCGGTCGTGCTTGAGGCCGTCCGCGGCGAGCAGTTCCTGATCCTGCCCCACCCGGACGTGGCCACCTACGAGCGGCGCCGCGCTGACGACCGCGAGCGCTGGCTGCGCGGCATGCGGCGCCTCCAGGCCCGCCTCGGCGGCAGCACCTGAGTTCCGTCGCGGAGTTGCCCCGCCGGGACCCTTCGTGCATCATGTCCGGGGCGCGGGCCGGAC
>JASHOL010000511.1 GCA_030041135.1 Streptosporangiaceae bacterium | reverse complement strand
GCTGTGGCCCTGCTTTTCCAGGCGCAGCCGCACAGCGAGCTTCCAGCCCAGCAACAGGAAGAGCCATAGCGGCACGCCGAAGGCAGCCACAAGTCCCAATGTCAGCACGGTTCCTCCAGTCACGCCGTTGTGGCCATTCTCGCGCGAGGCGGCGACTGTGACCAGGATCACACGACGGGCAGTGCGCTGGTCAATAGCTGGCCGCCCAGCGGACAGCTTTTTGCTCGGCTTCCTGGCGCCGAACCGAGCGCGCGGACAGCAGCGCGCCAGTCACCCCCAGCACCAGCAAGGTTGCGCCGGTAACCTCCCACGCGATCCAGTCATCCCGTTGGAGCGTCAGGTCATGCACCCGCGCTGGATCCGCTGGATCGTAGCTAAGCTGCACCGTCGAGCCGGTCGCCGGCTTCGGGTCCTGAAAGTCCAAGCCGGTCTGTGTCGTGTAGCTGCGGCCATCGGCGCGGAACACGATCGTGGCGGTGTAGCTGCAGCCGTCAATGGTGCAGCCATCGTCGTCAACCTTGACAATCCGCCCGGAGGTCGTGTCCCCGCCGTGTATGGGCTCGATGTCTGCCCGCTCAAATAGGGCGGCGACCATCGCGAAGATGCCGACGGCTGCGACACAAATGCAGAAGCCGGCCAGCCATCTCATCGTTGAGATGGTGTCCTCGTCCTCGGCGTCCATTCCCGTTGCCAATCCGGCCTCCGTCTTGGTGAGCATCCAGCCCTGGGCTGGATCGCCCGTCTCCGACTAGGCCCTGGCCCGATCGTAATTCGGCGAAGTCGTCGGAGCACCTTCGGTGGTGCGGGCCCCGGTAATCAGGGTCGCCAGCGACGGCGGCGTGAACGCAGCAGGCAGGCTCGCTCAGGACAGGTCGATGCTCGGGTACAGCGGGTGCTTGACGAGCAGGTCCGCCGCCCGGCTGTTGACCTCGGCGGCGACCCCGTCCGCGAGGACGTAGTGGACCTTCGACGGGTTGCCGCTGGCCGCAGGCTTCTGCGAAGTGCCCTTGAGGACAGTCACGATCAGCTCGGCCACCTCGTCAAGCTCGCTCGGGCCAAAGCCCCTGGTCGTGAGCGCTGGCGTGCCCAGGCGGATGCCGGAGGTGAACCACGCGCCGTTGGGGTCCCGCGGTATGGAGTTGCGGTTGGTGACGATCCCGGACTCCAGGAGCGCGGACTCCGCCTGCCGGCCGGTGATGCCGTAGCCGCTGACATCCAGCAGAACCAGATGGTTGTCCGTCCCGCCGGTGACCAGGGTGGCGCCGCGCCGCAGCAGGCCCTCGGCCAGCGCCCTGGCGTTGTCCACGATGCGCTGTGCGTAGTCGCGGAAGCCGGGCTGCCGGGCCTCGGCCAGCGCGACCGCCTTGGCGGCGATGATGTTCCCGAGCGGTCCGCCGAGAACCATGGGGCAGCCGCGGTCCACCTGGTCGGCGAACTCGGCGTCGCTGAGCACGAGGCCGCCGCGCGGGCCGCGCAGGGACTTGTGCGTGGTCGTCGTCACGACGCTGGCGTGCGGCACCGGGTCGAAATCGCCGGTGATCACCTTGCCGGCGACCAGGCCGGCGAAGTGCGCCATGTCGACCATGAGGGTGGCGCCTGCCTCGTCGGCGATCTCGCGCATGACGGCGAAGTTGATGAGGCGGGGGTAGGCGGAGTAGCCCGCGACCAGGATCAGCGGGCGGAACTCCCTGGCGGCCGCCCGGAGGGCGTCGTAGTCGAGCAGGCCTGTCTGCGGGTCGGTGCCGTAGCCGCGCTGATCGAACATCTTGCCGGAGATGTTCGGCCTGAACCCATGGGTGAGGTGGCCGCCGGCGTCCAGGGACATGCCCATCAGCCGCTGGTTGCCGAGGCTGCGCCGAAGCTGCGCCCAGTCCTGCTCGCTGAGATCGTTGACCTGCCTGGCTCCGGCCTGCTCCAGCGCCGGGCTCTCGATCCGGTGGGCGAGGATCGCCCAGTAGGCGACGAGGTTAGCGTCGATTCCCGAGTGCGGCTGGACGTAGGCGTGCTGGGCACCGAACAGTTCGCGCGCGTGCTCACTCGCGATCGCCTCGACGGTGTCGATGTTGGCGCAGCCAGCGTAGAAGCGCCGCCCGATGGTGCCCTCGGCGTACTTGTCACTCAGCCAGTTGCCCATGGCCAGCAGCACCGCCGGCGAGGCGTAGTTCTCGCTGGCGATGAGCTTGAGCGAGGCGCGCTGATCCTCGAGTTCCGCCGAGATCGCCGCCGCTACACCCGGCTCGGCCTGGCGGATGACCTCAAGGGCGCCGCGATACGCGCGTGACTCTGGCGTGAAAGTCCCGGAGTCGCTAGACATTTGCCCTCCGTATCCGGTGCGGCGGCCCGGCGTCGCGGCCGGCTTGGATCGTGAACGCTAGGACGCTACCAATAGTTCGCCAGCAGCCTCCATCCGCGCTAGTCCGGCGGGCCGTCGTCCTGAGGCGTAGCCAGGTCGGGCCGGGAGGATGACGACCGCGCAATATGGATTACGACAACATTGGTGCCATGACTGCGGATCGAGGCGAGCTGGCCGCGGAGACCAGGACGGTCCTGTTCCTGTTCAGCGACACCGGAGCCGGTCACCGCCGGGCGGCCGAGGCGGTCATCGAGGCCCTGGCCACCGGGCATCAGGGGTCGTACCGCGCCACCTTGTGCGACCCGCTGACGGGGCCAGCGGCCGCCCGCCCGCTACGGTGGCTGGCACGGCTCTACGGGCCGGCCGTGCGGCTGGCGCCGTGGGCCTGGGGAGCCGCGTACCACGTCAGCAACTCCCGGCTGGCCATGAGCCTTTTGTGGCGGACCGCTTTCGCCCCGGCCGCCGGAGCGGTGCGTGCGGCGGTCGCCGCCAGCCGGCCTGACATCATCGTGTCGTGTCATCCGCTAACCGGCCGCGCCGCCCTGCTCGCCGCGGGGCGCGCCGCCGGCCGGGTGCCGGTCGTGACCGTCGTCACCGACCTGGCCGCCACCCACACCTCCTGGCGCTATCCGCCTGGCGACGTCATTGCGCTGCCATCGGCGCAGGCCTTGTCGGAGTGCCTGGCCGGCGGCATCCCGCCCGCGCGGTGTACCCAGTCGGGCCTTCCCGTGGACGCGCGCGCCCAGGCGGGGCCGTTGGCTGAGCGCGCCCGCGCAGCCCTGCGCCGCTCGCTCGGGCTGGGAGAGCTTGACTTCGTCGTGCTGCTGGCAGGCGGGGGCGAGGGCTGCGGGGGGCTGGCCAGGCGCACCGCAGCGATCCTGCGGCGGTACGCCGACGTGCACGTGGTCACCGCCTGCGGCCGTAACGAGCGGCTGCGGCGCAGGCTCGCCGCCCTGTCCGGCCGGGCCGGGGGACGGCTCACCGTGCTGGGTTTCTCGCGGAACTTCACCGACTGGCTGCGCTGCGCCGACCTGGTGATCACCAAGGCCGGCCCCGGCATCATCGCCGAGGCCGCCTGCTGCGCCACGCCCTTGCTGCTGACCTCTCACCTGCCGGGCCAGGAGCGCGGTAACGCCCCGCTCGTGGTCCGGGCCGGAGCCGGCCGGCGCGCCCGCGGCGTCGGCGGGATGCTGCGCGAGGTCGCGCGGCTGCGG
>JASHOL010000510.1 GCA_030041135.1 Streptosporangiaceae bacterium | reverse complement strand
TTTCAGCCTGGTGGACACCTGGCCCCCCGATCTCGGGGCGAGTTGCCCGGACGTCGAGTTCCTTGGGGCACGTGGATCGGGCCAGCCCTCGGGCGGCCAGTTCAAGGGCCTGGGGCCGGAGATAAGTTACATGTTCTCGGTCGTGCAGAGTGACGTGCGGCATGAGGGCTACAGCTATCGGACGTGGGCCCTGAATTACCCTGCGGCGTCGGTCGACGTACTCAAGCCGTCAGCGGTGGAGCTCATGACTGGCCTGATGGGGCTGCTTTACTGGTATAACCACAACTATAAGAAGTTTGAGGCGAGCATCAGCAAGGGTGTCGGCGAGATGGTCGCCAAGATGTCCACGCTCCATAGTGCCTGCCCGCACGCCTTCATCGCAGTCGGCGGTTACTCACAGGGCGCGATGGTGGTTCACCAGGCGCTGCTCCGGGTGAAGAGCAAGTCCGTTCAGAAGTGCCAGAACGGCACGATCCTGCTGGCTGACGGTAATCGAGTGGCTAACACGATCGTCGCCCAGTTCGGCAGCTCGCCGCGCAGTGGAGAAGGGATCGCGACCTGGGCCAAGCACACCATCCATGTCGGCGCGACACCGCACGACATCCCGGCATGGGCAAACCAGAGTGCTGCCAACATCTGCAATAAATACGACATCGTTTGCGATACGAGCCTGAGCAATCTGGCGCACTTCTCTCGTGGTGCCCGCGTGCACACGTCGTATGCGGTGCGTCACGCGAACGGCAAGTACAGCTACGAGAAGGTGCTCACAGAAGCGGCGAACGCGGTCGGCGGAGACCTGCAGAGGCTGCTCCTGGACACCGGCGGCTTTTGTGCCTGAGCATTGAGACCGGTATTCACACAGCTGGCACCGATTCCTCAGAGGTGGCCGGGCCCGCGGCTCGGCCACCTCGCAGCACCGCGGAAAGAGTTCGTCGGCGGCCGGACTGCCAGCAGCTCGCCGAGCGAGGGAACGGCTAGCGCGCGGACTGCCGCCTAGCGCGCGGACAGGCTCGGCGAGCTCGCCAGCACCCTCTGGACCTTACGGGCGATGCCGAGCGTGTTCACGACCAGGAAGAAGGTGATCCCGCCGGGGACGATCTGCAGCTCGGTCTGCGCGCTCCGCCTAACGATCGTCACCTGCGCCTTGAAGATCCGGTTTCCGTGTGTGCCGACCACGATCGTGTCAGGTCCGCCTTCGCGCACGCCCTGGACGAGGGCCAGCTGGCCGATGGCCATCCCCGGCAGTACGTGGTAACGGTCCCCAAGGCCATCGCGCAGTGCCGTGACCACCTCCTCGGTGGCCAGACCGGCGCGGGGAACGGTGACGGTAGGCATTGCTCTCCTCTCACTTCCAACCGGATGAATGCACGTCAATTCGGAGGTGAGCTGATCCCTCCTTAGCCAGCCGGTTGCGGCCGTCAGCCCTCAGGCTCGACCGGCCAGTTCATGGGCGGAAGGGGTGGAATCACCCACACCCGCCTCAGGGGTTGCGGTCAGCGCGGTTTATCGAGGAGTCAGACCAGGCCCGCGCGGAGGGCCAGCCGGGTGAGATCGGCGCGGCGACGGCAGCCGGTCTTGTCCCGGATTCGGTCCAGGTGAGAGCTGACCGTCCGAACCGTGATGTACAGCTCGGCCGCGATCTCCGCGTCCGTCCGCCCCTGCGCGACCAGGGTGACCAGTTCACGTTCCCGCGGGCTGAGCCGGGCCAGCCCTGCCACCCCGTCGAGTGCCGACTCGTTCGCAGCAGTCGGCCGCGGCGGCTCCGCCGCGACCAGCAGGGCGTACTCGGCGGCCGTGGCCAGGCTCATGGCGGTGCCGCGCTCTTCGGCGGCCCGGGTCCTGGCCGGACCTAGCCGCTCGCGGACCTGCCGCCAGAGCATGTCCCGGCCTTCCGGATTCAGGCCCTTGTGCAGGGGCGGCCAGGGACCGGCGAGGGCCGACATCGCCGCCCATGACGTCACCGCCTCGGCCAGGCGTCCGGTCGCCGCGCACAGGTGGCCGCAGCAGTCCAGACCGGCGGGCACGAGCGCCCGCACGCCAGTCTGGGTGGCGACTTGGAGCAGCTCACGCAGATGGGTCGCCGCGTCTGCGGTTCGGCCGGCCCGCAGGTCCAGGATGGCCAGGTGCCAGAGCACGCCGCACAGGTTCCCCTGGTCGCCCACATCCCGGCACGAGGCCAGCGCGGCGGCACATGCCTGCTCGGCAGTGGCCAGGTCGCCGCCCTCGATCAGGACGCCCGCCACGATGTGGCTGAGGCCCCGCCTCAGCGCCCCGGCGTACTCGTCGTCGATGTGCTGTGCCTGACGCGCGAGCTGCAGAGCGCCCTCCGGGTCGCCGTCGTACCAGATGGCTACGCTGAGGCAGGCCAGCGCCAACGCCTCCACGCCCCGCACGCCGGTCTGGCGGGCCAGACCCAGCGCCCTGCGGCCATCTTCGACGGCCTCGCCGATCCGGCTCATCCTGACCAGCGCCGATGAGCGGGCGCTCAGGCACATGGCTAGCAGTACTGGACCTCCTGGGGTGACAGCCCGATGCGGGTCCTCCAAGGCGTCCCGTACCGCGGTGAAGTGGTCCAGCATCGCGGGCGAACGCCCGGCTTGGCCGGCTACCTGGCCCAGCAGCAGGTGCGCCCCGCACCAGTCGTCGCTTCCGGGATCGGCATACTCGGCCGCCGCGACCAGCAGCGGTGCCTCACTGCACAGCCGTCCCCGGAGCCGCCACCATTGCGCCTGGGCCAGCGTGAGCCGGACCGCCATGGCGGGATCGTGGTCCACGGCCCAGGCCAGTGCGTAGCGCAGGGTGGCATCCTCAGCGTCTAGATACCGCAGGCCGTCCGCCTCTCGGCTGCGCGTGAACAGGTCCCCGGCGGCCTGGCTCGCTATCTCGGCCGCGTACGCGACCAGGGCAGCGGTGACCTCAACCTCCTCGCCAGCCTCCGCCAGCAGCCCCATGCCGTAGGCCCGGAGGGTCTCCAGCATCCCGTACCGCCACCGGCCGTCGGGACCGGTCCGCGGCGGCAGCAGCAGCGAGCAGTCGACCAGCCGCGGCACGGCGAGGCCAGCTCCGGCGCCAGCTACGGCCTCGGCGCCATCCAGCGTGAATGTTCCGGGGAACGCCGACACCGCGCGGAACACCCGCCGCTCGGCGTCACCCAATAGCTGGTAGCTCCACCGCACGGCCGCGGCCAGCGACCGCTGCCGCTCCTCGGCCAGCCGGTCACCGTCGGCGAGCAGGGCAAAGCGGTCGTCGATCCGGTCCAGCAGCTGTGCCACGCCGAAAGCGTCCAGCCGCGCTGCCGCCAGCTCGATCGCCAGCGGCATCCCGTCCAGCCGTGCCACCAGCCGCGCTACCGTGCTAGCAGTCGCCTCGTCGAGAGCGAACCCAGGCTCCACGCGCTCGGCCCGGTCCGCGAACAGCCTCACCGCTTCGCACCGCGCAGCGGCCGCCGGGTCGCCGGGATCAGGCAGGGTGAGCGAGCCCAGCCGGTACCGCGTCTCCCCGGCGATGCGCAGCGGCTCCCGGCTCGTGGCCAGCACGCGCACGTCATCAGCGCCGAGCAGGAGCCTGCCGCACAGCTCCGCCGCTGCGCCGATCACGTGCTCGCAGTTGTCAAGCACCAGCAGCAGCTGACGCCGCGCCAGCGACTCGACCAGCGCATCGGCGGCCGCCACCGCGGGCAGGTCACGCATCCCTAGCGCCGTCCCCACCACGGCGGCAACATGTCCCGGATCCGTTACTGCCGCCAGCTCCGCCAGCCAGACCCCGTCTGCGAACTGGCCTGCCACGACCCTGGCCACCTCGCCGGCCAGCCGGGTCTTGCCGGCGCCTCCGGGCCCGGTCACCGTCACGAGCCGGTACTGACCCAGCCGGTCCGCGACGTCGTCCACCTCTGCGGTCCGGCCCACGAAGCTGGTCAGCGCGACCGGAAACCCGTGCAGGCTTTCCACCGCGTCGGCCACCGCAGACCGCTCCACGCGGTCACCCTAGCCGTGCCCAGCCCCGCGGTATAGGCCACCGCTAGCGGCCGTAGACCAGCCGTGCGGATGCTCACCACCGACCAGATGGACGCCGCCAGCCCGCTGGCCTGCCTGCTCATCGGCCAGCCCGCGCTACGCCGCATGCTCCGCATCAAACTCGGCGGACGGTCCGACCAGCTGGTCTCCGACGACGCCATCCCCTCATCCACGAAGCCGCCCGCGACCTGCCCGTGCCGCCAGCAACATCGCGCGTTGCAGACCCTCGTCGCAGCCTGGTCCGCTCGCAAGGCCATCATCGACGAAACCTGCGCCCGCACCGCCGTCACGGAGGTCACGTCAGACTTCGGGTATCTCGAGCACCCTGCGGTCAAGGAACTGCGCTCGCCGCAACTGCTCAGCCAGGCCGAGCGGATGGAACTGGTCGACGGGCCGACGCTGGCCCAGATGCTCGACTCCGGCGGGGCGCTACCCGCGGCGCAGATCGCCGCCATCGGGCTGCAGCTGCTGTCGGTGCTGGAAGCCGCGCACCGGCTGGGCATCGTGCACCGCGACATCAAGCCTGGCAACATCCTCGTCGCGACCGGCGGGCAGGCCAAGCTGGCCGACTTCGGCATCGCCCACACCATCGGTGACCCCCGGCTGACCCGCTCCGGCGTCATGGGCACCCAGGACTACCTGGCACCAGAGCTGTTCGACGCCGCCCCGATCACCCCGGCCGCCGACCTGTGGTCGCTGGGCGCCGCCCTGTACGCGGCGCTGGCCGGCCGGGGCCCGTTCAACCGCGGCGCCACCGGCGCCACGCTCCGAGCCATCCTGGTCGACCCGGTGCCCGGCCCGCCGTGCGAGCCGCTGCTCGCCGCGGCGATCACCGCGATGCTGCAGCGTGATCCGGACGTGCGCCAGCCTCGGCCAGGCCGCCGCCCTGCTTCGGCAAGCCGCCGACGCCACTGCCACGCTGCCACCCAGACCAGCAGCACCCCAAACACCGGCGTCAAAGACCGCGGAGAACCCGACGACGCAGACGGCGGAGAGTCTCCTTACGCACAGCCCTGGCACCGACACCGTCACCGTGGTGCCACGGCCCGACCTTGCAGAAGCCCCGCCCGCGCCCGAGGCCACCCCCGCACCGTCCGGGCCACCGCAACCGGCGCCGCGAGGAGGCCGGCGACGCCGCCTGCTGGTCATCGCCGGAACGGCTGCCATGGTGGTCGCCCCCGCCGTGCTCGGTGCTGGCGCTGTCCGGGACCGCCGCGTCGCAGCCGACGTTAGCCGCCGTCCTGACCGGCTCCGTGCACGAGACCTTGACCTCCGTCGCGTTCAGCCCGGACGGCACGATGCTGGCCGCCGGCGTTGACGGCAAGACCTATGTGTGGGACGTGGCCACTCGCCGACTGACTGCCACCCTGATCGTTCCCGGCGGCCGCGGTCAATCTGTCACCTCGGTCGCATTCAGTCCCGATGCCAGGACTTTGGCCGTCAGCGACACCGACGACAGCACCTACCTGCTGGACCTGGCTACTGGCCACGTCATCGCCACCGTCAAGGACGGCCCGCCGAGAGCACGCGGGGGCGTGTACTCGGTCGCGTTCAGCCCGAACGGCACGATGCTCGCCGCCGGTGACTACAACGGCCATATCTACCTCTGGCACGTCGGCTGAGGCCTTAACCGCACCTGGGATCGCGGGAATCGAACGCAGTTCTTTACGCTCGCAAGCTGACCTCCGGCCTAGTGTGCCCAACTTATGTTGCACAGAATTCTATGCATACTTATCCTTGCACTGTGACCTCGCCACTGACCCCGCGCGAAGTCCGCGACGTCGAGGCGCTTCGGGTACTGGCGCACCCGATGCGGCAGCGGATCTTGCGCTACCTGCGGCAGGCTGGGCCGGCTACCTCCACGACCCTGGCCAGGGAACTGGGCGAGAACAGCGGGATCATGAGCTACCACCTGCGCCAGCTGGGCGAGTACGGCTTCCTGCAGGAGGTCACCGGGCGCGGCCAGGGCAGAGAGCGCTGGTGGCAGGCCGCCCCGGCGCCGGTGTGGATCCCCCGCGAAGGCCTGGGCGAAGAGGCGCAGGCGGAGGCATCAGGGCTCCTTTTTCGTCCGCTGGCCGCTGACGTGGAGGGCTTGGAGCGGTTCCGTGCAGTGCGCGGGGCCATGGGCGAGTGGGGGCACGGCACCTGGATGGTCATGCGTACCCGGCTCACGCTTACACGCGAGGAAGCCGGCCAGCTCATCGCCGAACAGCAGGATGTCATGAGCCGTTACCAGCGGCATGCTGGCGAGGCTCCCGCCGAGGCCCGCACCGTGGTGGCTGGGTTCTTTGTGTACCCGGAGCCGCCGCGCGAGGACGTGGACGACCTGGGCCAGCCCTCGGGCTAGGCATCGAGGGCCGCCAGGACGGCGCCAGTCACCAGCACCATCCAAGACTGCCAATTACCAGAAGGAATGGCATGTTCTATTTCAGGTACTTGCGCCGCGAACTGAGGCAGCGCATGCGGCAGACCGCGGTCGCCGCGCTTGGCCTGGCCGTAGGGGTCGGCCTTGTGATCACCGTGGCCGCGGCGGCGTCCGGAGTCAGCGCCGCCCAGGGCACGGTCGTGCACGCCCTGTATGGAGTAGGCACCGACCTTGCGGTGACCAGGGCCCCGGCGGCGCCCAAGGCCGGCCAGACACCTCCGGGGATGATCATGGTCGGCCCGGGCGGCAGCGTGTCCGGGGGATATCGGTCCGGCCGCACTGTCGAGAACCTGCAGAACCCCGACCTGGGCACCCTGCCCTACGCGTCTGTAGCCCAGGTGGCCAGGCTCCGTGGCGTGATGGCCGCAGCCGGCGGCTTGACCGTCAACGACTTCAAGATCAGCATGCCATCGGGCGGACTGAGCGGGCCGGGTAGCGGGTCGATCTCATCTCCGCAGACCTTCAGCCTCAGCGGCGTCGACACCGGCCACACCGGGCTGGGCCCGCTGAGCGCCGGGAAGATCACCTCTGGCCGGGGCCTGGGCGCCGCGGATGCCAGTTCGGACGTGGCCGTCGTGGACTCCGGTTACGCGATCGCGCAGAATATGCACCTCGGCTCTGTGATCACGATCGTCGGGCAGCGGTTCACGGTCGTCGGGATCGTCGACCAGCCTCAGGGCAGCAACCCGCCCCAGGTATACATCCCACTGGCCCGCGCCCAAGCCCTGTACTCCTCAAGCGAGCACGCCGCCGCCGACCTGATCAACACCATCTACGTGGCCACCCCCAGCGCCGCCGACATCCCCGCCGTTCAGGACCAGATCCGCAAGGTCCTTCCCGCGGCCACGGTCAGCAGTTCGAGCGGTCTGGCCGGGCAGGTCACCGGCTCGCTGGCCAGCACCGCCAAGCTCGCCGACGACCTGGGCCGTTGGCTGGCCGCCATGGCCCTGATAGCGGCGTTCGCGGTGGCGAGCCTGCTCTCCCTGGCCGCCATCGCCCGCCGAGCCCGCGAGTTCGGCACGCTCAAGGCGATGGGCTGGCGCAGCCGCCGGATTATGGGCCAGGTGCTCGGCGAGTCGCTCGCCATCGGCGTCCTCGGCGGCGCCGCCGGGATCGCCCTGGGATACGGTGCCGCCACGCTCATCACCGTGATCGCGCCCCGGCTATCTGAGACCGTCGGCGCAACCTCCGATGGCAGCAGCAGCGATAGCGGCTTGCCGTTCGCCGGTAACCACACCTCCGGGGCCACCGCCGGGCACACCGTCCCTGTCCACCTGACCGCCCCCGTCTCGGCCAGCATTCTCGTGATCGCAGTCGTGCTCGCGATCGCCGGAGGGATCGTAGCCGGAACGTTCGGCAGCTGGCGGATTGCCCAGCTACGCCCGGCTGCCGCGCTGGCGAGGATCGCCTGAGGACAACGGCCGTGTCCGCCCTGAGCAGGTAAAGACCTACCTCAACGGGAGCCGGGGTGTCGGACCAGCCGGACCAGCCGGAGCAGCCCCAGCCGGAGCAGCCCCAGCGGAGCAGCCGGAGCAGCCGGCGCAGGCGAGATGTCCGCTGACTTCATCGGGCATGGTGCTGATTCGGCCCGCCGCTGCGGTTGCCATTCCAACCTGGGGAATTGGCTACCTACGGTTATCGCAGACCGCGAACGGCGGCGAGAAGACCGTTCGCCAGGCGAACCGTCAGCGTGGGCAGACCAGCCGAATCCCTCCCTCAGCAGGCGTTCACCTTACTGATCGTTTACTAGCGCGGTGGGTTCTCTGCGCGAGCCGTCGGGTACGCAGGTGACGCTGAGTAACTAGAATGGCGCGCGCGGCCATTCAATAAGCCCGACGGCGCCATGGGACGGGGGAGCGGCGTGTTCAAAGTGGGGCGGCCCGAGCAGCCTGCCGGCGATGAGCCTGAGGGTTCCGGCAACGGACCAAGCGACCCAGGAAGCAACGGAAGCAAGGGACCAAAGGACGCAGGAAACAACGGAAGCAAGGGGCCAAAGGACCCAGGAACCAAGGTCACGAGGACCGGCGGACCTGGCAACATGAAGGTAATCGCGATCGCGGCAACGGCGGCCGCGGTGGCGGTGGCGGGCGGGATCTATGCGCTCGTCCAGCAAGGCGGCAGCGGGGCAAGTCTGCCAAGCCTCCCGATGTCCGCCGGCCCGCTGAGGGTGGAGTCGATTCTCCCCGCGGCCGGGACGAGTCAGGTCGACGGAGCCGGGCCGATTTCGGTGACCTTCTCGGATCCGGTGGCGGCAAATTCACCCGACCCGACGGTGAGCCCGGCCGTAGCCGGCAGCTGGAGTTCTGTCGCCGACAGCTTGGTGTTCACGCCGTCGACTCCGTTCCCGCAGTCGACCAAGGTGACCGTTAACGTCCCGAGCGGGCCAGGTGGCCTCCGCGCCACGAACGGAGCCCTGCTCACCCAGAGCGTCACCGACCACTTCACCACCGGCACATACTCACAGCTCGGCCTGGCGGAGATGCTCGCCAAGCTCGGCTACCTCCCGCTGACTTGGGTGCAAGCCGGCAATGGCGCGGCTAAGGAACAGATGATGGATTCCGGAACCGCCGGCGAGACCGAGGCGGGCATGGCCTACGCCCCGCCAGCCGGCACGTTCTACTGGAACTCGGGCTACCCGTCGAATCTCAACGCCCTGTGGTCGCCAGACCAGCCGAACGTCATACTTCGGGGCGCCGTGATGGCATTCCAGGCCCAGCACAACATGTCGACCACCGGCAACCTCACCAGCCAGTTCTGGAGTGTGCTGTTCAAGGCCGTCGCGAGTGGCCAGGCCAACCAGGTCGGCTATACCTATGCGGTGGCGGACCAGAACGATCCGGAGACGCTGACGATCTATCACAATGGCCAGGAAGTGATGCAGAGCCCGACCAATACCGGCATTCCGGACTCGCCGACCGTGAACGGGACGTTCCCGGTTTACGAGAAGTTCCGCTTCCAGATCATGTCGGGCACCAACCCGGATGGCAGCTCTTATGCCGACCCGGTGTCGTTCGTCTCGTACTTCAACGGCGGCGATGCTGTCCACTACTTCCCGCGCGGGTCCTACGGGTTCCAGCAGAGCCTGGGCTGCGTGGAGCTGCCGTACGGCGCCGCCGAGCAGGCCTATCCGTACCTGACCCTCGGCAGCCTCGTGACCGTAACCGGCTAACGGCCGGCGTTCCGCCCGGCACCGCGATCGTCGCGGTGCCGGGCGGTGCCATTTCCCGACGGCCCGCCCTGTCCGGCGCCTATACTCGCCGGGCGCCGGGGTATGTCCTGCAGGCCGTGTCCCATGGCTGGTCAGGTCAACTTCCGGGCCGTCTCCAGCACTCGCGGATCGTGTGACAAGGGTCACTTCATACGGTGAGTCCGGAACAAAAAGCTGTGTCTGTTTCTTTATCAAGAGGACCACCCGTACCGGCACGTCGCATCTAGGCTCAGCCGCATGGATGTCCTGGTATCAATCGGAACCTCCAGGTGACTCCCGGTAGAGCCCCAGCCGGGCAGCATTCTCGAACGAGGGGACCCCTCTTGTCTTCCATGTCGCATCTGCGTACCCGGGTTACCGCGCTTGGCGCGGTAATCGTCTTGGTCCTCATCGCGGGCGTATGGCTCGCGATGTCGCACGCCTCGGCTCAGTCGACGGCGTCGGGCAAGACTCAGGCCGATCCGACCGCAAGCAAGACTGGTGGCGCTGCCTCGGCGCTGCAGGTGACGTCGGTCACTCCCGCCAGCCACTCGACCGGAGTGAACGGCGCAGGCGACGTCGCGGTTAGCTTCTCAGCGCCGCTGGCAGCCAACTCGGCGCTGCCCTCGATCGCGCCGAAGGTGGCGGGGACCTGGCAGGGCCAGGGGACGAACACGCTGAGGTTCGTTCCCGCTCGCGGCTTCAAGCAGCTCACCCGCGTCACCGTGAAGATTCCGGGCGGCCCGACTGGGGTCAGGTCCGCGGACGGCGCCACGCTGGCCTCGACCGTGCAGGACAAGTACCAGACCGGCGCGTACTCGACCGCACGGCTGGACGAACTCCTGGCCCAGCTCGGCTACCTCCCGCTGACCTGGACACCCTCGGCCGGCGCCACGCAGCCGGCGGCAACGGATGCGGCCGGGCAGCTCTCGGCCGCCTACAAGCCGCCAGCCGGCCAGTTCACCTGGAAGCCTGGCTACCCGAGCACGCTGAAGCAGTTCTGGGTTAACGGCACCACCTCGGGCCTGATCCTCAAGGGCGCGGTCATGGCGTTCGAGGAGAACAACGGGCTGAGCGTCGACGGCATCGCCGGGCCGGAAGTCTGGGGCAGCCTGCTCAAGGACGTCGCCACCAACCACGCCAACCCGAACGGCTATACCTACGCCATCGCCAGCGAGAACAACCCCGAGACGCTGACGATCTGGCACAACGGCCAGGAGGTGCTGCACACCCTGGCCAACACCGGGATCTCGCAGGCACCGACCACGCTCGGCACGGCGCCGGTCTACCTGAAGTACTACACGCAGATCATGCGCGGGAAGAACCCGGACGGCACCAAGTACGCCGACCGCGTGTACTACGTCTCGTACTTCCGTAATGGCGAGGCCGTGCACTACTACGACCGGGCGTCCTACGGCTTCCCGCAGAGCCTCGGCTGCGTCGAGCTGCCGTGGAACGATGCGAAGGCGGCGTGGCCGTACCTGACTTACGGCAGCCTGGTCACCGTCCAGCGGGGATCGCTCACCCCGAGCTCCAGCCCGACCGACCCGACCGTCTAAGACTCGGGCAAGACCCACGCAAGGAAGCGCCGGACCGCTCAGCGGCCGGCGCTTCCGCACGCGGGCCAGGCCGGCGTCGATAGCATCAAGGCACCGGGGCGATCACCGCCATCACTAAGATCATGCCGCCAGCGCCCTGTCATGACGAGAAGGAGCCAGCCGTGCCTGCCGACAAGCTTCACATCACGATCGCTGGGGGCGACACCGTGGTGGAAGAAGGCACGACGGCCGGCCAGTTGCTGCTCGGCGCCGACCCCAGCCCGATCGCCGCCAAGGTCAACGGCGAGCTGAGGGACCTCACCTACCAGCTGGCCGACTGCGACAGGGTCGAGCCGGTCACCATCGACTCAGACGACGGCCTGAACATCCTGCGCCATTCCACCGCCCACGTCATGGCCCAGGCGGTCCAGGACCTGTTCTCCGAGGCCAAGCTCGGCATCGGCCCGCCAATCGAGAACGGCTTCTACTACGACTTCGACGTATCCGCCGCATTCACGCCCGATGACCTGAAGAAGATCGAGCAGAAAATGCGGCAGATCGTCAAGCAGGGCCAGCTGTTCAGCCGCCGCCCGGTCACCGACGCCGACGCCCGAGCGGAACTGGCCGGCGAGCCCTACAAGCTCGAGCTGATCGGCCTCAAGGGCACCATTGCCGGGGGCCCGCCAGACGCAGGCTACGTCGAGGCCGGCTACGGCGACTCCGGCGAATCGGTCGAGGTCGGCGGGACCGAGCTCACGATCTACGACAACCTCGACCCCGGAACCCGACAGACCTGCTGGAAGGACCTGTGCCGCGGTCCGCACCTGCCGTCGACCAAATTCATCCCGGCGTTCAAGCTCATGCGCTCCGGTGGCGCTTACTGGCGCGGCAACGAGCAGAACCCGCAGCTGCAGCGGATCTACGGCACGGCCTGGCCGACCCGCGACGCTCAGGACGAGTACCTGAAGCTGCTGGAGGAGGCCGAGAAGCGCGATCACCGCAAGCTCGGCGCCGAACTCGACCTGTTCTCGTTCCCGACCGAGATCGGCAGCGGGCTGCCCGTTTTCCACCCCAAGGGCGGGATAATCCGCAAGGCGCTCGAGGACTACTCGCGCCGGCGGCACGAGGAGGCGGGCTACGAGTTCGTCTACACCCCGCACATCACCAAGTCGAACCTGTTCGAGACCTCCGGCCACCTGCAGTGGTACGCCGAGGGGATGTACCCGCCGATGGAGATGGAGGGCGCGAAGTACTACCCCAAGCCGATGAACTGCCCGATGCACATCCTGATCTACGCATCGCGCGGCCGGTCCTACCGGGAGCTGCCGCTGCGGCTGTTCGAGTTCGGCACCGTCTACCGGTACGAAAAGTCCGGCGTCGTGCACGGCCTCACCAGGGCCCGCGGCTTCACCCAGGACGACTCGCACATCTTCTGCACGCCCGAGCAGCTCCAGGAAGAGCTGGCCAGCCTGCTCGACTTCGTCGTCGGATTGCTGCGCGACTACGGCCTGACCGAGTTCGAGGCCGAGCTGTCCACCCGGCCGGAGAAGTTCGTCGGGGAGATTGCCGACTGGGACAAGGCCGAGGCCGCGCTGAAGTACGCCCTGGACAAGTCCGGGCTGCCTTACGTGATCGCCGAGGGCGAGGGCGCGTTCTACGCGCCGAAGATCGACGTCCACGTCAGGGACGCAATCGGACGGCGCTGGCAGCTGTCCACCCTCCAGGTCGACCTCCAGATGCCGGTCAGGTTCGGGCTCGAATACCAGGCCGCCGACGGCAGCAGGCAGCGGCCCTACATGATCCACCGGGCGCTGTTCGGCTCGATCGAGCGGTTCTTCGGGATCCTGATCGAGCACTTCGCCGGGGCGTTCCCGCCGTGGCTGGCGCCGGTCCAGGTGGTGGGCATCCCGATCTCCGACGCGCACGTCGACTACCTGGAGAACGTCGCCACCCGGCTGCGCGAGCACGGCATCCGGGCCGAGGTCGACTCCAGCGACGACCGGATGCAGAAGAAGATCCGCACCGCCCAGCGCCAGAAGGTTCCGTACATGCTGCTCGCGGGCGATGACGACGTTGCCGCGGGTGCCATCTCGTTCCGCTATCGCAACGGCGAGCAGAAAAACGGCGTCCCCGTCGTCGACGCGATCGCCGAGATCACCGGCACCGTCGCCAGCCGGGCCCAGGTCTGATGCCGGTGCCGGACGCCAGCAGCGGCGAGCGTCGGCCCGAGCGGCGCGAGGGCGCGATGGAGATACCCGCCGACATCGCGCCGGACGGCCTGCAGCGGCTGTGGATGCCGCACCGGATGGCCTACATCAAGGGGGAGGGCAAGCCCCCCGAGGGCTCGGACGAGTGCGTGTTCTGCGAGATACCGAAGCTGAGCGACGCCGACGGGCTGATCGTCGCGCGCGGCAGCGACGTGTACGCCGTCCTGAACCTCTACCCGTACAACAGCGGCCACCTGATGGTCGTCCCGTACCGGCACGTCGCCGACTACACCGACCTCGAGCCGGCCGAGACCGCCGAGCTGGCTGACTTCACCAAGCACTCGATGACCGCGCTCCGGTCGGCCTCCCAGGCCCAGGGCTTCAACATCGGCATGAACATGGGCAGCGTGGCCGGCGCTGGCATCGCCTCTCACCTGCACCAGCACGTTGTCCCGCGCTGGGGCGGCGATGCGAACTTCATGCCCGTGGTCGGCCGCACCAAGGTCCTGCCCCAGTTGCTCGCCGACACGCGCGTGATCCTCGCCGATGCCTGGCCCGGCTAAAGGCATTTAGGGCCGGGAACGAAGTGGCTTGGCGGCCGGTGGCGCACCGGAGTTCGGAGCGACTTCAGCGGAAACGACCGCTCCAAACTCGATGCGCCACCGCCCGGCGCTCAGGCCCGGGACTCTGCGGAGCGGGCGATGCTGAGGTACCACGCACCACCCCCGAGCGACAGCGCCGCAAGAACCAGGAAGAATGCTGCCCATCCGTAGACGCTGTACGAGAGGCAGATGAAGCCCGCGACGAGCGGGACGATGCTGACGCTGACAGCTATTGATCCAAAGAACCTGGGGTGGCGGTAGACCCACGGCGCGATCACGAGGTAGATGCCGGATCGCGGCGGGGTAAGCCACCAACCACGCGGGCCCTTCCGAAGGTTGGCGAGGGGCGTGTAGTCCAATACCTGGCGCCAGCTGCTCATGCCGTGGCTGGATGCGTTCATCGGGATGCCTCCTGTAGCTGTGGTGTCGGCCACCCGAGCACCTATCAATATGATATCACTTTGATAGTGCGCGTCAATGGCTTAATCGGCGAACCGGGTGATGTCGTCGGCCAGGCGGGGCAGGTCGGCCCAGATGGTCGCGGTGTTCGCGTCGTCGGCGTGCGGGCCCCGGAACACCGCGACGTTGAGCCCGAGGTCGTCCAGTTGCCAGCGCAGCCGGTACGCCGCCAGCGCCGCGTCGCTCACCGCGCGGCCGGTCAGCTCGGTGTACAGGGCGAATTCCGGGCTGCCGGAGTCGGCCACGTGGCACAGATCCCGCTCGGGCAGCGCCATTCCCACGGTGTCCCAGTCGATCAGGAACAGCCTGCTGCCCGAGCGCAGGACGTTGCCAGGGTGCGGTTCTCCGTGCGTGATCACCGCAGGCCCGCTGGCCGCAGCTTCCCGAGCGAGGTCGCCGAAGCGCTCCAGCCCTGTCGTGACCTCGGCCGCTCTGCGGGCCAGGAACCGGCGGGCTGGTTCGCTGTACGGGCCGCCCGCCCACGGCCGTTCCAGGTCGCTCAGGGCCACCCGCAGCCCCGGCAGGGACGCGGGCGCGAGATCGCGGACCGCGGCGGTGTCACGGACCTGAGCGGTCGCGCCGTGCAGCCGGGCCAGCATCGCGACCAGCGCTAGCCGCTCGCGCCGCGGCAAGTGGTCGCCGAAGGTGCCGGCCGCGCCCTCCAGATAGGGGAAGAGGATCACGGCGCGGTCATCATCGAGCCGGGCCAGCGCCTGCCCGTCGCCCGTCGGTAGTGGCGCCATCGCGAACTCCAGGCCGGCGTCGCGCAGGGCGATGACCGCATCCATCGCCGCCCGCAGGTCCGCCCATCCCTGCTCCGGCGCGGCGCCCCGCCAGCCGCCCCCCAGCTCGGCGACAGTGACGAACCACCGGCCACCCCCCGCATCGGCAGCGATCCAGTGATGATCGCCGAACCCGACCGCCAGGTAACTCAGCTCGGTGGTTGCGAGTCCCCAGTGGACCGCCAGTGCCGCGGCGATGCCGGACTCGCTGATGCCCGCAGGCGGCGCCTTCACCGCCGCATGCTAAGCAGGACCGCGCGGCACTGGGCAAGGGATTATCGGACCCGCCAACCGACTGCCGCCGACGGAGTCTCAGAGAGCGTGAAGGCAACTGCACGAACGAAAGAGAACTCGATGAAGCTGACCAACCTGACGACGCGGCGGCTGTTCAGCGCCGCTGCCACCACCGGCGCGGCGCGTAAGCGGGCGAGCGGCCGCCTCGTGCTGGCCCCATTGACCGTCTCAGCTGCCGCTTTAGCGATGAGCACTCCGGCCCTGGCCGCCTCCGCCGGGATCCAGGCGGCCGTCTCGGTCCCGGCCCAGCACAGCCTGGCGAGCGTCTCCTGCGTCAGCGGGATCGACTGCGTCGCCGTCGGACAGCGGGTTACCAGCTCAGGCACCGACCTCAACTTCGCTGAGAGCTGGAACGGCCACCGATGGCGGGCATTGCCCCAGCCGCCGAGTCCTGGGTCGTTGGACAGTCTCGCGGCCGTGTCATGCGCCAGCCGCTCGGCCTGCATGGCAGTGGGCAGCTACGAGTCCGTAGGACCCGCCAAGCCCAAGCCGCACGTGCAGATCCTCAACCTGGCCGAGCTGTGGAACGGCCGCGCCTGGAAGCGGCTGGCCACCCCCGACCACGGAACCGGTAATCAGCTGACCGGCGTCTCGTGCACCGCGCCAAAGCACTGCGTCGCGGTTGGCTGGTCCCTGTCCGGCACGATCGCGGAGAGCTGGAACGGCTCACGCTGGCGGCTGATGACGACGCCTAACCCCGCTCCGGACATTGCCCTGAACGCCGTGTCCTGCGCCACCAGCAGCAATTGCGTAACCGTCGGCGCCGAAGACTTCGGGGATGGACCAGTGGTGGCCGAGGTATGGAACGGCCGCGGCTGGCACGTGCACAACCCGCCGAACCCGAGCGCGATTGAGGACTCGCTGGCCAGCGTGTCCTGTGCCATCCCGGCCGGCTGCATCGCCGTTGGCAACTACGTGACCCCGCCCACCGCGTCCAGCTCCAGCCAGCCCAAGACGCTCGCCGAGGGCTGGAACGGCAAGAGCTGGCATCTGCTGCAGGCCATCACGCCGGCGGGTACCAAGGCCGGCGCGGGACTGCACGGCGTTGCCTGCGTGAAGGCCGCCTCGTGCCTGGCCATCGGCGCCGCCGACGAAAGACTGCTCAGCGAGCATTGGAACGGCCATGGCTGGCGACTGACCAGCGCCCCGCGCCAGCAGCCCATCAAGGATGTCGCGACAAACCTGTTCGGGATCGCCTGCTGGCAGGCCCGCGGCTGCATGATTGTCGGCGACTACTTTGGCGCATCCCAGGTCATCTATCCGCTGGCCGAGGAGTGGAACGGCACGACCTGGCGCGTGGTGCTCGGCTAACCGGACGCCCGGGTTCAGCCGTCCGTGCCCGGCCTCAGGCCGGCCAGGACGATCTCCAGGCCCATGCCGCGGTGGTCGGGGGAGAGGTTGCGCTCCATCGCGATCACGCCGCTCAGGATGGCGTGCAGGTCGGAGACGGTCAGGTCCGGCCTGACGCCTCCGGCCTGCTGGGCGCGCTCCAGCAGGACGCCAAGGGCACTAGCCAGGGCCTCGCCTGCTTCGGCACTTTCAGGCCCGGCGCCGGCCCCGGGCAGGGCGGAGCTGAGCACGATGTTATGCCGGGCCTGCTCGGTGAGTTCGCGGACGAACGAGAAGAAGGCGTCGGTTGGCCGCTCGGCGTCGGCGAGGGCGGACGCGCGTTCGCCTAGGCCCGCAAGCCGGTCGGTGACCACCGCCGCGATCAGCGCCTCCTTGGTGGGGAAGTGCCGGTGGACGGTTCCAGCGCCGACGCCTGCGCGCTCGGCGATGACATCGAGCGGTACGTCGGGACCCTCCTCCGCGAACGACGTCCGGGCGGCGGCCAGCACCCGCTCGCGATTGCGGCGCGCATCGGCCCGCAGGGGGCGTTGGCTGTCGATGAGAAGCTCCAGGTTTGCTAATCGGGGCGGTCGCCCCGTATATTAACCGGGGCGTGTAACCCGGTTACATCTTAGATGCGGAGCTGACTATGAGGATCGCAATTACTGGTGCCAACGGCGAGTTCGGACGCGGCGTGCTCGAGGCTGTCGCCGCGCGCCGGCCGGAGGCGCACCTCGTCGCGACCGTCAGGGATCCCGACCGTGCCGCTGATCTGGCCGCCCGCGGCATCGACGTGCGACCTGGGGATTTCGACGAGGCCGATGCGCTGCATGACTCGTTCGGGGGCGCGGACCTGGTGTTCGTCAACGCGACCTTTTTCGGAGCCGCCCCCGAACTGCGCGGCCGCCGGGTCGAGAACGCGATCCGCGCCGCAGCCGGTGCCACCAGGATCGTCCTGACAAGCTGGCCCAGCCCGGAAAGGACCGCCCTGCCCTCGGTCAGGAACTACGCCGAGTCAGAGCGGCTCGTTCAACAGGCGGGCCCGGCGTGGACGATCCTGCGCCTGGGCTACGGCATCGCCGACGCGCTCGCCCGAGACGTCACCTGGGCCCGCGAGGACGGCGAACTGGTCGCGCCGGCCGCCGACGGGGGCGCCACACCGGCGTCGGTCGCCGACCTCGTCGATGCGGCCGCGGCGACCGTAGTCGAAGCGGGCCACGAGAACGCCTGTTACGAGATCACCGGCCCGACCGCCATCGGCTGGTCCGACCTTGCCGCCCTCGCCGGCTCCCTGGACGGCCGCGAGATCCAGTACCGCGCCGTCGGCGATGACGAGTACCGCGCCTATCTCGCCCAGCGCCGCAACCTGCCGGAAAGCGCCATCGACACCCTGCTCGCTCTCTACGCCGAGTTCCGCTCGGGCTGGAACGCCACCCCGACCCCGGTCCTGGGCCAGCTGATTGGCCGGACTCCGCTCGACTCCCTGGAGGCGGTCCGCCAGCGCGTACCTGCCTGAGCCCTCTGGCGGCAGTTCGGGGCGATTCAAGCCGGCTACGCGGCCGCTGGCAAGGGCCGGGAGGCCCAGCGCGCTGACCGGTCCGTGGCGGGGCCGGCCGGCCCGTCACGTTGCGTGCCGTCCCGGCGGCCCTGGAGCCACTCGCGTCGGCGCAGGTGGCGACGACGGCGCTCTCGCCCTCCGGCAATCAGGACTAAACGGTCAGTCTCGCGCGGGTCCAGGGAGTACTACCGCGAGGCAGGACCAGCTGACCTCGACTTTTCATCGGTTCGGTCCCGGCTTTGCACCGATACGTCCGGCTCTTCGGGGACCGGGGACCGATGAAACGACAGAGCGTGACCGGAGCACACCCCAATTAATGCCGCATTTCGGTTCCGGGGTGCCGTCTTCGCTTGGTGCGCTCGGCGCGGGTGCGGACCGGCGCGTCGGATGACGTGACCGGTGATGTTCGCGAGTGACAGCTGCGCAGGCTCGGGCCGATCGGGCCCGGGGCAGCCGGTTCCGTCTGGCTGCCCCGGGCCCTGGTCGGCTCCAGCCCGTCCCAGTCGTCCGAGCCTGGCTGTCGGCGAGCACGGGTCGGTCCCGGTCGATGCGACCGTGGTCGAGACCGGTGGCTGTAACCTGCCCGTCGATCAGCTGTCAACGTCCCCGCTACAGCTTCGGCTGCTGCGCAGCCGGAACCGTCACCTTCGGCGTGATCCTGGCCAGCTCTCCTGAGGTCTGATCGAGATCCTGGCCGGCTGTCTCAGGGAAGCCGGCGGCGATCAAGACCAGTGCAATAAGTGGCCCGGCCGCCAGCACGGCAACGGCGCCGGGCAGGCTCCCGGTTAGCCCGATCAGCAGGCCCGCCAGCAGGAAGCTGCCGCTCTGTCCGGCGACGCTTGCGATCCCTGACGCGGAGCTGGCGAGCGCGCGATGCGAGGTCGGGAACAGCTCTGTGCTGAAACCGGACAGCGTCGGCCACGCTCCGAAGTGGCCGACGTAGGTGACCACGAGCGCCAGGAAGTACCCGAGCGGGCTGCGGGCGAGGAAGAAGAAGGACAACGTCCCGGCGACGCTGAGGGCGAGGAAGCTGCAGCCGATCCGCTTGCGGCCGAGCCGGTCGCTGACGCTGCCCGCACCGGCCAGCACCGGGAGCGCCAGCGCGCCGGCACCGACGACGATCAGGTTGGCCGCGGACGCGGACAGGTGCCGTTGTGTCTGCATGAAGTCGATCACGAACGCGGCTGCCTGGGTGAGCAGGGCGCCGAACGCGGAGGCCGAGCACATGATGACCAGGAGCCGATTGTGCGGCGGCCGCAGCAAGGACCGCCAGCTTGCCGCCAGCCGGCCGGCGGACGCGGCTGATTCAAACCGGGAGCTCTCCGGGAGCCGGCGGCGCATGAAGGCCGCGAGCAGCAGGACGGGAGTTGCCGCCGCGTACAGCCAGCGCCAGGACAGATCGTGCGGGCTGAGCAGGAGCGCCCAGGTCAGCGCGGCGCTCCCGGCGCCAAGCGTGCTCAGCGTGGCCAGCACGCCGAAGCCGTATCCGCGCGCGCCAGCTGGCAGCTCCTCGGCGACGACGGTCCAGCTGAGGGTGGCCTCGAGGGCAGTGAACGCGCCGACAAACAACTGGCACAGCGCGAAGCAGAGGATCGTCGGCGCCGCGGCCGAGGCAACGGTAGCCGCCGTCAGGCCGGTGATGGAGACCAGCAGCATGCGCCGGCGGCCGAAACGGTCGGCGCGCCTTGCTAGCAGCAGCGCCGGCAGCGCGCCGATCGCAAGCAGGGCGAGCCAGTCCGAGGCCTGTCCCTGAGACAGGCCGAAGCTGTGTCGTATCTGCGGCAGCGCTACGGCGATCACTTCTAGCTCGTAGCCCTGGAAAAAGGTGGCCGCCGCGAGCAGTGACAGCAGCCGCACGTGCCGCGCCTGGAGCAGGCTGCGACTCCGGCCGGCCGCCGTCACCGGGCCGGCTCGCGCGGGGCTGGTCCGCACGGGGGTGGTCCGCACGGGGCTGGCTCGCGCTGGGCGAGTCGGCCGCGGCTGAGCAGCCGCCGCAGCGTCGCGGCCTCGGAATTGAGCAGCGACGGGTCGCGCAGCCGGTGCTCGGCAGCTAGCCGGAGCCAGGACGGAGCCAGCGGTCCAACTTCCGCGAGGTAGCACCGGGCGAACAGGGCCTGACCGGCCCGGCCGACGGCTCGCTGCGCAGTTGGCCCCGGCACCTGCGACGTTGCGACCAGGACCCAGGTGAGCGCGACATCCGCCGGCGCGGGGCCGCGCGCTGCACCCTGCCAGTCGATCAGCCGCGGTCCGGCGCCGGTGAGGATGACGTTGGCGGGGTGCAGGTCGGCGTGCAGCAGCACGTCGCCACCACCCAGCGGCGCCGGCAGCCAGCTAAGCGCCGGCACCGCATGAACGGCGTCGTGCAGAGCGGCAAGCAGCCGAGCGTGGGCACCCAGCGACCAGGGCCTGCGGGTGAGGTCGTGGAGCATCGTCGGGCCGTCGGCATGCTCCATGACCAGGTCGGGGCCTGATGCATCAAAGACTTGAGGAACGGGCACGCCGTGCGACCACGCGTGCCGCATCACCTCGGCTTCACCTTCTGCGCACATCCGGGGGTCTCGGTACCGCCGCAGGACGCGCCCGTCGCCTAAGTCGTGCACGTCGGCATAGCGACCCCGGCCCACGCACGCCAGCTGAGCCGACATAACGATCACCCGCGGCCAGGTTGGCGGGCTGGCGCGGCCCGGAACAGGGCGGGCGCCGTCCTCGGGTTCGGGCGGCGCGGATCGACCCGGAACTGATGCGCGGGCAGCAGCGCGCGAGCTTCCTCGGCCCAGGCGGCGAAGGCCTGCGCCATCTTCAGCCCGAACAGCACGACGATGCTGGCGTACTCGGAGTCAGGGGCGTCGGCCAGCATCTTCAGGAAGCTGGCGTACATCGCTGCCTCATCGGCCGCCTCGTCCCTGACGACCTCAAGCAGCCCGGCCGTGTGCTCCGGCGGGCGCCGGTGCCCGAAGAACGCCTTAAGCAGGAACGGGATCCGCAACTGCATGTCCTCGACCTCGCCATCATCGAGCCAGGCATCGAGGGCCTGCTCGCCGGCGTCGGTCAGCCGGAAGACTCGCTTGTCAGGAAGCCGTTCCTGCGGGACATCGGTTCCGTCGATGAGCCCGGTTGTCTCGAGCCGGGCAAGCTCGGCATAGACCTGGCTCTTCGAGATGGGCCAGAAACGGCTCACGGAACGGTCGACCGCCTGGAACAAGTCATAGCCAGACATCGGCGTGAGCGAGAGGAGCCCGAGTATCGCGTGCGAGGTAGTGCCGAGCCGTTCGGACATGCTCTGAGCGTATATTCTCGGTCTCAACTAGTCCAGACCGGACTAGTCCGCACTGGATTACAGGCGGACCAGTGCGTCCCGCTCGGTGCCCAGGTTCGTGCTGCAATTGGACTTCGGCACTGTCGACGTTGCTCCGCCGCTGGCTGCGGGCACGGTACTGACCAAGCGAACAAGCCACCTGAGCGGGCGGCGATGACAGGAGGATGCAATGGTAAGAACGGTGCGAGTCGTCGGGCTGGGCGGCTCGCTTCGAGCGGCATCGACCAGCCGCACCGCGCTGCAGGTCGCCCTGGATAGCGCCAGCGCGAGCGGTGCCGATGCCAAGCCGATCTGGATAAGGGACCTGGACCTCCCGCTGTACAGCGCCGAGCACGCGCCGCCGCAGGCCGCGCTCCGCTTCGCCGATGCCGTTTACGACTGCGACGCGCTGATCTGGTCTACCCCGACCTACCACGGATCGGTCAGCGGCTCGTTCAAGAACGCGCTGGACTGGCTCATCCTGCTGGGCGACCGTGACCCGGCGTACCTGTCCAACAAGCCGATCGGGCTGATCACCACCGCCGGCGGAGTCCAGGGCCTGCAGGCCGTGAACACCATGGAATTCATCGCCAGGTCGCTGCGGGGCTGGAGCGTGCCGCTCGTCATGCCGGTGTCCCAGTCGTGGCAGTCATTCGACCCTGACGGGAACCTGAAGGACGAAGCGGTCGCCGCCCAGTTGCGGAAACTGGGCGCAGAAGTTGTCCGTGCGGCGCGCCAGTTCCAGGCGGAAGGGACATGCGACTACGCGGACGGCACGCCCGTGCATCCCTCGGACAGGACGCCCGGCTGAACACAAACCTCGTATGTAGCTATGGGACCGGGCCGGAGCAGGCGCCGGGCTCGCGCCAGCCGACGAGGGAAGTCAGGAGGCCATTCATGCAGTTCGGGATCTTCTCGGTTAGTGATATCACCAGAGATCCGGTGTCGGGGGAGACGCCGAGCGAGGCGGAGCGCATCGAAGCGGTGGTCAGGATCGCGGAGAAGGCCGAGGAAGTGGGGCTGGACGTCTTCGCGATCGGCGAGCATCACAACCCCCCGTTCTTCTCGTCCTCGCCGACGACGCTGCTGGCATTCATCGCGGCGGCGACCAAGAGGCTGATCGTGAGCACGGCGACGACGCTGGTCACGACCAACGACCCGGTGCGCATCGCGGAGGAGTACGCGATGCTGCAGCACCTGTCGAAGGGCCGGACGGACCTGATGCTCGGGCGCGGTAACACCGCTCCGGTGTACCCGTGGTTTGGCCAGGACATCCGGCAGAGCCTGCCGCTCGCGCTGGAGAACTACAACTTGCTGCACCGGCTGTGGCGCGAGGACGTGGTGGACTCAAAGGGCACGTTCCGCACGCCGCTGCAGGGCTTCACCTCGATCCCGCGGCCGCTCGACGACGTGCCTCCGTTCGTGTGGCATGGCTCGATCCGTACGCCGGAGAT
>JASHOL010000509.1 GCA_030041135.1 Streptosporangiaceae bacterium | reverse complement strand
CGGGCCGGTGGAGGTCGCGATCGTCGGCCCGCCGACGCCCGAACGCGACGCGCTGCACGTGGCGGCCATGACGGCCGCGCCGCCCGGTGCCGTCATCGCGCTCGGGGACGGCGCCGACGGAGCAGGGATCCCGCTGCTGGCCGGGCGCGGCCCGGTAGACGGAGCCGCGGCCGCCTACGTGTGCCGGGACTTCGCCTGCCGCGCCCCGGTGACCGACCCCGATCAGCTCGCGGCCGCGCTCGGCTGACCGTCGGCGCTCGGCCGGCCGAGCCGTGCTTGGCTGACCGCCAGGACGTGGCTTTACCAACACTCCTACCGAAGTTCACCAAGCGTTCGTCACGCAAACTGGCCGGCCGGCGTGAGCTCGACCATCATGGGGAACGTCGGGGTATGGACGCATGCGCGCCAGGCGGGCATCGTTACATGCGAGATCGGAGGCTTTGCGGCCGGTCCTCGCGGCGGAGGGAGTTCTGGTGCGCGACGGAATGCGCCGCCTGCGCGCTACGCTCCGGATTGCGGTTGCCGCGCGAACGCGTCGCCTGCGCGCGACGGTGCGGGTCGCCGTCGGCACCGGAAGGCGCCACCTACGCGCTGCCTTGTGGGTCGCCGTTGCCGCGGGAATCGTCGCGGGCCTCTCACCGAGGCTGATTGACGCGGCCATCCCCGGGGCTAGCCGTCATCGAGCGTCGGCTTCAGCCCAAGGCCCCAGCGGTGTCTCGCCCGGCGCCGGACGATCGCAGCCGTCGGCCTCGGGAACCGAAGGGGCAGGGACGTTCATACCGCGGCGGGACGGCGGTGCGACCGTCCCGGTGGCCCAGCTGACGACAAACTCCGCCGTTGCGGTCGCCCCGCTGCGCAAGCTGCTCGCCGCTGATCTTCTCGTGGTCGCGCCGACGACCCTGCCGCAGGCGTCGTTCGGCGCGGTGCGGCGGACGCGCGGCGTGGTCGCCACCGACCCGGTTGATGCGGCCAGGATCAGGCTGGATGGCAGTTACGTGGCCATGCTTGGCGTCGATCCGTCGCGGTTCCGTGCCTTCGCGGCCCGGCCGACGGCGCAGTCAAATGCCCTGTGGCAAGGCGTGGCCGACGGCGACATCGCCGTTTCCTACCTGATGGGCGAGCAGGAGCGGCTCCCGCTCGGGGGCACGGTCGAAGTGGCAGGCACGCGCACCGAGAAGCTGAGGGTCGGCGGGTTCGGCACGGTCGGCATCAGCGGCGTCGACGCGGTGGTGGCGACGCACGTCGCCCAGTCCCTCGGCCTGCCAGCCAACAACGCGCTCGTGATCAGCGCGCCGCACGCGTCGCTAAGTGTTCTCATGCACCAGATCGCCGGGGACCTGCCCCGTGACGCCTCGGTCGTGCCGCTCGTCGCCCAGGCCCAAGCCGGGCTGCGTGTGCTGCCGGTGACGCCGGGGTCGGCGGGCGGCGTCGGGGTCACGGCCGCCGACGGGCCCGGCCTGACGTCGCAGCAGACGCGCGCGTTCCTGGCCGCGGCAGAAAGCCGTCTTGGCCTGCGGTATGTGTGGGGCGGCAACGGCCCGCTCGTGTTCGACTGCTCGGGACTCGTGCAGTGGTCGATGCGGCAGGCCGGAATCACGATGCCACGGGTCGCGGTCGACCAGGCGCAGACCGGGCCGCTGATCCCGCTCAGCGAGCTTCAGCCGGGCGACCTCCTCTTCTACCACACCGACCCGACAGCACCCGAGTACATCTCGCACGTGGCCATTTACCTCGGCGACGATGAGATGGAGCAGGCGCCTGAGCCCGGCATGGATGTCGAGATCGTCCAGGCGAACTTTGGCCCCGACTTCGCCGGCGCCGTCGAGGTGTACCCGCGAGTCGCAGCGGCCGTCGCGGCCGAGTTCTCCTCGAGCTGACAGCCGCGCTCTGCACGCGAACGAGAACCCGTGTTGAGCTGGTGGTTGCGTTACCCGTGCAGTGGTGTAATTATCATTACATGACTACGAACGACGCTGACGATACGGGCCAGGGCCAGAGCGAGGGCAAGAACGGTGGCACCGCGGCCGAAGACAAGCTGCGCGCCTGGTTCGTCGGCCGGCTGCCGTCCGGGTGGTTCACCGCCGAACCCGAGGTGCGGGCCGATCGCGAGGAGGTCACGATTATCGGCAAGATCGCCGATCCCGAGGCCTCTGCCGATGCGACCGAGGCGGAGCAGGCGGCCGCGGCTGAGGGCAGGAGTCGGCGTTTCCGCGAGGAGACGCGCGACCACCGGATCGAGATCGCCAGGGAAGCCGAGCACCGGTTTGGACGGAAGGTCTCCTGGGGTGTCGAGTGCGGCGGCTACAAAGTGATGTTCACCACCTTCTCGGTGCCGGTTATGACCCGGCTGCGCCAGCCCGAGCGCCTCGTGCTTGACACGCTCGTCGATGCCGGCGTCGCCCGCAGCCGCAGTGACGCGCTCGCATGGTGCGTCCGCCTGGTCGGCCAGCATCAGGACAGCTGGCTCGAAGATCTGCGCGCCGCTCTTCGCAAGGTTGAGCAGGTCAGGGGCGAGGGGCCCGGCCTGTAGGCGACGCTGCAGCAAGCCGCGATCGCTCGCTTCGTGCGGTCCGGCTCTTTCCGGCGGAACGAGGCGCGGCCGGAGCCGGCCCCGTTCCGCCCTGAAACGCCTACTCGGGCTTGGTGATTTAACGCGTCGCGCTGGCGGCGGGTGCGGCTCTCATCGCGCGCCCAGGCGCCGCTTCGCTGGTACCGGGCATAATTGACCCGCATCTGCCGGGGTACACTCCCCGAATCCCGCAGCTTCGGGCCGAACCGCCCTGCGTAGCAGCGGGTGACCCCCGGAGCGGACGACCCCGCAAAGCCCGAAATAGGAGGACCAGTCGTGGCGATTGAGGTGGACGCGACCTCGGCGGCGTTTAACCCGACAGGTGACCTTGAGGCAATATTCGACGATGCTGGGCTGAAAAACCCGTGGGTGCGCGAGTACGTGAGGCACTGGGCCGAGCACACCGCTGCCGACCGGGTCGAGGTGATCGGCGCGTCCGATGACGCCCGCCTCCTGAGCGAGTCGCTCGCGGCGGGCGAGATCATGCCCGCCGGCGAGGGTCGCTACTACGCGCGCAGCTATTCCAAAGACACCGCCCGCTCGGAAGAGCGCACGATCGTGGCCACCGCGGACCCCGCCGACAAGGGTGTCTATGACAACTGGCACCCGTCGAGCGAGATGCGCCCGCTGCTCGAGGAGCGCATGCGCGGCGCGTCGGCCGGCAAGACGATGTACGTCATCCCGTACCTGATGGCCCCGCCAGGCTCCCCGCTGGAGTCGTACGCCGCCGGCGTCGAGTTGACCGACCACCGCACGGTCGCGCTCCACATGATCAGGATGGCGCGCTGCGGGGTCGAGTACGTCAACCGCCTGAAGCAGCCGGACAAGTTCGTCCGCGGCGTTCATGTCACCGGCGACCTGGAGCACCTGGGCCAGGGCACGCCGTCGGATCAGCGGTACTTCGTCACGTTCGCCGACGAGCGCACGATCCTGCATTTCGGCTCGTCCTACGGCGGGAACGCCCTGCTCGGCAAGATCGCGCACGGCCTGCGGCAGGCGGCCTATGACGGCTGGGAGTCGAAGGAGTTCCTCGCCGAGCAGTTCATGCTCATCGGCATCACGGACAAGCACACGGGGCGCACCTGGCACATTTGCGGCGGGTTCCCGAGTGCGTCCGGCAAGACCAACCTGGCCATGATGCTTCCGCCGGACAGCCTCGGCGACCGCTACCACGTCGAGTTCTACGGCGATGACATCGCCTGGCTGCGGGTGGATCCGGCAGACGGCAAGATCTACGCAATCAACCCGGAGAACGGCGTCTTCGGCGTCGCTAGGGATACCAACGAGGTGACCAACCCGACGGCCCTCGGGTCGGTCGCGGCGGGCACGGGGGTGCTGTTCACCAACGTTGCCTACAACGAGATCACCCACGAGGTGTGGTGGGAAGGCAGGACGCCGCAGCCGCCGGCCGACCTCGCTGGCTGGCGCGACTGGACCGGGCAGCTCATCTCCGAGCGAACGGACGCCGAGCAGGACAAGCCGTGGGCACACCCCAACAGCCGGTTCACGACCAGGCTGACCAAGGTCCCCAACATCGCGGCCGACTTCAACAACCCCAAGGGCGTCCCCATCGACGCGATCATCTTCGGCGGCCGTACCAGGGACCGCGAGCCGCTGATCCGCGCCATGACCGACATCGCCGAGGGCGTCTACGACGGCCTCACGCTTGGCGCCGAGGCTACGTTCGCGGCCGAGGGCGTGGACGGCCAGCTGCGGTACGACCCCATGTCCATGCGGCCGTTCATGTCCTACCCCGAGGGCGCCTACGCGGCCCACTGGCTGAAGATCATCGGCGCCGCCGCCGATAAGCCGATCTTCGCCCACGTGAACTGGTTCCAGCGCGATGCCGCCGACGGGCACTTCCTGTGGCCCGGCTACCGGGAGAACCTCCGCCCGCTGCTGTGGCTCATGCAGCTCAGGGACGGCGAGGTCGAGGGCGTCCAGACGCCGGTTGGCATTGTCCCGGCCAAGGCCGAACTGGACATCGAGGGCGTCGAGATCAGCCCGGCCGACCTCGACCGGCTGCTGTCCATTGACACTGACCGCTGGCGGCAGGAAATGGGGCATCGCGAGCAGCACCTGGCCCAGTTCACCGGGCTGCCCGAGGAGATCTGGGCCGCGCATCGCCGCGTCGCCGCGGCGCTGGCCGCACTGGAGGACTAGGGCGCGCGCCGACTGGCACGTTCTCGAACACCCTGCACGTTCTCCGCATGTTCGCGGTCGCTTTGATCTGGTATGCACCGGACAACTTGCCGGGCGCCTGACAATCTGCAGGGCGGCGGTCAGTGGCGGCTGGCCAGTTCCGCCAGCCACGGCGCCCGGCGGCCGCGGCGTGGGCGGCCGCGGCTTCCCTCGGCGGCGATGTTAACGTTCCGTTATGGGTGAACTACGCTGCGTCGATGGCTCAGTGCTGTCCGTAACCGCCGTGACCTGCCGCGACCGGGCCGGGCAGCCCTACGAGATCACGCTGAACCTGGCCAGGGACTCGGTCCCGTTCGCCTCCGTCGGCCAGCGCTGCGGTCATCGGCTCGCCCTGCTCGCGGACGAGGTCTCGGCGGCGCGGCTCGACCCCGAGCAGGTCGAAGCGTGGCCCGATCCTGACGACCGGTTCCCCAGTCCGGCGGTGCCGCCCGCACCGAGGCCAGGCCCCGGCGGCCGACATCACCCGGGCGGCTACCTGCCTGGCGAGTCTGAGTACTTTTCGCTGCGCTCGCGGGATCGCGTCGACCCGCCAGGCAGCGGCGAACTGCGCTGCCTGCTGCGCTCAAGCGCCATCTGGATGGGCGACTGCGTCGGAACCGGGCGGCACCGCCAGCCGCACCACGGTCCGTGGCCAGCGGTCAGGGAACCGGCCGCCGGCCGCGACCGGTGGCGGTTGTCGAGAAGAGCGGTGATCGAGGCCTGGGGGGCAGGCGGGATCGGAGTGCGGGCTGTCCTGACTTCGGCCGAACTGGTGGCATTCTTGGATACGGTTCTCACGGAGCCAGGCAACTTCGTCCCGGCCGGGGCGGATGTCGGGGAGTCAGCGGGTAAGCAGACGGGTGGGGCTGCAGTACCGTTCTGGCGGCAGCGAGGAAGGGTGCCGGATGGGATTGCGCGATCTCGTCTACCGGCTGTACGAGCGCAGGCTCGAGGCGGCGCTAACTCCTCAGGCGATACCCAGGCACGTCGGGGTGATGTGCGATGGTAACCGCCGCTGGGCGAGGTCGGCCGGGCTCGCCGACGTAAGCAGTGGCCACCAGGCCGGCGCGGACAAGGTCTTTGAGTTGCTTGACTGGTGCCAGGACGCCGGCGTCGAAGTCGTCACGCTGTGGCTACTCTCAACCGACAACCTGGCGAGGCCAGGGACCGAGCTTGAGCCCCTGCTGCGGATCATCGAGGGCACCGTCCGGGAGCTGGTGGCCGAGGGCTGGCACGTGAAACCGGTCGGCGCTCTTGACCTGCTGCCCGCCGAGACGGCGCAGGTGCTGAAGGACGCGGGGGAGGCCACCGCCGGCCGCTCAGGCCTGCTCGTCAACGTGGCGGTCGGTTACGGGGGCCGTCGTGAGATCGCCGACGCGGTCCGCTCGCTCCTTCAGGATCACGCCACCAGGGGGACAACCATCGAGGAACTCGCCGAGATCCTGGACGTCGACCACATCGCCGAGCACCTCTATACGGCCGGCCAGCCCGATCCCGACCTAGTGATCAGGACCTCGGGCGAGCAGCGCCTCGGCGGCTTCCTGCTCTGGCAGAGCGCACACTCGGAGTTCTACTTCTGCGACGCCTACTGGCCGGCGTTCCGGCGCGTCGACTTCCTCCGGGCGCTGCGCTCCTACGGTGCCCGGCACCGCAGGTTCGGAGCGTAAACAGCTCGTTACGGTACTTCCGTCGCTGACATCACTTGGGTACGGTCGTAACTGACGGGCGGTGCCTAGCCGCCCGCCGGGAAGGCCCTCGAGATACTCGAGCTTCGCGTGCTCGTGCGCAGGCGAGATGAGCGACAGGGCCGGTGTTCGGCCCCTAGCTGGCCAGACCCGGTCCCGCCGACACGTCTGTGTCCGACCGCGGCGTCCGAAAGGCGCCCAGGGGAGAGCGAGTGGCCACTTCCTCAGCCCGCCGTCCATCGCGGCAACCGGAGTCCGATGACACCAGCGGACAACGCCGTACCTACGTCCTCGACACCAGCGTCCTGCTGGCAGACCCGGCGGCAATCGGCAGGTTCGCCGAGCACCGCGTGGTGCTGCCTGTCGTCGTAATCACCGAGCTGGAGGCCAAACGCCACCATCCGGAACTCGGTTTCTTCGCCCGCCAGGCGCTTCGCCATCTGGATGATCTACGTGTCGAGTACGGCCGCCTGGATGCCGACCTTCCGGTCGGGGAGCTTGGCGGTAGCGTCCGGGTGGAGCTGAACCACTCCGACCCGGCCGTGCTCCCGGCTGGCTTCCGGCTCGGCGACAACGACACCCGGATTCTGTCGGTGGCCTGCAGTCTGGCCGCCGAGGGCGAGAGCGTCATCCTGGTCAGCAAGGACCTGCCGCTGCGCGTCAAGGCGGCAGCCGTCGGCCTGACCGCTCAGGAGTACCGGGCTGAGCTGCCGCCGGACTCCGGCTGGACCGGGATGACCGAGCTGGACGTGACGAGCGCTGAGATCGACGAACTGTATGACGCCGGCCGGGCTGACCTAGCCGCGGCTCGTGAGCTGCCTTGCCATACAGGGCTGGTGCTGATGTCGGGAGTCGCCGGTGCGCAGAGCGCGCTCGGCCGGGTGCTGCCGGACAAGTCGGTGAAGCTGGTCAGGGGAGATCGCGAGGCTTTCGGGCTGCGTGGCCGCAGCGCTGAGCAGCGAGTCGCTCTTGACCTGCTGCTGGACGGCGACGTGGGGATCGTCTCGCTTGGCGGCCGGGCGGGCACCGGCAAGTCGGCGCTGGCGCTGTGCGCGGGCCTGGAAGCCGTGATGGAGCGGCGTCAGCACCGCAAGCTCGTGGTGTTCCGCCCCCTGTACGCGGTCGGCGGCCAGGAACTCGGATACCTGCCCGGTTCAGAGGCCGACAAGATGAACCCATGGGCGCAGGCTGTGTTCGACACCCTCTCGGCGGTGACCTCGAAGGAAGTGATCGACGAGGTGCTGGCACGGGACATGCTCGAGGTCCTGCCGCTTACCCACATCCGGGGCCGGTCGCTGCATGACTCGTTCGTTGTCGTCGATGAGGCGCAGTCGCTGGAGCGCGGCGTCCTGCTGACCGTGCTGTCCCGGATCGGATCAGGTTCGCGGGTCGTGCTTACCCACGACATCGCCCAGCGCGACAACCTCCGGGTCGGCCGACATGACGGCGTCGTTGCCGTGATCGAGAAGCTCAAGGGCCACCCGTTGTTCGCCCACGTCACGCTGGTCAGGTCCGAGCGTTCGCCGATCGCGGCCCTAGTGACCGAGATGCTGGAGGAAACTACGCTCTGAGCTGGGCTGTTGGCGGTCGCGAGAGTGATCGCGGCCGCCCGGCTCGCCGGCCGGGCCTGCGGGGCGGTACCGTGACCAGCGTCATGAGCGATCTGCCTGACCCGGCCGGTGCCGCCAGCGCGCCGGTGCCGCCGTTGCTGATGCCAGCCGCCGAGCCGGTCTCGGTGATCATGCCGGTGCGCAACGAGGAGCGCTACCTTGCCGAGTCCGTCCGCCATGTCCTGAGCCAGGAATACGACGGCGAGATGCAGCTGATCATCGCCGTCGGTCCCTCCAGGGACTCGACGGCTGAGCTAGCCCGCGGCCTGGCCGCGGCCGAGCCGCGGATCACGGTCGTCGATAACCCGAGCGGCCTGCGTCCCGCCGCCATGAATATCGCGCTGCGCGCTTGCCGCCACCCGGTCGTGGTCCGGGTCGACGGGCACGCCATGCTCCCGCCCGGCTACATCCGCACCGCGCTGGCCACCATGCAGGAAACCGGCGCGGTCAATGTCGGCGGGATCATGGCGGCCGAGGGCACCACGGCGTTCCAGCAGGCGGTCGCGTGGGCGATGACTTCGCCGTTCGGCGTGGGAGCGGCCAGGTTCCATACCGGCGGCGAGCCGGGGCCGTCAGACACCGCGTACATGGGCGTGTTCCGGCGGGAGGCGATCGAGCGGGCGGGCGGGTATAACGAGCAGTTCCAGATCGCCGAGGACTGGGAGCTTAACCACCGCATCCGCCAGGGCGGCGGGCTCATCTGGTTCCAGCCCGCCATGCGGGTCAGCTACCGGCCACGGGCCACCGTGGCCGCGCTCGGGGTCCAGTATTACCGCTACGGCCGTTGGCGGCGGGTGGTCGCCCGCCAGCACGCGGGAACGATCAACCTGCGCTACCTAGCCCCGCCGATCGCCGTCGGTGCTGTGGCCGCCGGGGCCCTGGCCGGACTGGCCGGGGCGGCGGGGCTTGCGACGGGCGCGGGCAACTGGGCGGGCCTGGCCACGCTGGGCTTCGTGGTTCCGCTCGGCTACGGCGCTGCGGTCGCGGTGATTGGCGCCAGGGCCGCGCGCGAGCTGCCGGGCCGGGCCGCGGCCAGGGTGCCGCTCGCCCTGGCCACGATGCACATGAGCTGGGGCGTCGGGTTCATCACCAGTCCTCGTCGGCTGGTCAGCCGGGCAGCGAAAGGCAGGATGCCTTAGCCCGCCGCGGTTATCCGCCGCCCCGGCCGACTGAGTTCCGCCGGGCCATGGATAGCCACGGCCGCGCCTCGTTCCCCCGTGGAATCTCAAGCGGGCAAAGGCCGACCGTCGGGCTCAAGATCGAGCAAGGCTTGCGCAATGGCCAGGTCTGCCGGATAAGTGATCTTGAGGTTCCGCTCGCTGCCGTGGACCGTTCCGACCGGCACGTCGGGCAGGTAGCGGAGCACGACTCCGCAGTCGTCGGTCGCCGCAGCCTCGGTAAACCGGGGGTCGGCCGCAGCGAGTTCGTAGGCCTGGCTGATCACGGACAGCCGGAAGCCCTGCGGTGTCTGGCAGCGGGCCAGCGAGTCGCGCGGCAAGATGCGACCGAACGCGCCGTCGGCTAGCTGCACGATCGTGTCTGACGACGGGACCACGACTCCCACCGCGTCCCAGCGGTCAAGCGCGGCAATACAGTCCGCGATGATCTTCTGATCGACCAGCGGCCTGGCCGCGTCGTGGAACAGCACCTTCCAGTCCTGGCCGGGCTCGGCCGCCGCCCTGGACCTGAGCCAGGCGATCGCGCGCTGCGTCGAGTCGGTGCGGGCGTCGCCACCCTCGATCACGTCCGCCAGCCCGCTCGAACCGGCGAGCTGGTCCCTAACCCGCCAAGTCAGTTCGGCGGCGGTCACGACCAGCACGTCGTCCACGCCTGGTGCCCGGCCGAAGGTCTCGACGCACCGGGCCAGCAGGGTGGCCCCGCCGAGGACCTGGAGCTGCTTGGGCAGGCTCGAGCCGAATCTCGCGCCCGTCCCGCCGGCAAGCACCACCGCGACAGTTCGCATGGCCGGACCCTACCCGCCGGTGAAGGCGGCCGACGCCGCTGCCCGGCGTTTGACGGGTGTCGGCACCGGGCTGTCGGCCACAACTTCGATACCCTTGGTGACACTCTTACTACGTATCGTAAGAAGATCGTCAGTTCGGAGGATGCGATCGTCGCAGGACTGAACGGGCGGGACCCTGACGGACGAGCGAGGCCGACCGCGGCCGGCCACGCTGAAGAGATCACGCCCGCAAACGGAGGAGTCGGCCGGCTGCCCGCTTCCATGGTTACGTCGGCCGGCGCGGGAAATCTGCCCGACGTGGGAACGGCAGTCCCTGAGTACGAAGGCCTAGACGGCGCCGAAGACACCGCTCGCGAGGACGACGAAACGCTGGCGACGGCGGATGCGGAGGTGGGGGCGGCCGCCGACGCGGACGCCGAGGTGATCGCGGCGGCGGACATGCTGGCGGACGCGGGCCGCAGACTCGTCAACTGGGCTCGCGACCGCTCGCTGTCGCCGACGTCGGTCTGGGGTATCTCCGTGGCCCTGGCGGTCTGCGCGACCGCCTGGTTCAGCGCCGGGACCAGGGTCGACAACTTTCACGCCGTAGCCGCGCTCTGGGCTGGCTACCTGACGGCGGTAGCGGGTCGCAAGATGATCGACTGGCCGCAGGCTGGGCTGCCGAGGCCCGGGGGCGCGGCGGCCGGCCCGGCCGGCTGGCGCGTAACCATGAGGACCAGATGGCTTGGCGCGCTGGCCTGGTCGATGTCCGAATGCGCGATCTACGCGGGCCTGGCGGCGGGTGCGGCTGCCGAGCGATGGAGCGGAGTATGGACGCTGGCCGTGGCCGTGGTTGGCGTCGTGGCGACCAGGGACCTGATGTCGGCAATATGCCGCACGACGGGCAACGCACGTGAGGGCATCAGGGCCGGGTCCGCCGCTGCGCCTGGCTCTGCCTGGTCGGCCCTCTGGCGGGAAATCGACACGTTCCTGTCCATGCCGGCTGGCGGCCGAGTGCTGCTGGTCGGCATCGTCGCACCCGCGTGGGGCTGCCGGGCGACGCTCCTGGCGCTAATCGACTGGGGAGTCATCTCGATCATCTACGGGCTCGCCGCCCGGCCGGGATCGATCGGAAGGCGCGCCAGAGCCAGGGCCAACGACAAGCATGCTGGCGCGGATGGCGCCGAT
Source organism: Streptosporangiaceae bacterium (assembly GCA_030041135.1). Taxonomy (GTDB): domain Bacteria; phylum Actinomycetota; class Actinomycetes; order Streptosporangiales; family Streptosporangiaceae; genus JAJYUU01. The sequence continues at coordinate 3,524 of JASHOL010000509.1, read as the reverse complement.
GGCGAGCGCGGCCGAGCGAACTGGCGGGCCCGACGACGCTTCAGGCGTGCACAGAATCGGCAGGCCAAGAGCGGCGATGAGTTGCCCGTCGCCGCCAGCCGGATGGACCATCCGCCGGGGCGCAGCCTCGTCGTCCTACTCGAGCCGGGCTGGGGTGAGGCAGATGACCTGCATGTTCGGGAAGATGCGGCGGAGGCGCGGGCGGAGGCAGCCGGAGCGGCACTGGCCGAGGAGACCGAGGCCGCGCTAGCCGAGGTTGCGGAGACGACGGCCGAGGCAGCGCAAGCGGCCGAGGCGGCCGAGGCGGCCAAGGCGATAGAAGCGGCCGAAGCGGCCGAAGCGATGCAAGCGGCCGAGGCAGCCAAGGCGGCCGAGGCGGCCGCGCGACGAGCAGCGAGACTGCGCGTTGGCAGGCGGGCGAGACAACTCAGGGATGACGGGGCGATAGCGCGCTTGCTAGGCGAACTGGTGCGAGGCAACTTCGTGCCTCTCCCGCCGGCCATCCTCGGGCTACTGGCGACCGCGACGCTTACCTACCTCGGGATCCGCAGCCTGCCCGCGATCCTGATCCTGAGCCCGCCGCTGATCATGCTGCTGGCTGCGCCTGGGTCGAGCAATCCGCACACCGGACGGCTCGACTGGCTTACGCCTGCGGTGCTGCTTGGCTGGCAGTTCCTCTACCTGGCTGCGATCGGGGTCGCCGGGTCCGTTCCCGGCCCGGCCACGTTCACACTCTGCGCGGTGCTGCTGCTCCGCTACACCGACCTGGCATTCCCCGGCCGGCCGGTCGCCATAGTCGAGCCGAAGGAGCCGGGGGACTCGCCCCATGAGCGCGGCACCATGCTCGGATGGGAAGGAAGGATGCTGCTCGTGGGCGCGGGCGTAGCCGTCGGGATCGGGATGTACGCCTTCCTGGCGATGGCCGCGTATCTCGGCATGCTCATCTGTGCGAAAATCCTGACAAGCTGCCTCGGCATACAGCAGGGAGACGGTCGTTGATCGGACTTGTTCTGGCCGCGGGGGCCGGCCGCCGCCTCCGCCCGGATACCGATCACCTGCCGAAGACGCTGCTGACGGTTGACGGGGATAACACGATTCTCGACATCGGGCTGCGGAACCTGCGCGCGGCCGGGCTGACTGAGATCGTGGTCGTGGTCGGCTACGCGGCCGCGGCTGTTGCGGACCGAGTACCTGACCTGGAGCGACGCTACGACATATCGCTTGACCTGGTCTACAACGACCGGGCCGAGGAGTGGAACAACGCCTACTCTCTCTGGCTGGCGCGGGAGTACTTCAGCTCGGGCGCGCTCATGGTCAACGGCGATACGGTCCATCCGGCCAGCGTGGAGCAGTGCCTGCTCGCGGCCAGGAAGCCTGGCCTGGCGGCCGATCTGATCCTGGCCATCGACACCATCAAGAAGCTCGCAGACGAGGAAATGAAGGTCGTGATCAACGACCGCGGGATGCTCAGCAAGATCACTAAGCACATGGACCCGGCCGACGCGCACGGCGAGTACATCGGGGCGACGCTGATCGAGCCGCGGGCGGCGATCGCACTGGCCGACGCGCTTGAAGCCACCTGGCGCCGGGATCCGGGGCTGTACTACGAAGATGGGTTCCAGGAACTAGCAGACCGTGGCGGTGCCATCGCCCTTGAGCCGGTCGGCGAGATCGAGTGGGTCGAGGTTGACGACCACCGCGACCTGCTGCGGGCCAGGCAGATCGCCAGCCGCTGCTAGTCTCGCCGGAGGCCGGACCCGCAGGCTGCGGGCGAACGGCTCGGCCCGCGCTAGCTGACCCGAGGCACGCGGTCCCGTCGTCAAGGAGGGTCATGCCGCTGCTAGCCCGGATGCTAGCCGCCCCGTTGTTCATCGAGGTCCGGCGGGGAGCCGTCGCCGACCTCGGCAGCCTACTGGCCGACCAGCGCATCGCCAGGGAAGGCAGGATCGCGGTCGTCGTCGGGCCCGGCCAGGGTGATAGCGTCTGCGCGGATCTTGCGATCGAGGCGGCCAGGGTCTTCCGGGCCACCGACGGCACCTACGAGGGGGCCGTGAGCCTGGGGCAGCAACTGCGGGCGGGGACGTTCGAAGCGGTGGCGGGCATCGGCGGGGGTCGTACGATCGACGTCACCAAGTTCGCCGCGCACATGGCGGGCATCCCGATGGTCGCGGTGGCTACCAGCCTCGCCCACGACGGCATCTGCTCTCCGATGAGCACCCTCCAGCATGAGTCCGGCCCCGGCTCTTACGGGGTGGTGATGCCGGTAGGCGTCCTGGTCGACCTGGACCGGGTCAGGGCGGCGCCGGCCGCGCTGTCGACGGCCGGCATCGGTGACGTGGTCAGCAACATCTCCGCCGTGGCCGACTGGGAGCTGGCCGTGGCTGACGTCGGGGAGCAGATGGACGGCCTGGCCGCGGCCATGTCCAGGTCTGCCGCCCAGGCCGTCCTGCATCAGCCAGGGCCCGCCCGGTCGGATCACTTCCTGACGGTCCTCGCTGAGTCGCTGATCCTGTCCGGCATAGCGATGGCCGTGGCCGGCTCGAGCAGGCCGGCCAGCGGCGGCGACCACGAGATCTTCCACGCCATCAACAAGCTGTATCCGGGGACCAGCAGCCATGGTGAGCTCGCGGGCGTCGGCGCTCTGTTCTGTACGTTCCTGCGCGGTGACCACGAGCAGGCATCGCTGATCTCGGCCTGCCTGGCCCGGCACGGCCTGCCGAGGACCCCGGCCGAGGTCGGACTGTCCGACGCCGAGTTCGTCAAGGCGGTGGCATTCGCGCCGGAGACCCGGCCAGGGAGGTACACGGTGCTGGAGCGGCTGGCCCTGACCGAGGACGAGATCACCGGCCGCGTCAAGGAGTACGTCAGCACCTACTCGGGCGCGGGCCGGTAACCAAACGGTCAGCCCGACCCGATCGGGCTGGCTACATGCCTGAGCTATTCAGCCGCCAGCCGAGCCAGTCGGCGTGGTGGATCTGGGGCAGACCGAACTCTCTGATCAGGAACTGGCCGAGTTCGCTGGCAAGTGAAGTCTCGGCCATGATCGCGGCAGGTTTCCATGCCGCCATCTGAGCCACGATCTGTGCCCGAGTCGGCTCCTTCGGCATGTACTGCGGCCTGGTGTTCGACTGCAGGGCGTTCAGATAAGTGCTCAGCTCGGTGATCGCGGCCCGCCCGGCCCGTGATGCATGGCCAGACAGACTCGCGTCGATGAAGTCGCCGCCGATCATCCGCTGCGGCTGGCCGCGGTCGGCATACCAGCGCAGCGGCGACGTCACGCCGCCGTTGGGCACGGGCACGACCAGGACCGTCGCGTCAGACGGCAGGTGCAGCGCGGTGAACGTCGTCGAGTAGCCAGGCGGAACCGAAGCCACCTGGGCCATGTCGTAGGGGGACGGGATTAGCGGCAGCAGCGCGATGAAGGTGATGCCGTAGCACACGATGAACGGGTTATGCAGGATCGTGTCCATCCGGACCTTGCCGCTGGCCTGCCACCGCCTGATGGCCTCGTCCAGCGCGAACGC
>JASHOL010000508.1 GCA_030041135.1 Streptosporangiaceae bacterium | reverse complement strand
TACGAGGGCGCGCGGATCAAGGTCGCGCAGTTCATCGGCACGGCCGACGAGACCGAGGTGATCTTCACTAAGAACGTGTCAGAGGCCATCAACCTGGTCGCGTACTCGCTGGGCAACGCGGCGTCGAGTCCCGGCGCGGGCGCGCTGGCGCTGCACGAGGGCGACGAGATAGTCATCACCGAGATGGAGCACCACTCGAACATCGTGCCCTGGCAGCTGCTGTGCGAGCGGACCGGCGCCCGGCTGCGCTGGTTCGGCGTGACCCCGAACGGCCGCCTGGACCTGTCCAACGCGGACGAGCTGATCAACTCCAGGACCAGGGTGGTCGCGCTCGCGCACCAGTCCAACGTCCTGGGCACGGTCAACCCGGTGACGCAGATCGCGGCCGTGGCGCATGCCGCCGGCGCGCTGGTCGTGGTGGACGCTGCCCAGTCTGCCCCGCACGGCCTGGTCGACGTGGCCACGCTGGGCGCCGACCTGGTCGGCTTCACTGGCCACAAGATGTGCGGGCCGACGGGCATCGGCGTGCTCTGGGGGCGGCGCGAGCTGCTCGAGCAGCTTCCCCCGTTCCAGGGCGGCGGCGAGATGATCGAGAGCGTCTGGATGGACCACTCGACGTTCTTGCCTCCGCCGCACAAGTTCGAGGCAGGCACGATGCCGATCGCGGAGGCAGTCGGGCTCGGCGCGGCGGTCGACTACCTGACCGCGACCGGGCCGGATCGCATCCAGGCGCACGAGCAAGAACTGCTGCGTCACGCCCTGGGGACCCTGGACGAGATCGACGGGCTGCGCATCCTCGGGCCGATGGAGGCCGTGGACCGTGGCGGCGCGATCTCGTTCACGCTGGACGGACTCCATCCGCACGACATCAGCCAGGTGCTCGACGATCGTGGCATCGCGGTCCGGGCCGGTCATCACTGCGCCTGGCCGCTGCATCGGGCCATGGGCGTGCAGGCCAGCACCAGGGCATCGTTTTACCTCTACAACACCCACTCGGAGGTCGACGCCCTCGCCGACGGGATCCGGCAGGCGCAGAAATTCTTCGGAACCGGCTGATGTTGGTCGTGAAGTGATGCAACTCGAGTCGATGTACCAGGAGATCATCCTGGATCACTACCGGCGGCCGCTGCACGCGGGCCTCCGGGAGCCGTTCGACGCCGAGGTGCATCACGTCAACCCGACCTGCGGCGACGAGGTAACGCTGCGCGTGTCGCTCAAGGACGCCGCCGGCGAGCCAGAGGTGGCCGACGTGTCGTACGACGCGCTCGGATGCTCGATCAGCCAGGCCAGCGTCTCGGTGATGACCGACCTGCTCATCGGCAAGCCGATCAGCGAGGCGCTGGACATCAATGCCGAGTTCCTCCAGCTCATGCAGTCGCGGGGCGACACCGAGCCCGACGAGGACGTGCTTGGCGACGCGGTCGCGTTCGAGGGCGTGTCGAAGTACCCGGCGCGGATCAAGTGCGCGTTGCTCGGCTGGATGGCGTGGAAGGACGCGACCGTGCGGGCACTGGCCGAACTTGGCGACGGGTCCGCGGGTGACACCCAGGCAAACGCAGACGGCAGGGAGCAGGCATGACGGAGAACCACACCGATCTCGTGACCGAGCCCGCGCAGCCCCAGGGCGCCCAGGCGGGCGGCCCTGAGACCGAGGACGTGCTCGAGGCCCTGCGCGACGTCGTCGACCCTGAGCTCGGCGTGAACGTCGTCGACCTCGGCCTGGTCTACGGCGTCGCGGTGGAGCCGGACCGCACCGCGACCATCGACATGACCCTCACCAGCGCCGCGTGCCCGCTGACCGACGTGATCGAGGATCAGACCAGGATGGCGCTCGACGGCCTGGTGCAGGACTTCAGGATCAACTGGGTGTGGCTGCCGCCGTGGGGTCCTGAGCGGATCACCGAGGATGGCCGCGAGCAGCTACGGGCGCTCGGCTTCAACGTCTGACCGCCTCCGTCGACCGATTCCGAGGGCGAGCGGAATGACCGGTCACGGAGTCAGGCGCGGGCGCCGGACCCGGCCAGGGCGCGCCCGGCCAGAGTGCCGGTGAACGCGCCGCCGCCGATCGTGACCTGGCCGTTGACCAGGACATCCGTGACGCCGGTCGCGAGCCGGTGCGGGTCGTCGAAGGTGGCCGTGTCGCCCACGGCAGCCGGGTCGAAGACCACCACATCGGCGAAGAAGCCTTCTCTGAGCTGGCCGCGCCCGGCCAGGCCGAGCGTGGCGGCGGGCTGGCCGCTCATCTTCCTGACCGCCTCGGGCAGGGTCAGTACCCGCTCGTCCCTCACGTAGTGGCCGAGCACCCTGGCGAAGCTGCCGTAGGCCCGCGGGTGGGTCGGGGCGCGCAGGAATTCGCCTTCCGGGGCCATGGACGTGCCATCCGAGCAGATCGAGACCCAGGGCTTGCCCAGAGCCTTGCGCAGGTTGTCCTCCGACATCGAGAAGAAGGCGACGCCGATCCGCGACCGGTCGCTGGCGATCAGGTCGAGCGCGGCGTCGATCGGGTCACAGCCCTTTTCCGCCGCGACCTGCGCGAGCGTGCAGCCCTGGAAGGCCCGGTTGGCGTCGGTGGTCGCGTGCAGGATCAGCACTCCCTCCGCGCTGCTGACGTCACCCCAGCGGCCGGTCTTCTCCAGCTCACGCCGGATTTCGGCGCGAACGCCCGCGTCGGCCAGCCGGTCGTACAAGACCTCCGCGCCCCCGGAGTGGAACCGGTCGGGGATGATCGTGGTCAGACCGGTGGAACTCGCCGTGTACGGATAGACGTCGGCCGTGACCTGCAGGCCGGCCTCACGGGCCCGCTCGAGGCGGGCGATGGCGCCGTCCATCAGGTGCCAGTTGCCTGTGCCTGCTGCCTTCAGATGCCAGTGCTCGCCGGGCAGCCCGGCATCGCGGCAGATCGCCAGGAACTCCTCGGTGGCCTCGAGCAGCCCGGCTCCCTCATCGCGCACATGCGAGGCGTACCGGCCGCCGTAAGCGGCGGCGGTCGTGCACAGCGCCGTCAGTTCGGCCGTGCTGGCGTAGCTGCCCGGCGGGTAGATCAGCGAGGAGCCGATCCCGAGCGCGCCGTCTGCCATCTCCTCGGCCACCAGGCCCTGCATGGCGCCGATCTCGGCACCGGTGGCCGGCCGGTCGGTGTAACCAACGACGTTGGCCCGCAGGGTACCCGCGCCGATGAACGACGCCACGTTCTGGGCAGCGCCCCGCACCTCGACATGGTGCAGGTACTCGGACAGGCGGCTCCAGCAGACCTCGTAGTCGCCGTCGCGGGACTGCGCCATGGTGGCGCGCATTTCCGGCGTGAGCGGGCCCACCGAACTGCCTTCGCCGAAGACCTGAGTGGTCACGCCCTGGGCGAGTTCGCCCAGCGACCGCGGGTCGGTCAGGATGCTGAAGTAGGAGTGGCTCAGGATGTTGATGAAGCCAGGGCAGACGACCCTGGACGTGGCGTCGATGACCCGCGCCGCGCCGGCCTGGTCGATTTCGCCCGGCGGCCTGACCACGACGATCCGGTCGCCCGTAATCCCGACGTCGGCCTTGACCGGCTCTGCGCCGCTGCCGTCATGGATCTCGCCGCCCACGATGAGCACGTCCAGCACCCGTTACCTCCTTGTCAACCTGACCTCGAGAGCGTCCCGCAGCCCGTCTCCCAGGGCATTGAATGCCATCACCGTAAGCAGGATCGCCAGCCCTGGCGGGTAGATCAGCCACCAGTCCCCGGCGTAGATGTAATCCACGCCGGTGGACAGCATGCCGCCCCAGTTAGCCGCTGGCGGCGCGACTCCCAGGCCGAGGAAGCCGAGGCTGGCCAGTGCGAGGATGGCGTCGGCCACCTGGAACGTGGCGTTGACCGTAATCGTGCCGATCGTGTTGGGGATGATGTGCCTGGCGATCATCCGGCGGCGGCTGCCGCCCATGCCCCGAACGGCCTGGACGTACTCGCGCGTGCGCAGGCTGAGCGTCTCCGCGCGGACCAGCCGGGCCGGGACCAGCCAGGCGACGAGGCCGATGACCAGGATCATCAGCAGCGTGCTGGCCTGGAAGACCGTGAACAGGTAGACGAGCAGGAACAGCGTCGGGACGGCTAGCAGCCCGTCGACGATGCGCATCATCGCGCCGTCGAGGATGCCGCCGGCAAAGCCGGACACCGCGCCGTAGACGACCCCGATTCCGGTGGCGACCAGCGCGGCCGCCAGGCCGACCTCGAGCGAGGTCTGCCCGCCGAGCATCAGCCGGCCCAACTCGTCGTAGCCCTCGTTGTCGGTGCCCAGCGGGTGCGCCGCCGATGGCGGGCGCAGCGAGTCGGGCAGGTTCGTGCTGATCTGGTTGGTGTGGTAAAAGGCCGGGCCAAGGAACGAGAAGCCGAGCATGACGACGATGATGACGAGCCCGGCCAGCGCGGCCTTGTTCTGTCGCAGCGAGCTGGCCGCCAGCCGCAGCGGGCTGCCGAGCGAGGTGACCTCGCCTGCCGCGACGGGGGCTTCCGCGTCGGCGGCCGCCTGATGGGTCGTCATGAGTACCTGATCCGGGGGTCGGCGACCGCGTACAGCACGTCAGCGACCAGTGACCCGACCACCGTGCCGACGGAAACGACCAGGGTCACCCCGAGCAGCACCGGGTAGTCCTGCGACAACGCCGACTGCCAGTACAGCATGCCCATGCCCGGGTAGTTGAAGATCGACTCGGTGATGAGGGCGCCGCTGAGGATGCCAGGCAGGCTCAGGCCGACGAGCGTGATCAGCGGCAGCAGCGCGTTCCTGAGCACGTGCCGGTAAAGCACGGCTGCCCTGGTCGCCCCGATGGCCCGCGCGGTCCGCACGAAGTCCTGGGTCAGGTTGTCCAGCAGCGAGGACCTGAGGTACCGGCTGAAGCTGGCAATGCTGCCGAGGGCCAGGGTGAGCACGGGCAGTACCAGGCCAAGCGGATGCGAGAGGATTTCGGCCGGGCCGCCCTGCGGTGCCACCGGCGGGAAAATGTGCGCCTTCACCGAGAACAGCATGATCAGCATGAGGCCCAGCCAGAACGTCGGCATCGAGTAAAAGGCGAATGCGGCCCCGGTCAGCGCGTAGTCGACGGGCTTGTTACGCCGCACCGCCTCCAGGATGGCGAGCGGGATCGCGATCAGGAGCGCCACGATGACCGACAGCCCGACCAGGATCACGGTCGCGGGCAGCCGCTCCGACAGCAGCGCATAGACGCTCTGGTTCTGCTGGTAGGAGAAGCCCAGATTGCCATGCAGCAGCCGGTCGGCGTAGTCCAGGTACTGGACCGGCAGCGAGCGGTTGTACCCGTTGGCGATCTCGAACGCCCGGATCTGGGCACTGCTGGCGTGCACGCCCAGGATCGCCCGGGCCGGATTGCCGGGAAGCAGGTGGGCCTCGAAGAACGTGATGAACGACACCACGATCACCACGGCGAGGCCCTGCCCGATACGCCGGACAATGTAGGCGGTCACGGGCAGGGCCTAGCGATCACTTTGAGTAGTGCCAGTTCTCGGGGAAGGTGTCGGAGAACGGGTTGTCCTGGTCGGCGGTGAAGCCCTGCAGGTTCTTCAGCACGACGCTGTCGTTGTACTGCTGCCAGGGCATCCAGATCATCGGCAGTTGCTGGGCGATGTAGTTCTCGTAGTCGTCGAAATAACCCTGGCCGGCCTTGTACTCGGTGTCGTTGATCAGCGCGTCAGCCGTGGGGCTTGAGAAGTTGCCCTGGCCGTTGGCGTTCGTGTTGAACATCCCGTCGCCGGTCGGGTAGACGCCGAACGTCGTTCCGCCGTACATGACCCCGTCCCAGTTGCAGGCGGACTGGCCCATGCTGCACACGCCGGTGACCGCCGTGATCTCGTTGAACTGACCCTCGCTCAGCTCGATCGAGACGCCGACGGACCTGGCGGCGGACTGGAACGCCTCCATCATCACGCTGTACTGGGGGTCGCCGCTGGCGTAGAGGATCTTGAAGCTGAGCTGCTTGCCCTTGGCGATGCCAGCGCCGCAGTCGGCGGACCCGGTACCGGGCCTGGCGCAGCTATCTGTGCCGCCCTTGCTGATGGTCCAGCCGTGGCTGGACAGCAGGCTCTGCGCGGCCGAGGCGCTGTAGGGATAGGGATTGGACCGCTCGTAGGCCGTGGTGAACGGGCTGGCCGGCGCCAGGGGTACCGGTCCGTAGGTGGGCGTGGCCTGGCCGTTGTACGCGTACTTCACGTCCTGCGGCTGGTCCACCAGGCGCTGCAGCGCCTGGCGGATGTACAGCTGCCTGAACAGCACGCCCGCCGTCGGGCTGTTGAAGTTGATCACGATGTAGTTGATCCCGTACGTGATGTCGCTGTAGACCCGGTAGCCGGCGGCCTCCAGGGCCGGGACCTGGCTGGCGTCCTCGGCCGGCACGTACCCGTCGGTGAGGCCCGTTCCCGCCAGCAGCGCGTCGAACTCGGCCGTGTCGGAGGTATAGGGCTGCTCGATGAGCTCCTTCAGCTGGGGATGCGGCGAGCCGGAGTAGCGCGGGTTCGGCACCAGGTCAATGTCGCCGCGCGTGCTGAAGCTCTTCAGCCGCCAGGGCCCGTCGACCACCTGCCAGAGCGGGTTCGTGCCGTAGGTATTCAGCGACTGGGCCTGGCTGATCAGGAACTTGTTCACCGCGACGGCCCCGGCCGGCGTTTCGTCGTAGTTGCCGACCGGTCCGCTGGCCGACGTCTTGTCCCAGACCTGCTGCGGGAACGGAGTGATATCGGTGAGTTCGGCCGTGGTGAACCACTCTGGCGAGTAGGCACGCCTGAGCACGAACCTGACCACGCTCGGGCTCACGGCCTGGACGCTCTTGACGTTGTCGGGGAACAAACCCGGCGTGTAGAGGCCGTAGTTGTCCTTGTCCGCCTCGAGCAGGTTGAAGAAGAACGTGACGTCCCTGGCCGTCACGGGCACGCCGTCGGACCAGTAGTACTTCTTCAGCGTGATCGTCACGACTGTGTCGCCGTCGCTGTACACGGGGGCGTCGGCGAGGCTGAGCTGCGGCTCATAGCCGAACTCGTTGCCCGGCACCCCGCCGTACCACAGCAGCGGCCTGTACATCAGGTTCTGGAAATCCTGCTCGTTGTACGGCGTCACCTGCGGGCCGGTAACCAGCGGGTAGATGTCATTGGCGGTACTGCCCTGCTGGGTCGGCACGATCGCGATGTCGCTGGCAGCGGCGGTGGACTCGGCGGCCGTTCCGGATCCCGCGCCAGCGGAGGAGCACGCGGTCATGGCGGCCGCGCAGGCGAAAGCCAGGCCGATCAGCGCGGCGGCGTGCACCCGCGGGCCTGAATCTCCGAAAGTTCTCATCGGTCTGACTCCCGTTCGGGCAGGCTGCACGGACGTGGCTCTCAGCCGGTTTAACACGGTGACGGCAGACAGGTCAATAAGTTCCGCTCTATCCGTGTGTGGCGTGACATAGTGCCCAACCTGGGCTCGGGTGGCCACAACAGGCGGGGCCGCGGCTAAGCCGGGCTTCCGACAGATCAGGACAGCTCACACGATCACGGAGCTTTTCCGTAGTGTTTGCCTGCCTCACGCACGCTCCAGGCCAGATAATGCGGAACGCACATTCGGGCCAGCCTGGCAAGCGGGAGGGAAGGTTGGGTCACAGCGCGCCGCCGCCGGCTGCTCCGCCTGGCTTCGCCCCCGGCTCACGAGTGGCCGGCTACCGGCTGGAGGAGCAGATCGGCCGGGGCGGCATGGCCGTCGTCTTCCGCGCCCACGACGAGCGCCTGAATCGCCAGGTGGCACTCAAGATCCTCGCTCCCTTGCTGGCCGCGGACGCGGCGTTCAGGCAGCGGTTTATCGCAGAGTCGCAGGCCGCGGCCGCCGTGGACGACCCCAACATCATCCCGATCTACGAGGCCGGCGAGGCTGACGGCGTCCTGTTCATCGCCATGCGGCTGGTGCGCGGCGGCGACCTGAAGTCGATGGTGGCCCAGCACGGCCCGCTGGCGCCGGGCCGGGCCGGGCCGATTTTGTCGGCCGTCGCTTCCGCGCTCGACGCCGCGCACGCGGCCGGGCTGGTCCACCGGGACGTGAAGCCGGCCAACATGCTGCTTGAGGCCCGGCCGGGGCGGCCCGATCACGTCTACCTGTCTGACTTCGGCGTGAGCAAGGCGGCGCTGGCGACAACGGGGCTCACCGGCAGCGGCCAGTTCCTCGGAACCGTGGACTACGCGGCGCCCGAGCAGATCCAGGACCGATCGGTGGACGGCCGGACTGACCAGTACGCGCTCGGCTGCTCGGCCTTCGAGTTGCTGTGCGGGCAGCCGCCGTTCTTCGGCAAGCAGTGGATGGCCGGCATGTATGCGCACGTGGCGCAGGCTCCGCCGCCGCCCACGTCGCTGCGCCCCGACCTGCCCGGCGCCGTCGACCAGGTCTTCGCCAGGGTCCTCGCGAAGTCCCCAGACGATCGGTACGCCACGTGCCAGGACTTCGCCGCCGCGCTGACGGTGGCACTCGGAGCCCGGCGCAGCGCGGCCGAAGAACCCGCGACGGCCGGGCCGTCGCTCGCAGCCGACCCCGCCGGCGCCGCCGACGCCACGCTGGCCCCGGTTGCCGCAGGCATTCAGGCGGCCGGCGGCCGTCAGGCGGCCAAGCCGACTGGCACCGAGTCGCTGGCGACCATGGACGTCTCGGTCGGCGGGCAGCCCGCGGGCCAGAGCCGGGTCAGGCGACTGGGGCTCGTGGCCGCCGCGGGCGGGGCGGTAGTACTCGGCTGCGCCGCGGTGGCGGCGGTGCTGCTGGCCACCGGGCCGGCCGGACCCGCCACGTTTCAGTTCGCACAGCAGGACTTTCCCGGCGGCCTGACGCTGCGCCAGGCCTGGACTCTTACCGGACCGTCCGGTTCGTTGCTCGACGTGACGATGACGGCGGTCAACACCACCGGCACACTGGTGACCGCCCAGCTCGAGGAGCCAGTGCCAAGCGCAGTGGCGGCCGACCCGAGTCGGCTGACGTTCCGTCCCGCGGCCAAGGTCCTCACCGCCAGCCGGGTGGCCGTGTGGGACCTGGACCTGCCGCCCGGGCGCTCGGTCGTGGTCGGCTATCAGGCGCCCGAGCCGCCGGATGGAGCCAGCCAGGCCAGGCTCCTGCGGCTGGCCGGCGCGTTCGCGGCCGTGTCCGGGCAGGAGGTCCTCGAGCCGATCACGCCTGGAGGCGTGCTTCAGTCGGTGACGATCAATCCAGGCAGCCTGAGCCTGACGGCCGGCCAGAGTTTCCGCCTCACGGTGCGGGGCAGCCTGTCGGACGGCAGGCGAGCAGGCGCGGCGATCCTGGCCGGGGCGGTGTGGACGTCGGCCGACCCTGGTGTGGCCGCCGTGAGCTCAGCCGGCCTGGTCACCGGCGAGTCCGCCGGGGTGACGGAGGTAACCGTGCGCGTGGGGCACATCAGCGACTCGGTGATCGTGACCGTCGCGGGCCAGGGCGGCGTGCCGGTGCCCGGCTACAGCTACAGCCAGCCGCCGGGGGGATCGCCCTCGCCTTCGGCGAGCCTGACCCCATCGCCCAGCCCGACACCGTCGGGCACCCCAAGCCCGACGCCGAGTTCGACCCCGAGCCCCAGCCCGACGACGTCGCCGGCGCCGACGCAGTCCGCGGCGGCCAGTTAGCCGGTCCGGTCACGGCCAGTAACCGGCGTCGGCTAAACTCTCGACATCATGACTGGCGGCCTGCTTCTTCCCGGCCGCGGCGAGGCCCGGTAACCACTCCGGTCGGCCCCTCGCCGCGGGCCGTTCCGCTGCGCCGACCGAAACCCCAACCGGTTCCGATCCCACCTCAGGAGCAGCACAGTCATGAACAATTCCGCGTTCCGGCAGCGTCCGTCGGGCATGCCCTGCCACCGGTACACCTCGTTCCCCTCCGTAACGCTGCCTGACCGCAGGTGGCCGTCGCGGGCGATCACCGCAGCGCCCAGGTGGCTGTCAACCGACCTGCGGGACGGCAACCAGGCCCTGATCGACCCGATGAACGCCGCCCGCAAGCAGGCCATGTTCGAGCTGCTGGTGCGGATGGGGTACAAGGAGATCGAGGTCGGTTTCCCCGCCGCCAGCCAGACCGAGTTCGACTTCATCCGCGCGCTGATCGAGAGCGGATCCGTGCCCGACGACGTGCGGATCTCGGTGCTCACCCAGGCCAGGGAGGAGCTGATCGAGCGCACTGTCCAGTCGCTGGCCGGAGCCAGGCAGGCCACCGTGCACATGTACAACGCGGCCGCGCCGATCTTCAGGAAGGTCGTATTCGGCTGGGATGGCGACGGCCGGGCCGAGTGCAAGGCGGTCGCGGTCGAGGGAACCCGCGCGGTCATGAAGTACGCCGAGGAGTACCTGGGCGGCACCGACTTCGGCTACGAGTACTCGCCCGAGATCTTCATGGACACCGAGCTTGACTTCTCGCTGGAGATCTGCGAGGCGGTCATGGACGCATGGGAGCCCGGCCCCGAGCGCGAGATCGTCCTCAACCTGCCCTGCACGGTCGAGCGGTCCACGCCGAACGTGTACGCCGACCAGATCGAGTGGATCAGCCGCCGCCTGTCCAGGCGCGAGTACATCGCGCTGTCGGTGCACACCCACAACGACCGCGGCACCGGCACCGCGGACGCGGAGCTGGCCATGCTGGCGGGCGCCGACCGGGTGGAGGGCTGCCTGTTCGGCAACGGCGAGCGGTCAGGCAACGTCGACCTGGTCACGCTCGGGCTCAACCTGTACAGCCAGGGCATCGATCCGATGATCAACTTCAGCGACATCGACGAGATCCGGCGGACCGTGGAGTACTGCAACGGGATCGGTGTGCACGAGCGCCACCCGTACGCGGGCGACCTCGTCTACACCTCGTTCTCCGGCTCGCACCAGGACGCGATCAAGAAGGGATTCGACAACCTGGAGCGGCAGGCGGTGGCGGCCGGCAAGCCGGCCAGCGATCTGCCCTGGTCCATGCCCTACCTGCCGATCGACCCCAAGGACGTCGGCCGCTCCTATGAGGCCGTGATCCGGGTGAACTCCCAGTCGGGCAAGGGCGGCGTCGCCTACATCATGAAGGCCGACCATCACCTGGACCTGCCGCGGCGGCTGCAGGTCGAGTTCAGCCAGGTCATCCAGCGGCATACCGACTGCGAGGGCGGCGAGGTGGACGCCGCCCAGATGTGGCAGATATTCGCCGCAGAATACCTCGACTCCAGGCCGCTCGAGCTCCTCAGCTACTCGTCAGAGAGCCACGACGGCGTTGAGCACATGACCGCCACCGTGCGCGCGTCCGGCGTCCAGCATGTCCTGAGGGGAACGGGGTCGGGTCCGATCGCGGCGTTCTGCGACGCGCTATCGGCCATCGATCTCGGTCTCGGCGGCGTGGGCGTGCGAGTGCTCGATTACGCCGAACACGCCCTCACGTCAGGACGGGACGCCGAGGCGGCGGCCTACCTGGAGATCCAGGTCGGCGACCGGATTCTCTGGGGAGCCGGGATCAGCTCATCCATCACCATGGCGTCGCTGCACGGCGTCATCAGCGCGCTGAACCGGGCTTACCCGCGGCGGTAGAAGGGCTCGGCGCGGGCGGCGATCCACTGGTCGATCTGGTCGGGCTCGCCTTCGCCGGGAAACGTCACGTCGATCGGATAACCGGCCTCATGCCTGGCCGCCTGCGCGGCCTGCTCGAGCATCGCGACCACCGCGTCCCTGACCGCGGCGTCGGCCGGGTCGTCCAGCGTGACGGAAATGATCATTCCCTCACCGGAGAACTGGACCGACAGCCAGGCCGCCGAGGCCTCGGCCGCCTGCGGGATGGCGGCCAGTCCGGCCCGGATGCCGGCCAGCAGGTCCTCAGGCTGGGTCGGGAGCGGGCCGATCTTGACCCGGTCAAGGCCTGCGGCCGATGCCTCTACCGCGAGGAAGGTCACCCCCGGCGGGTAGATCGGAACGCTCTGGCTGGCCCCGGCGTTCAGCGCTATGCCGATGCCGGACGGCAGCAGCCTGGCCAGGTCGGCGGCCAGAACCGCGGCGTGCGGGATCTGGCCGGCCGAGGTGGCGAGTAATTCTGGCGATGTGTAGGCAGGCACGAACACGCTGTCCAGGTACGTCACCGTGGGCAGTTCGACCGCCCCTTCTGCGGTCACGGCCGAGACGTCTTCGGGCAGCGGTAACCAGAGCCTGGCCGCCCTGAGGGTCTCCAGGAGGTCACCGATCTTGGTGGCATCGTGGGTGGCGGCGGTCAGGGCGCGCTCCAGGGTGTTGGCCTGGGGGGACGACCCCCCTAGACCCCCCGCGGTGTTGGCCTGGGGGGACGACCCCCCGAGGGTCGACGGGGGTGTGGCACTGTTGCTGTCGGTCGCGAAGCTGATATCAGAGGGCACCTGACGGATAGTAAGGGTTCGGAGGCTGTGGGTAGTGGAAAACCGCCGAGTGCGGTCCGCTGGGTTGAGGTTGACCCTGGCCGGATCGAGGGCTGGCTCGATTCGTTCGGCCAGCGCCACGGCGGCGCGCGGGCCGAACCAGGCCCAGGTCTGGTCACGGTCCTCGCCGCCGATGGCTCGGTCGCCGTGTGCCACCCGCCGTTCCCGCCGCTGCCGGCCGGGAGCAAGGGGACCGGCGCCGAACTCGCCGCGCACGCGACTGCGCCGCGGACGGTCGGCGTGCTGCTCGTGCGCCTGGGCGGATACGCCGCCGGCGTCTTCACCGGCCCGGACGCCCGGCTGGCGGCCTCGAAGGTCGGCAGCCGCCTTGTCCATGGCCGCAGCGCGGCCGGCGGGACGTCGCAGCACCGCTTCGCCCGGCGCAGGGAGAAGCAGGCGAATGAGGCGATGGCGGCCGCCGCTGACAATGCGGTGCGGGTGTTTGGCCAGTTTCCGGCTCGGCTGGACGCAGTCGTGCTCGGCGGGGACAAGCGCGCGATGGCTGCGCTGCGCGCCGACGTGCGGCTTGAGCCCTACTTCGCGATCGCCGTGGACCGGTTCCTGACCGTGCCCGATCCGCGGCTGACCGTGCTCCAGGCTACGCCGCGGGCGTTCCGGTCAATCCGGATCCGGCTGACCGAGACGGCCGGCTAGGCCGGAGCGGTGAGCGTCAGCTCGAGAAACACGCGCTCGGCCGGGGCCGACCCGCGGCGCAGCATCCGGCTGACCCGCCCAAACCACATGATCGCGCGCAGCTGCAGCCCGTATTTGGCCAGGAACAGCGGCCAGATCTCTGGCCGGTCGGTAATCGCCACGACCTGCGCGCTGGCCGGTACCGCCGGGCCGGTGGGCGCGCCTCGGGCAGTGCACGGTGCGATGGTGATCTCGGGGTTGCGGCGTATCCGCCTGGCCTTGCCGGTCTGCGCGCCGGTCCAGACATAGAGTCGGCCGCCGCTGGCCGTAACCCAGACCGGGGTCGCAACCGGGCTGCCGTCCCGCCGGTGGGTGGTAATGCTGATGTACCGCTGTCGGCCAAGGTCTGCCATGGCGTCATCATGCCCGGAAATACGGTTGCCCGGCCTGGTTGCGGCTTGAGTAAGATTAGCCCGTGCAACCGCTCCTGACTTGAAGCAGCTCCCCGTCCCAGGGGTGACCCCTACCCTGCGCCCGAGCTGCAAGGTCGTCTCCAGGAGTGACTTCCCGTGATTTCCGCACGTGATATTGAGCTGCGCGCTGGCGCGCGCCTGCTGCTTGAGCCCGCCACCTTTCAGGTATCGGCTGGCGACAAGATTGGACTCGTCGGCCGGAACGGCGCCGGCAAGACGACTCTGGCCCGCGTGCTCGCAGCCGAGGCGCTGCCGGCTGGCGGGTCGGTTCAGTCCGGCGGCTCCGTCGGTTACCTGCCGCAGGACACCAGGGCCGGCGATCTCGACGCGCTCGCGGTTGACCGGATCCTGTCGGCGCGCGGCCTCGACGCGCTGCTGGCCGCCATGCGCGACGCCGAACGGCAGATGGCCGACGCCAGCCCGGCCCGGCGGGACGCCGCGGTCCGCAGGTACGGGCACCTTGAGGAGCGGCTCACCGTGCTCGGCGGCTATGCCGCGGAGTCCGAAGCCGCGTCGCTGGCGAACAGCCTCGGCCTGCCGCAGAAGGTGCTGAAGCAACCCCTGCGCACGCTTTCCGGCGGACAGCGGCGGCGAATCGAGCTGGCCAGGATCTTGTTCAGCGGCGCGGACACGCTGCTGCTCGACGAGCCGACCAACCACCTCGACGCGGACTCGGTGAGCTGGCTGCGCGATCACTTGCGCGCGTTCCGCGGCGGCCTGGTCGTGATCAGCCACAACACCGAACTGCTGGAGGCCGTGGTGAACAAGGTGTTTCACCTCGACGCGGACCGCAGCGTGCTCGATGTCTACAACCTGGGCTGGAAGGCCTACCTCGACCAGCGGGAGACCGACGCGCGGCGCCGCCGCCGAGAGCGGCTGAACGCGGAACGGCAGGCAAGCGCGCTGCAGGCGCAGGCAGACAAGATGCGCGCGAAGGCGACCAAGGCCAAGGCGGCGCAGAACATGGCCAGGCGGGCCGAGAGGCTGCTGGCCGGGGTCAGCGCCGACCGCGCCCCAGACAAGGTGGCGAAGCTGAGGTTCCCCGTGCCCGCGCACTGCGGCAAGACACCGCTGGCCGCCCAGCGGCTGTCGAAGTCCTATGGCTCGCTCGAGGTGTTCGCCGACGTTGACGTGGCCGTTGACCGCGGTGCCAGGGTGGTCGTCCTCGGCCTGAACGGGGCAGGCAAGACGACGCTGCTGCGGCTGCTGGCCGGGCTTGAGGATCCCGATACCGGCGAGGTCCTGCCCGGCCACGGGCTGCGCCTTGGGTACTACGCGCAGGAGCACGAGACGCTGGACAACGACCGTACGGTGCTGGAGAACATGCGGTCAGCGGCGCCGGACCTGCCCGAGAGCGAGCATCGCAGTCTCCTCGGCTCCTTCCTGTTCTCCGGCGACGATGTGGCCAAGCCGACCGGGGTGCTGTCGGGCGGAGAGAAGACCCGGCTCGCACTTGCCCTGCTGGTCGTGTCGGGCGCCAACGTGCTGCTCCTGGACGAGCCAACCAACAACCTGGATCCTGGCAGCCGCGCGGAGATCCTTTCCGCGCTGCGCAAGTTCACCGGCGCGATCGTGCTCGTCACTCACGACGAGGGCGCGGTTGACGCGCTCCAGCCAGAACGGGTAGTGCTACTGCCCGACGGCGTCGAGGACGCCTGGAACGAGGAACTCGCTGACCTGGTTGCGCTTGCGTGACTGGAGTGAGCCGCGAAAAAGAATGATCTTTTTGCGGCTGACCGGGTGGCCGATCACGAGCTAATGAGTGATCATGGCGAGATACGGTAACGCTGCGCCAGTTAAGTTCACCGGGAGGAACGCGTGACCGAGACTCTCAAGAAAGGCACCCGCGTCACCGGTGCCGACCGGACGAAGCTCGCCGGCGACCTGAAGAAGCGGTATTCCGCCGGGGAGAGCATCAGGTCGCTCGCGGCCTCGACTGGGCGCTCGTACGGCTTCATTCACCGGATCCTGAGCGAGAGCGGCGTTGCGCTGCGCGGCCGCGGTGGTGCGACTAGGGGAAGGGCCAAGTCAAAGGCCTGAGTTTGGCCCGCGTAGCCCCGGCAGGCAGACACCGCGGGGGATTGGGGGGTCGTTCCCCCAGGCCGACACCGCGGGGGATTGGGGGTCGTTCCCCCAGGCAGACACCGCGCTGGCCAGTGGATCGAGGACTCATGCCGGCTGACGAGAACCTCCGGCCTGCGGCCGGGCTGCGCTGGGGCGTGCAGGACTGCGTCGCCACGGTCACGCTCAACCGGCCTGAGCGCCGCAATGCGATGACGCCCACGATGTGGCGCGGGCTGGCGGAGATCGGCGGCAAGATACTGGCCGACGCGGGCGTCAGGGTGGTCGTGATCCGGAGTGAGGGTCCATCCTTCTGCGCGGGCATCGACCTGCGGATGTTCACCCCCGAGGGCGTGCCGGGCGAAGACCGGGGCCCTGGGCTCGATGACCCTGGTTTCGGCGAGCACATCCGCGCTTATCAGGAGGGTTACCTGTGGCTGCGCGACGACCGGATCGTCTCGATAGCCGCGGTGCAGGGACACGCCATCGGGGCGGGTTTCCAGCTCGCACTCGCCTGCGACCTGCGCGTGCTTGCCGACAACGCCGGCCTGTGCATGAAGGAACCCGCGCTCGGCTTGGTGCCTGACCTCACCGGCACCAAGCCGCTGGTGGAACTCGTCGGGCGGCCGCGCGCGATCGAGATGTGCCTGACGGCGAGGACGGTCGGCGCGCAGGAGGCGCGCGAACTGCGGCTGGCCGAGTACGTTGTGCCGGCCGCCGACCTGGGTGCAAGGGTCGCTGACCTGGCCCGCGAGCTGACGTCGACGGACGCCGCGGCGGCCAGGGCGACTAAGGCGCTGCTGGCCGCGGCCGCAGCCAACACCCTGGAGCAGCAGGCGGCCGCGGAACGCGTGGCCCAGGCCACCCTCCTCCGAAGCATGCGGGGGGATACGGGGGGTCGTCCCCCCGGGTAACACAGCGAAGCCTGCGGGGGGATACGGGGGGTCGTCCCCCCGAGTAAACACTGATGCGCGTACGCGCGGAGGCGGCGCCGGCCCCGGCCCCGACCTCGTTCCCTCAGTTCGCCGATAGCAAAGCAGGGATGATCTGCGACCGCTGCTAGGTTCACCGAACATGACCATGCAGATGCAGTGGCACGCGATGCGCGGCTTCTCCCGCGATCCGTCGGTGACCCAGCAGAAACTCAAGCCTGGCACCGTGCGGAGGATCGCCAGATATGCCAGGCCCTACCGGGTGGACCTGGTCGTCTTCCTGCTGGCGGCCGCGCTCGACGCCGTCGTCAACGTGAGCTACCCGCTGCTGCTCGCCGTCGTCATCGACGACGGGATCCTGCACCGGCGCGTCGGCGTGGTGCTCGCCGTGGCCGCGGCCGTCGCGGGGCTCGCGATCTTCGATGCGTTGCTGTCGGTGCTGCAGCGGTACTTCACCTCGAGGGTGGGCGAGGGCCTGATCTACGACCTGCGCACCGAGGTGTTCGGGCACGTCCAGCGGCAGCCGATCGCGTTCTTCACCAGGGCCCAGACCGGGTCCCTGGTAAGCCGGCTGAACAGCGACGTGATCGGCGCGCAGCAGGCGCTCACGTCGACGCTGTCGTCGGTTGTCTCCAGCTCGCTGCAGCTGATCCTGGTGCTGGCGGCGATGTTCCTGCTGTCCTGGCAGGTCACCGTCGTGGCCCTGGTGCTGATCCCGATCTTCCTGCTCCCGGCGCGCCGGGTTGGCCGCAGGCTGCAGAAGCTGACCAGGGAGTCGATGCAGCTGGACGCCGCTCTTGGCTCGACCATGACCGAGCGGTTCAACGTGGCCGGCGCGATGCTGTCCAAGCTGTACGGCCGTCCGCGCGATGAGCAGGCGCTGTTCGACGACCGCTCAGGCCGGGTCCGCGACATCGGGGTGCTGACCGCGCTGTGGGGCAGCGCACTGGTCACCGGGCTGGGGCTGCTGGCCACGCTGTCGACCTCGGTCACCTACGGCCTCGGCGGCTGGCTGGCGATCAAGGGCGAGATCAAGGTCGGTGAGCTGGTCGCGCTCGCGCTGCTGCTGAGCCGGTTGTACGGGCCGATCACCTCGCTGTCGAACGTCCAGGTCAACGTCATGACCGCGCTCGTGAGCTTCGACCGGGTGTTCGAGGTACTCGACCTGCAGCCGCTGATCGCCGAGCAGCCGGATGCGGTCGAGCTCCAGGCGCCGGGCGGGCAGGGACCGTGGGCTGGGGCGGCGCCCGACATCGAGTTCGATGACGTCAGCTTCCGTTATCCGTCGGCGTCGGAGGTTTCGCTGGCCTCCCTGGAGTCCATTGCCCTGCCCGCGCCGGAGAAGCCGGGCGCCAGCCAGCCGGTGCTGTCCGACGTCAGCTTCGTGGCGCCCGGCGGCCAGCTCACAGCCCTGGTGGGGCCTTCGGGGGCGGGCAAGACCACGATTACGCACCTGGTATCGCGCCTGTACGACCCGGTGACCGGCGCGGTCAGGATCGGCGGGCAGGACATCAGGGACGTCACGCTTGAGTCGCTGCACGACGTCGTCGGGGTGGTGACCCAGGATGCGCACCTGTTCCACGACACGATCAGGAGCAATCTGCTCTACGCCAGGCCCGAGAGCTCAGAAGCCGAGCTGATTCTCGCGCTGCAGGCCGCGCAGATCTGGGATCTGGTGTCGGCCCTGCCCGACGGGCTTGACACCGTCGTCGGCGACCGGGGTTACCGGCTATCGGGCGGGGAAAAGCAGCGGATGGCGATCGCCAGGCTGCTGCTGAAGGCGCCGTCGGTCGTGGTCCTTGACGAGGCCACGGCGCACCTGGACTCCGAGTCCGAGGCCGCGGTCCAGCGGGCGCTGAAGACCGCGCTGGCCGGCCGCACTTCGCTGGTCATCGCCCACCGGCTGTCGACGATCAGGGAAGCCGATCAGATCCTGGTCGTTGACGGCGGCAAGATCGTCGAGCGGGGCACACACGAGGACCTGCTGGCCGCCGACGGCCTGTACGCCGATTTGTACCACACCCAGTTCGCCCGCCAGGAGCCCGCTACGGCGGGGGTTGCGAGGGTCGCCCCCGGCGCTGGCGCCGCGCCGGCTCAGGTGCCGTAGCCGACGCGCACCAGGTCAGGTCCCGCGACCATCTCGATCTCTCCGACCTGCGCGGGGCTGAGCAGCTTGCGCCAGGCTCCCGGCTCGGGGCCCGGCTGTTGCTGGCGCCTGGGACGGGCGTGGCGGATCTCGACCTGGGCGATCTCGGCGCCGACGAACTCGGCCAGGGCCGAGGTCGTCGGCGCCGGGTGCTTGACCAGGCTTTCATACCGCACGGTCGTCAGTTGCTCGGCGGACAGGCCCGAGCGCAGCCTGGCCATCGCCCGGACCGAGCCTCGCCAGCGCATCGCGGACTTGCCCGCGGCCGACAGGGCCGGCCAGGCGGCTTGATCTTCATCGGTCTCGACGCCGTAGAACGGGTTGGGGAACTCGCTCTCGACGTTGGCGATGCCCGGCTTGAACCAGGACAGGTCCTGCGGATCGCTGAGCATGCCCGCGACCACGTCCCGGCCATCCCTGATGATCTGAATCAGCTTCGCGTCGCTGAACGCATCGACCAGGACGTCGGCGCAGTACATCAGGTCTGGGCTGGCATCCCCGTACCTGGCGATGTCCCGCTCGGTGATGCAGCACGAAGGTCCGTTGACCCCGCCCGCCTCCCGGCAGGCAGGCGAGCAGGTCAGGCAGCAGTGGTCGGTCACCTGCCACGCCTGAGCGAAGGCATCGCGCAGCACCGTGGCCGCAGCGTCACTCCGGCCGCGCTGAATGGAGGGGCTGCGGGCGAACGCGTACACCACGCTCTGCACCGCGTCCTGGCCGATCGTCACGTGGAACCCGGGCGACCGCTTGAGGGCACGCCCGAGCAGGTCCGCGCCCGAATGCGGGGCACCGATCACGAAGACCGGCTGGCGGACCTTACGGCCGTTTACGACCAGAATGTACGGGCGCGGTGGCATGCTACCCATCAGTGTGACACTGTGCTCGGCGTGCCCGATCACGCCGGGCGGTCAGGTCAGCGCGCCAGCGGAGCCCGCCTGGCCTGACGGCGGCGCGTGCCTGCCCTGGCGGCGGCCCGCGGGACGGCGGCAGTGGTGCGCGGCGTGCTCCTCCAGGTTCAGGGCGGCCTGAATTAGCGGAACGTGACTGAAGGCCTGCGGCGTGTTGCCAACCTGCCGGCCGTACCGAGGGTCGTACTCCTCGCTTAGCAGCCCGATGTCGTTGCGCAGCGCCAGCAGCCGCTCGAACATGGACACGGCCTCGTCGTACTCGCCGATCATGTGCAGCGCGTTCACCAGCCAGAAGCTGCACGCCAGGAACGCACCCTCGGCTCCTGGCAGGCCGTCGACGTCAGCCCGGCCGCCGGAGCTGACCGCCTTGGCCGGCTGGGTGTAGCGGAGCACGAGGCCGTCGCGCATCAGCTCGCGCTTGATCGTCCACACGGTCGAGATCATCCGCGCGTCGTCCGGAGGAAGGAAGCCGACCTCGAGCGCGAGCAGCACCGAGGCGTCAAGCTCGGTGCTGCCGTAGTACTGCGTGAACGTACCGCGCGCGGCGTCATACCCCTTGTCGCAGACCTGGGCGAAGATCTCGTCCCGGATGGCGCGCCAGTGATCCTGCGGACCGGGGCAGCCGAGGTCGATCATGTGGACCGCCCGGTCGAAGGCCACCCAGGCCATGATCTTGGAGTGCACGAAGTGCCGCCGCGGGCCGCGCACCTCCCAGATCCCCTCGTCCGGCTCGTCCCAGTGCTTTTCCAGGAAGTCAAGGAGCTGGCGCTGCAGGCTCCAGCTGTGCTTGTCGAATGGCAGCCCGGACTGGCGGGCCAGCGAGAGCGCGTCGCTGACCTCCCCGTAGACATCAAGTTGCCGCTGGTCCACCGCGGCGTTCCCGATCCGGACAGGGGCGGAGCGCTCATAGCCAGGCAGCCAGTCGGCCTCCCACTCCGCGAGCCTGCGCTCGCCGGCCACGCCGTACATGATCTGCACGTCCCTGGGGTCGCCGGCGATCGCACGGCCCAGCCACTGCCGCCAGTTACTGGCCTCCGAGGTATAGCCGGTGCGCAGCAACGCCTCGAGCGTGATGGTGGCATCCCGCAGCCAGCAGTACCGGTAGTCCCAGTTCCGGACGCCGCCGATGTCCTCGGGCAGCGACGTAGTGGGGGCCGCCACGATGCCGCCGGTTGGGTGGTAGGTCAGCGCCTTGAGCGTGATCAGGGAGCGCATGACCGCGTCCCTGTACGGGCCGGAGTAGGTGCACGTCGCCGACCACTCGGACCAGAACTTCGTGGTCGCATCGAAGGCGGCTTCCGGGTCGGTCGGAGTGTCTGGCGGCAGGTGGGAGGGATACCACGACAGCACGAACGGCACCCGGTCGCCTTTACGGACCGTGAAGGCGCCCTGGTGGGCCATGTTCCGGCCGGTCATCTGCACGGGCGTGCGCAGGCAGACAGAGTCAGGGCCGGCGATGCACCGGATCGCGTGGTCCATCCGCCGGGCCCAGGGGACGATCTTGCCGTAGCCGAACCTGACCCGCAGCAGCGTCTCCATCTCGACGCTGCCCTCGACGCCCTCGACGATACGGATGATGACCGGCGCGTCAGTACGCGGCGGCATGAAGTCGAGCACACGGACGACGCCGCTCATCGTCTGCCAGCGCGTCTGCAGGATGAGGGAGTCGCCCAGGTACTGCCTGCTGACCTCGCCCTGCCGGGACACCGGCCCTTCGGTCGTGGTCGGAGCGATCCGCCACTGGCCGTTGTGCTCGTCGCCGAGCAGCGCGGCAAAGCACGCGTCGGAATCGAACCTGGGCAAGCAGAGCCAGTCGATGGAACCGTCGCGGGAGACGAGCGCGGCCGTCTCCAAGTCCCCGATCAGCGCGTAGTCCTCGATCAGACTAGCCATCAGACCTCCACGTCCAGGCTGAGCCCGCGGGCCAGGGCACGCGGAGCGGCAAGGCAAGCGTGACACGGACCAGGTTTCCCTGCTGGAATCCCCGCGCCGCCGCTAGGTGCAAAATATCGCACATCGGCCACACCGACGGCGGCCAGCGACGCGGCCTGGCCGCGGGGTGCCATGGGCTAACGGCGAAGGGCGGGCTCCGTCCGGTCGGTCCGGCGGAGCCCGCCCTGCCCCCGCGGCGTCAGCCGCGGCTGCGAGCAGTGATCAGTCGCGTTCGCGTCGTCCTCCTTCCCGTCGTCGGGCGAGGTTCACCGCGCGATGGATAACTGGTGGGATTGCCGCCGCTTGGCCGGGCTTAGCTTGCCGGGCCCGGCAATCCTGTGCGGGACGCCGACCACCAGCGTGGGGCAGCCGGGGGCGCTGTTGCTGTAGTAGGCGGGCTTCAGCTTGGTCGGCGTGCCGGCCGGCAGCTGGGTGTCGGAGCTAACGTATCCCGTGTCCAGGATGGCGGACGAGGCCAGCACCGGGCAGCTGACGTTCGCCGCGTTGAGCGTTGCCTCGTCCAGTAGCTGGAACGTGACCGGATTGAAGTACAGAGCATGACCCACCGCGGGCGGATCGTCCGGGCCAGGCTCGATGTACACCTCGTCGGCCGGCCGGCCGACGAGGTCGGTGGTGTCCGTGACCTTGATCCCGGCCAGCCCGGCGGCAACGTGGTACAGCGCAGCCTGGACGGCCGGCGAGATCGGGCTCTCGTAGAGCAGCTGCCCGATGACCTCGAATTCGCTGAACGCACTGGAATTGGGGTACTTCGGGTTAAGGCCGACCGCCAACCGAGCCACGATCGAAAGCAGCGGCGCCTGAGCCGTCGGCAAGGCCCGTAGCTGTGCCCAGGTCAGGCCGAAGTTTGACGACAAGCCCATGTTGAAAGCGGGCGGCCGTTCGCCGACAGCCAAGACGAGACGGCCGTCGACGCCGTTGCCGAACCACATCCGTCGCAGATAAGGCCCGGTCCGGTACATCTGAGGACTGGAATTCGACCAGGCGGCGCTTTCCGCGCCTACCCACTCCGACTCGGTGAAGAAGTACTTACCGCTCGCGTCGTCCTGCCGCGCGGCCGCCGCGGCCGCCTTGTCCAGCACGACGGCCGCGGTCAAGGTCGCGTCGTGGTACACGGGAGCGACCGGTCCGACCTGGTGCGAAGCGGTGCCGGGCGAAGCCTGCCGCGGCACAGCAGGCCTGGAGGCCGCGTGCTGGGAGCCGCCAATCAGCGCACCCCCTCCCACCGCGACGGTGGCCGCCGCCGCCAGCACGGCAACCCAGACCTTTCGCCTGGCCGTCCGCCGGACCGCGGACCCGGGCCGGACCGCGGACCCGGGCCGGGTGGTGCGGCGGCCGGACCGGGACTGGCCGGCTGCTTCGATGGCGGTCAGCAGGGCGTTCCTGGCTGCCGTCGTTTCTGCTGCGGACGGGCCGGGCTCTCCCGCCCGGACCTCCCGCAGCGCGGTCAGGTCATCCATGTGATCCTCCGATCAGGTTCATGTGCTCAAGCTCGGCCTCGCCACGCAGCTGTCGTCTGGCCCGGTTCAGCCGCGACCGGACCGTGCCGACCGGAATCTGCAGCGTGCTGGCGATGTCCGCGTAGGACATGTCGGCCCAGGCGAAGAGCAGCAGCACGTCGCGGTCACCGGCTGGCAGGCCAGCCAGGATCGCGCCGATCCTGGCCGCCAGCGCGGTTGCATCCGCCCGGCTGTCGGCGTTGCCGAAGGCGTCGGCGGCGGACTGATCGACGTCTGGCATCTCGCCGTGCCTGGCGTAGGCCAGCCATTGCCGCCGCTCGCTGCGGGAGTGGTTCCTCAGCAGGTTGTGCGCGATGCCGTAGAGCCAGGGCCGGACGCTCTGCCCGTCTGGCCGGTACTTGTCCCTGTGGGCAAAGGCGGTCAGGAAGGTCTCCGCGGCTATGTCCGCAGCTAGCGATGGTCCCGCGCGCCTGCGCAGGTAGTGATAGAGCTCGCCGAGATGGCGGTCAAACAGCTCGGCAAAGCTAGCCGGGTGAGCTCTCGACCTTTCCATCAGCTCGCTGTCGGTCAACTCATCGTCCATGCGGCCTCCAGTGTGGCCTCCGCCTTCATCCTGTCCATGTCCGAAGCGGGAGGGCGGGTTCACGCGGACGAGCGGCCCGGCGCTGACGGCATCCCCGCGCGCACGAGTGGCCGCGCGGCCGTAGAGTTGCGTTCGTGCGAGAACGACAGCGGGTAGTCGAAGGCGGCGCCCGTCACCCGGAGCCTGTTCGACGGCTCGGGCCTGTCCGACGGCGCGCGGGCCTCGCGGCCATCACCGCCGCGGCCGGCGTGCTCAGCCTGGCTGCATGCGCCAAGATGGACGCGGCGCTCGACAAGCAGTGGATGGTGGTCGACTTCAGCCCGAATACGACCGTGGCGACGGCGCTGCATGTACGGGCCGCGTGCTCGCACATCCAGGACACCCCGCCCCTCCCGCTGCCAGGCAAGAAGTCGGTGCTCGACGTCATGTACGGGGTGAGCTTCAACACCACGAACTCGAGCCCGGCGCAGCTCGCTGAGCTCCAGGTCTGCCTGGGGAAGTTCAAGTCGGTGCTCGGCGTCGATCCCGAGGACACGGGCGACGAAGGCAGCTGACGCCCGGGCCGAGTGAAGTAATCCCCTTGCCCGAGTGAGACGCGCATCACACCGGAACAGTGACCTGAAGCGTTCGCTTACCGTTCACTTAATTTCCGTCGGCATTGTAGACTTCTCAAGGAGCTAAACCTAGTTAACTGATCTGAAATAAGGTGTGGATCATGAGAAGAGTTCTCGCCGCGATTGCGGTGGCGAGCGTCGCCGTGCTGGCAGCCGGATGCGGATCGTCCAGCCCCAAGTCCGGCTCAGGTGCCGACGCATCGACGACGAAGGTGGTGCTCCGGCTCGGCTTCCTGGAGAACATCACGCACGCGCCCGCCCTGATCGGCGTGAAGGAAGGCTTCTTCACCAAGAACCTCGGCAGCGGGGTCACGCTGCAGCTCTATCCGTTCTCCTCGGGAACCCAGGAGGCGACCGCGCTGCTGGCCGGGCAGCTAGACGCCGCCTACGTGGGCCCGAACCCGGCGATCAAGGCCTGGCAGACCTCAGGCGGCGCCCTCATCAAGGTCATATCCGGCGCTGCGTCGGGCGGGGCCGAGCTGGTCGTCAAGAGCGGAATCACCTCGGCCGCCCAGCTCAAGGGCCAGAAGCTGGCGACCCCGTCGCTTGGCAACACCCAGGACGTGGCGCTGCGCTACTGGCTGAAGAACCACGGCCTGACCACCACGCCAACCGGCGGCGGCGACGTGCCGATCACGCCGATCTCGCCGAACTCTGACGCGGTACTCGAGTTCAAGACCGGCCAGATCGCGGGCGGCTGGGAGCCGGCGCCGTACGACGCCGAAATGGTCGCCGACGGCGGCCACGTCCTGGTCAACGAGGCAAGCCTGTGGCCAAGCGGGCAGTTCGTGACGACCGAGCTGGTAGTGACCCAGAAGTTCCTGAGCGCCCACCCGACCGTGGTCAGTGACCTGCTTAAGGGCCAGATCGAGGCGAACAGCTTCATTGCCAGCGACCAGTCGGCAGCCGAGACGGCGGCCAACGCGGAGCTGGCCAGCCTGACCGGCAAGGGCCTGAAGACCAAGGTGCTCGCGGCGTCGTTCGCGCAGGTCACGTTCACCAACAACCCGATCGAGTCGTCGCTGCTCACCGACGCGCAGCACGCGGTTGACGTCGGCCTGCTTTCCCCGGTCAAGAACCTCAGTGCGATCTATGACCTGGGGCCGCTGAACGCGCTGCTGGCCGCCGACGGCCAGTCGCAGATCAGCTCATGAGCGTGAGCGACACAGGCGCAGTGCGCCTGACTGATCACCGAACACAAGGTGCGACGCCCCCGGCCACCCAGCCGGGGGCGTCAGCCCTGTCTGACGAGAAGTCACCCCCCGCCGTCCGGTTGACCGACGTCAGCAAGGCGTACCGGACCGGCCGCGGTGAGTTGCTCGCTCTCGACCGCGTCTCGCTCAGCGTAGGGACGGGCGAGTTCGTGTGCATCATCGGCGCGTCCGGGTGCGGCAAGAGCACGCTGCTGAATCTTGTCGCCGGGCTGGACCGGCCCACGTCGGGCACGGTCGAGACCGGCGGCCGGCGGGTCGGCCTGATGTTCCAGGAACCGGCCCTGTTCCCATGGCTGACTGCCGCGCGCAACATCGAGCTGGCGCTGCGGGCCAGGGGAGTGCCAAGGCAGGCTCGCAGGGACCTCACTCGCGAGCTGCTGCTCACCGTGCGGCTTGGCGGGTTCGGCGACAAGCGCCCGCACGAGCTGTCCGGCGGCATGCGGCAGCGGGTCGCGATGGCCAGGGCGCTGGCCCTGGACGCGGACGTGCTGCTGATGGATGAGCCGTTCGGCGCCCTCGACGCGATGACCCGTGACCTGCTGCACGACGAGCTTGAACGGATCTGCGCCGAACGGACGCTGACGGTCCTGTTCGTCACGCACAACGTCAGGGAGGCGGTCAGGCTCGGCGACCGCGTGGTCGTGCTGAGCAGCCGGCCAGGCAAGGTCATCGCCGAGTACCCGGTGCCGCGGCACGGCCCGAGGCGCATCGACTCGGCCGAGGTTGCCCAGCTCGCCGCGACCCTCACCGACCGGCTACGCGAGGAGATGGGGCGCCATGGCCACTGACCAGGCACTGCACGGCCTCGACAACCTGGAACTCAGCGATGTCACGCGGGGCGAGAGCCGGGCGGCGAGGCTGGCCAGGAAGGCCTGGGCCGCGACCTGGCCCAAGCTCCTGGCCATCGTGCTCGTGCTCGCCGTCTGGCAGCTGTTCTACCTCAGCAACTTCCGCGGCGATACCGCAGATCACCTGCTCCAGAGCCCGGCCGAGGTGCTGCCGAACCTATGGCAACAGCTTGAGCACGGGTTGCTGCTGCAGGCCATCGGGACCTCGATGGAGCGGGCCGTCGACGGCTACGGGCTCTCGCTGGTGTTCGGCATCGTGATCGGCGCGCTGGTGTCGAGGATTCCTCCGCTGCGAGCGGCGACCGGGTCGATCATCACCGGGCTGCAGACGATGCCGTCAATCGCCTGGTTCCCGCTCGCCATCATCCTGTTCGGTGGAAGCACCGAAGCGATCTTGTTCGTGATCGTGCTTGGCTCGGCCCCGTCGATCGCCAACGCGATGATCGCCGGCGTCGACTACACGCCGCCGATGCTGCTGCGGGCGGGCAAGGTGATGGGGCTGCGCGGCCTGGCGCTGTACCGGTACCTGATCCTGCCGTCGTCGCTGCCGACGTTCGTGGCCGGAATGAAGCAGGCCTGGGCATTTGCCTGGCGCAGCCTGATGGCAGGCGAGTTGATAGTGCAGATTCCCGGCGTCGCCTCGCTTGGCGTGCTGCTGAACAGTGATCAGGACCAGCTGGACTTCGCCAGCACGATCTCGGTCATGATCGTGATCCTGATCATCGGGATCGTGGTAGACGGCCTGTTCACCAAGGCTGACCTGGCGATCAGAAACCGGCGCGGACTGCTCGACCCGGCTCTGACCTAGTGCGGCCCGTGGGAGTAGACACCGAACACGTTGCCCGCCGGGTCGCGTAGCGCTCCGGTCCGCATGTGATCGTCGACCGCCAACGGGCCGAGTTCCCTGGCGCCGCCCAGCTCCTCGGCCTTGACCAGGACCGCGTCGACATCGGGGACGCGAGCGTAGACGGTCGCCCAGATCGCCTGCTGCCCGCCGCCGATGCCGCCGCGGATGCCCTTGCTCGTGCCGGTGTCGATCATCCGGTAGCCCGGCCCGGCCTCGCTGGCCTTCCAGCCGAAGAGCTCAGCGTAGAACCGCTGGCTGCGCTCGGCGTCGGAGCCCAGCACCTCGAACCAGTCCACCGGCGCGCCGGCTCCGGCGGAGGGGCCTGGCACGCCCGACTGCCCGGCCGCGCCCGGATCGTCCTGCCCGAGTACCAGGCCGACGACCAGCCCGTCCAGGTCCTCGAACCTCGCGTAGGTCACCATCCCCGGCAAATCGGTGATGGGCGTCACGGTCTTGCCGCCGAGCAGGTTGATCTTGTCCAGGACGGCCTGCAGGTCATCGGTCTCGATAAAGAACGTGATGGACGGCGCGCCGTCGGCGCTGTTGTGAACGCCGCCGTTGATGCCCTCGCCGCCCGACGTGTCAAGCAGCGTGTAGTCGATGCCCGGCACGGGGCGCATGGTCCAGCCAAACAAGCCGCCGTAGAACTCGGCGAGCTGCCGGTCGTCCGGGCCGCCGATCTCGAAGTGCACCACCGCGTGTGCCATGCCTGACCTCCAGCACTGCTGTCCGTGGCCAGTCTGGCACAGACAGTGCGGGCCAGGGCGCGGCGCATTGGCGCGTTAATGGCTGGCCGCCCGGGCCGGGGCCGCGTACGGTAAAGCCATGGTTGCGCACCGATTTAGCGGCCTCCCGCCCCGGCTGGGCGATCGGGAGGCGTAGCCGCACCATAACCGCAGGCAGCCTGCGATCGAGTCGCCGGATCGGGAGAACCTCCGGCATCCGACTCGATCTTCAGGAGGACATTATGCCTGCCCAACTTCTGCGCGCCGCGCTCAGTCCGGCTCAGCTCGAGCGCGACCTCGCGATACCTGACCTGTCCGACCCGGCCGACGGCCCGCACGCGATCCAGCTGATAGTCGACGCGGCCGTCGCCGCGCTCGCGTGCGCCTGGGGAGCGGGGTGCGAGGTCCGCTGGTGCCGGGGGCCGCGGATCGTGCCGATAGCCGACAACTACGACCGGCTCGGATACGACCCGGCCGACGTCACCAGGGACGCGCGCTACACCAGGTACGTCGACGACACCCGCATGCTGCGGGCCCACGCAACCGCGCTCGTGCCGACGGCGCTGCGCCAGCTTGCTGCCGATCCCGCCGCCGACGTCCTGCTCGCCTGCCCGGGCATGGCCTACCGGCGGGATGTCATTGACTGGCAGCACACCGGGACTCCGCATCAGCTCGACCTGTGGCGGATCCGCCGGCGCCCGCTGTCCGCCAGCGACCTGGACGAGATGATCGCCGCGCTGCTTGCCGCTCTGGTGCCCGGCTTGCCGAGCCGCCAGCTGGCCAGGACGCACCCGTACACGACCGGCGGCAGACAGGTGGACGTGGCCCGCGGCGACGACTGGGTCGAGGTCTGGGAGTGCGGCCTCGCCCACCCCGACGTACTGGCCGGGGCGGGCCTGGACGGCTGCACCGGCTTGGCCCTCGGCCTGGGTCTTGACCGGCTGCTCATGCTCCGCAAGGAGATTCCCGACATCAGGCTGCTGCGTTCGGTCGACCCCAGAGTCGCCGGCCAGATGCACGATTTGCAGCGGTACCGGCCCGTTTCCAGCCAGCCGGCCATCCGGCGAGACCTGTCCATCGCCGTCGACGGCAGTGAGGACGCCGAGACCCTCGGCGACAAGGTGCGCGAGGCGCTCGGAGCGGACGCTGACGCCGTCGAGGACGTCGCGATCCTGTCGTCGACCCCCTGTGCCGAGCTTCCCGCGCAAGCCGCGGCGCGCCTCGGCGCGCGGCCAGGCCAGCACAACGTGCTCGCCCGGGTCGTGCTCAGGCGGCTGGACCGCAGCATCACCGACGCGGAGGCGAACGAGTTGCGGGACCGGATCTACGCACGGCTGCATGCGGGCGACCGCCACCTGTGGGCGGGCGCGGCCGGGTCCTAGGCGATGCGCTGCTCGCCCGCATAGACGTTCATCGAGTTGCCGCGCAGGAAGCCGACGAGGGTCAGCCCGGCCTCCTGCGCCAGTTCGACCGCGAGCGACGACGGCGCGGACACCGCGGCCAGCACCGGAATGCCGGCCAGCACCGCCTTCTGCACCAGCTCAAACGAGGCCCGGCCGCTCACCAGCAGCACAGTGCCCGCCAGCGGCAGGCGATCGCCCCGCACTGCCCAGCCGACCACCTTGTCGACCGCGTTGTGCCGCCCGACGTCCTCACGGATGGCCAGCAGCTCGCCGTCGGCGGTGAACAGCCCGGCCGCGTGCAGCCCGCCGGTCCGGTCGAATACCCGCTGGGCCTCCCTGAGCCGACCGGGAAGCATGGCCAGTACGGCCGCGGCGACCACGGCCTTATCGGCGAAAAGGTCATAGGCGCTGGTAACGCGCAGTTCGGCGATGCTGGCCTTGCCGCACACGCCGCACGCGCTGGTGGTGAGGAAATTCCGCCGCGATGCCGGCGCCGGGACGTCGGCGCGCAGCATCACGTCGGCGATGTTCCCCATGCCGTCATGATCGCCGTGGCCGCAGCGCTCGCCGCTGCAGATCCTGATCGAGTCGATGTCCGCGGCGCTGGCCGCAATCCCCTCGCTGAGCAGGAATCCCGCGGTCAGGTCGATGTCGTCGCCTGGCGTCCGCATGGTCATGCTGACCGCCTGGCCGCCGATCCTGATCCCGAGCGGCTCCTCCGCGGCCAGCAGGTCGGCCCGGCTGCTCAGGGTGGCATCCGCGGGCGCGCCGTCAGGCACCGAGATGCGCACGACCCGCCGCCGCGCCGTCCGCCCTGGCACCGAATCGCCTCCTCGCTGGCAGCCGTCGCGCTCAGCCTACGGCGGCCAGGGTCTGAGCAGTTCAGGTGCTAGGTGGGCAGCGTCCACTTCACTGCGGTGTCGAGAGCGACGGCCCACGTCAGGTACATGAGCCAGAGCCCGGTGCCGAGGTGGAATATTCCGAGCAGTTTCTCTCCCGGATTGGCGAAGCGTGGAAGGTCCACCATGTTGGCGAAGAACTCACCGATGTAGACGCCGGTCAGGCCGATGAACAGACCGCCGACGGGGTGGTCTCCGGCCTTGAAGAAGACGATCATCCCGAGGATGGAGATGAGCAGGAAGGCCACGGACATGCCCACGTTGGGCCTCGGATCAGCGCCGTGCAGCCGGTTCCAGCCGAGGGCGAACCAGTGGACGCCGTACGCGGTGAAGGCGAGCGCGGCCATATATAGCGGTGCCGCCTTAAGCGTGCCGAACAGGGTAAGCGCGAGGAACAGGTAGACGCCGGTGACGAACTGCATGAAACCGGGCATCCAGATGCCCCACATGCCCATGGAGAAGTCGACCCTCGGGTCGCGCCTTGGGTAACCGAACAGCTCCTGCGGACCGTAGATCAGGTAGCCGGTGCCGAGGCCGAAGAAACCGACCGCAATCGGTACAAAGGGCGTCGTCGGCAGGCTCACGACTGACTGGGCTAGCGACAAGGACATTCAACCCCCGCGGCCGCGCGCACACCTTCCGCACTACCGGGCGCCGCTCCGGGCGCCCGAGTGACACTCGTACCACGGTATTGATTCGGTTAACCGCACCACGGTTGCGGCCGGCCGCCGATCCGGGCGCCTGGGTAACGCTCGTACTACGATACAAATGCTCTTACCCGGAATGTCGTTGACCTGAGCCCGGATTGCGCGGGCCGGGGGCGGCCTTGCTTGTGCGGGCCGCCTGTTGCTTGGATGAGGACGTGGAGTCGATCAGGATCGCCAGGTGGCCTGCGCTGCGCCAGTTGACCGGGCGCGACCGGCTGGGCCGCGGCGAAGCCGTGCGCTCTCCGCACACCGAGGCGGCCGCGCCGCGGACTGCCTCAGCGGATCGCGTCGTTGCCTCGATCTGCCCGTATTGCGCGGTTGGCTGTGGTCAGAAGGTCTACGTGTCCGCAGTCGAGGGCAAGGACGCCGTGACCCAGATCGAGGGCGATCCGGACTCGCCCGTATCGCGTGGTCGGCTCTGCCCCAAGGGCGCGGCGAGCAAGCAGCTGGTCACCACCCCTTCCCGGCAGGCGAAGGTGCTGTACCGGCGGCCGTTCGGCAAGGCCTGGGAGCCGCTCAGCCTCGAGGCGGCGATGGAGATGATCGCCGACCGGGTCGTGGCCACCAGGGCGCAGACGTGGCAGGACGTGCGCGATGGCAAGGCGGTCAGGCGCACCCTGGGCATCGCCAGCCTCGGCGGTGCGACGCTGGACAACGAGGAAAACTACCTCATGAAAAAGCTCTGGACGGCGCTCGGAGCCATCCAGATCGAGAACCAGGCGCGGATATGACACTCCGCCACCGTCCCCGGTCTGGGGACAAGCTTCGGCCGCGGCGGCGCCACGACGTTCCCGCGCGACCTGACCAACTCCGACTGCATCGTGATCTGCGGCTCCAACATGGCCGAGTGCCACCCGGTCGCATTCCAGTGGGTAGTCGAGGCTAAGACGCGCGGCGCAACGGTCGTCCACATCGATCCGCGGTTCACCAGGACCAGCGCGCTGGCCAACGTCCACGTGCCTAGCCGGGTCGGCGGCGACATCGTGCTGCTCGGCGCGCTCGTGAACTACGTGCTGTCCGGCGGGCACGAATTCCGCGAGTACGTCACCGCGTACACGAACGCGGCCGACATCCTGCCCGCGGACTACCATGACGCCGAGGACAGCGACGGGCTGTTCTCTGGCTACGATCCGGTCACCAGGACGTATGACAACTCAACCTGGAAGCCGACCGGCGAGCGCGACCTCACGCTGGCGCACCCGCGCTGCGTGTTCCAGGTGCTGAAGCGGCACTTCTCCCGGTACGACGCCGAACTCGTTCAGCGGGTCTGCGGGATCAGCGAGGCCGACTTCACCCGGCTGGCGCAGACACTGGTCGCGGCGAGCGGCCGCGAGCACACGACGGCCTGGGTGTACGCGGTCGGGTGGACCCAGCACACGACCGGCGTGCAGCACATCCGCACTGCGGCGATCCTGCAGCTGCTGCTCGGCAACATGGGCCGTCCCGGCGGCGGCATCATGGCGCTTCGAGGGCACGCGAGCATCCAGGGATGCACCGACATCCCCACCCTGTTCGACCTGCTGCCCGGTTACCTGCCGATGCCGCGGGCCGAGGACGAGACCCTGGACGACTATCTGACCCGCCTGCCCGACACC
This sequence comes from Streptosporangiaceae bacterium, assembly GCA_030041135.1. Taxonomy (GTDB): domain Bacteria; phylum Actinomycetota; class Actinomycetes; order Streptosporangiales; family Streptosporangiaceae; genus JAJYUU01. The sequence goes on along the minus strand of JASHOL010000508.1, from coordinate 4,085 downwards.
GGTTTCTGGGGCAACAAGCGCGCCTACCTCGTCAGCCTGCTCAAGGCCTGGTACGGCGACGCGGCCACGGCGGAGAACGACTACCTGTTCCCGCTGCTGCCCAGGCTCACCGGGGATCACGGTACGTACCGGACGGTGCTCGACATGATCGAGGGCGGCGTCAAGGGCTACTTCCTGTGGGGCCAGAACCCGGCGGTCGGGTCGGCCGGATCACGGCTGCAGCGACTCGCGCTGGCCAAGCTGGACTGGCTGGTCGTGCGCGACCTCGCGGTGATCGAGAGCGCGACGTTCTGGCAGGACAGCCCTGAGATCGCCACCGGCGAGCTGGCGACCGAACAGATCGGCACTGAAGTGTTCTTCCTGCCGGCCGCGTCGCACGTCGAGAAGGGCGGCACGTTCACCAACACCCAGCGCATGCTGCAATGGCACCACAAGGCGCTCGAGCCGCCCGGCGACGCGCGCAGCGACCTGTGGTTCGCCTACCACCTGGGCAAGCGGATCCGGGTCAGGGTGGCCGAGTCCGACGCTGAGCGGGACCGGCTGCTGCGCAGCCTCTCCTGGGATTACCCAGAGACCGGCGACGAGGCTGAGCCGGACGCCGAGGCGGTGCTGCAGGAAATCAACGGACGTCGGCCCGACGGCACGCTGCTGAACGGATTCGCTGAGCTGAAGCCGGACGGCTCGACGCAGTGCGGCTGCTGGATCTACTCCGGCTGTTACGCGGGCGGGGTGAACCAGACCGCCCGCCGCAAGCCGCAGAGCGAGCAGTCCTGGGTGGCGGCCGAGTGGGGCTGGGCCTGGCCGGCCAACCGGCGCATGCTCTACAACCGTGCGTCGGCTGATCCGCAGGGCAAGCCGTGGAGCGAGAAGAAGCGCTACGTCTGGTGGGACGAGGAGAAGGGCGAATGGACCGGGCATGATGTGCCCGACTTCGAGAAGACCAAGTCTCCCGGCTACATCCCGCCTGACGGCGCGGTCGGGCCCGCCGCGCTGGCTGGTACCGACCCGTTCATCATGCAGCGGGACGGCAAGGGCGCGCTGTTCGTGTGGACTGGCCTGAAGGACGGGCCGATGCCGACGCATTACGAGTCGGCCGAGTCTCCCGTGCGCAACGACGTCTATAAGCAGGACACCAGTCCGGCCAGCGTCTTGTACCCGCGGGACCCGGCAACGAGCGAGCAGCTCGCGGGCCACGCGGCCACATACCCTTATATCTTCACCACCTACCGGCTGACCGAGCATCACACGGCCGGCGGCATGAGCCGCACGCTGTCCCGCCTGTCTGAGCTGCAGCCCGAGCTGTTCTGCGAGGTATCGCCGCAGCTGGCCGCCGAGCGTGGGCTGGAAAACGGCGGCTGGGCGACGATCATCAGCGCGCGCGCCGCGATCGAGGCCAGGGTGCTGGTGACCCGCCGGATGCGGCCGCTGCGGCTGGCTGACGGCGCGGTCGTGCACCAGGTCGGGCTGCCCTATCACTGGGGCAGCGAGGGCCTGGTCACTGGCGACGTCGTAAACGACCTGCTTCCGTTCGCGCTCGACCCGAACGTGCTGATTCAGGAGAGCAAGGTGGCCACCTGCGACGTCCGGGCCGGGCGTCGGCCGCGCGGTGCCGCACTGATCGAGCTGGTGGATTCCTACCGGCGTCAGGCCGGGCTGGACCCGCTGGACAGCTGGGCGGCTAGCCCTCAGGAGGGATCGTGACGGCTAATCGGCTTTACGGGCCGCTTGCCGACGTTTCCGGCGACGCCGGCTACGCCGAGCACCCCGAGCGAGTCGGCTTTTTCACCGACACCAGCGTCTGCATCGGCTGCAAGGCATGCGAGGTGGCGTGCAAAGAATGGAACGGCCTGCCCGAGCCGGACAGTGACGTGCTGACGCTCACCGGGATGTCCTACGACAACACGGGCGCACTGGGCTCGAACAGCTGGCGCCACGTCGCATTCATCGAGCAGCAGGTCCCGGCCAACGGTCCCGCAGCGCAGCTGATTACGCAGCAGGCAGTCCCCGTGGACGGTTCTGACGGGCCGCACGGGCCGCACGGGGCGGACGGCCCCGACGCGGCCACCCGCTGGCTGATGGCCTCCGACGTGTGCAAGCACTGCACGCACGCGGCCTGCCTTGACGTGTGCCCGACGGGCGCGCTGGTGCGCACCGAGTACGGCACCGTGATCGTGCAGCCGGACGTGTGCAACGGCTGCGCGTACTGCGTGTCGGCGTGCCCATTCGGCGTCATCGACCGGCGCGAGGACGACGGCCGGGCCTGGAAGTGCACGATGTGCTACGACCGGCTGCGCGGCGGCCTCGAGCCTGCCTGCGCCAAGTCCTGCCCGACCGATTCCATCCAGTTCGGTCCGCTCGACGAACTGCGGGCAATCGCCCAGTCCCGGCTCGAGGAACTGCACGCTGTCGGGGAGACGCGGGCCAGGCTCTACCTGGACGATCCCGAGGACGGTATCGGCGGGGGCGGGGCGTTCTTCCTGCTGCTCGACGATCCAGAGGTTTACGGCCTGCCGCCGGATCCGGTGGTCACGACGAGGGACCTGCCGCGGATGTGGCGGTGGGCGGGCGCAGCGGCGGCCGTGCTCGTCGCGGGCGTCGCGGTCGCGTTCTCAGGGAGGTCAGGGTGAGCGAGCAACTGCAGGTCCCGCCGGCCGAGTTCCGCTCCTACTACGGCAAGCCGATTCTGAAGGTGACGAGGTGGCGGGAGCCGCACCTGCCCGCCTACCTGTTCCTGGGTGAGCTGTCTGGCGCGCTGGCGACGGTGGGGGCTTTGGCGCATGCGACCGGGCGGCGGTCGCTGGCTCGCACGGCCCGGCTGGCGTCGGCTCTGGGGGCATACGCGGGCGGGGCGTTCCTTACGGCCGAACTCGGCCGGCCTGAGCGGTTCCTGAACATGTTGCGGGTCGCCAAGCCGACCTCGCCGATGAGCATGGGCTCATGGATCCTCGCGAGCCACTCGGGCCTGGCTTCGGCCGCCGCGGCCTCGGAGGTCACCGGCCTGCTGCCCGGCCTCGGCGCGCTGGCAGGCGCCGGATCCGCGGTAACCGGCCCGCTGCTGGCTGCCTACCCGGGCGTCCTGTTCGGCAATACCGCGGTGCCGGCCTGGCACGAGGCGCACCGGGAGATCACGCTGCTGTTCGCGGGCGGCGCCATGACGGCGGCCGGAGCAGCGGGCCTGGCCGCCAGCGCGGTTTCCGCCGATCGCCGGGACTTCGACGCGGCGTGGAGACTTGCGATGATCGGGGCTGCGGTCGAGAGCGCGGCCGGTTACGGACTGGAGACGAGGCCGGGGCCGGCCGGAGAGCCGTACCGGACCGGGGACGGCGGCCGTGTGCTCGCGATGGCTCGGTATCTCACCCTCGGCGGCGGGGTTGTGGCGCTTGCGGCCAGGCGCTCGCGTGCCGCGGCGGCGGTGTCGGCGGCACTCCTGACCGGGGGCGGGATCTGCGCCAAGATCGGCGTGCTCCGGGCCGGCAAGGCATCCGCTGCCGACCCGCAGTACGTCGTGGCGAGCCAGCGTCCGGCCGCTTAGCTTCGTACCACGGTCCGGGAATGGCTTGGCGGGCGCTGACGGTAGCTGCCGGACCATGCAGTGGCCCTGGTGGCTGAGTATCAGCGCCCGCTCTCTGCCCGCCTGCGCCGCATGGCGGGAGGCATCGCCGTGCTGTGGCGTTCAGCGATCCGGCCGGCCACCCTTGCGGGCACCGGCCGGACGTCCGGGGGAGTGGATGGTGTTGTGATCTGGCCGGACGGGTCTCATGCGGTCTTGGCAGTCTCGCGAGCGTGCTGGACGATTTCGGCTTCCTCCCGCTTGAACCCTGACCAGGCGAGGCCGAACACGCCAGCGCCGAGGGTGATGGCGCCCAGGCCGAAGGCGACCAGCGAGATGATGTAGCTGATCTGGGAGACCTTCCACCAGCCGAACGCGTTCAGCAGCATGCTGCGCAGCGCGTCGCCGCGGAAGACGGTCTGGACCTGGCCCTCAAGCGCGACGTACTTCGGGCTGGTGGTCGGCAGGGCCATTGCCTCGGTGGACAGCTGGGCGTAGGTCTTGCCGGCGCCGATCTCCTGCAGGTGCACGGCGA
>JASHOL010000507.1 GCA_030041135.1 Streptosporangiaceae bacterium | reverse complement strand
TCCGGCAGGTGGTGCTCCTCGGCTAGCCGCCGTACGGCGGTGCCGGTGGCCAGAAACTCCGTGGCGTGCTCGCCCCAGACGTGGTTCTTGACCTCTACAGTGACGCCGACGATGCCGGAGGCCTTCGCCTCCGCCGCCTCGGCCTGCATCCGGGTCAGGGCAAGCTCGCGCGCCTCATAGACGCCCTGAGTGAACTGCATCATTTCCTGGTTCTGGCCCGCCTGCCGCAGCGACTGCATCACGCCCTGGTGGGCGATGTGGTAGACGCACGTGCCGAGCACGAACGCGACCGGCACCGCGCCGGCCGCCAGCAGCCGGAAGAAGTCCTGGGCGGACAGGTCGGACGTGAACGCGCGGCCGTCGGGCGCACGGTGCGCGCCCTGGCCGGTCAGGTGACGGACGCCGGTGCCGGTCGCCACGAACTCGAGGCAGCCCTGGCCCCAGGCGTACATCTGCATCCGCAACTGCACTCCCACGATGCCGTCGGCGCCGAGGTGGTCGGCTTCGGCCCGCATCCTGGCCATTGCCAGTTCCCTGGCGTTGTACATCGCCTGCGTCAGGACCTGCAGTTCCTGGTTCTGGTTCCAGCGGCCGATCTGCAGGCCCACGTGGTAGATCGAGGACCCAACGACGAACCCGAGGGGCTCGAACCCCGCCTCGCCGAGTAGCGCGTACTCCGACACCGACAGGTCCGAGGTGAACACGCCGGAGGGGTCGGCGCCGGCGGTATGCGCGAGCCGGGTGTCGGCGGCCTCCGGCTCCCACGCGGCCGTGCTCTGACCGGATGAGGAGGAAAAGAGCGGCATGACGTCTCCTTCTATGGGCCGATCGGCGCACGCGACTGCCCCTTTTGGCGTGCTTCGGCCAGAGAGCAGCTTACTGCTCCGAGTCCCGCTGCGTATCGTCGTCGTCGGCGCGCTGCTCGACCTGAATCTCGATGTTTGGCCGACGTCGGCCCGCTTGCGCGTACAAGTCGTAGGCCCGCATGTCGCCGTCGGTCAGCGGCGGCGGCGCGAGGCTGCGCGGGTGCAGCTGTCGCACCCTGACCACGGTCAGCTCGGTCAGGTACAGCGTGAGGTTGGCCTGCAGGTAGAACCAGGCGAGAAGTCCGAGGACGATGGCGAACGCGCCGTAGGCGGAATGGCTTTTGAGCTGATGGCCGACGAAGTAGCCGCCAAGCAACTGCAGGAGCTGCCACACGATCGCGGCCATGATCGCGCACGGGCGCAGATCGCGACTCGCGATCTCCTTTGCGGTCGCGATCCGGAAGGCGAGCCAGAACAGGCCGACGTTCAGTACCAGCGAGACGACGATGGCGGCCGCGCGGGCCAGCCACCCGTGCAGATGACCCGTTCCGCCAGCGATGCTGGACAGCGAGACGGTCACGATCAGGCCAGGCCCGAGCACCGCGATCAGGCCGAAGCTCCGCGTGAGCGACCAAGGGAAGCGCGGGCGCTGGAACCGCGGCACGCCCCAGACCGCGTTCATCGAGTTCTGGATCGCCCTGGCCACGCCCGTTGCGCCGAGCAGGGTCAGCAGCAGGCCGGTGACCAGCGCGATACCGGTCGCGGTGAGCCCGTGCAGGTTGCTCCTCAGCTGCGGGCCGATCACCGGGTACTGGCTGAGAGCCGAGTCAAGCAGCTTGTCGCGGAGGGCGGTGTTATTCCGCACGACCAGGTCGAGAATGGTGACGAACACCAGCAGCAGCGGGAAGAATGAGGCGAATGCGTAGTATGCGACCAGCGCGGCCAGGTTGCCTGCCTGGTCATCGCTGAACTTCTTAAACGTGGCGACCGCGACCGAGAGCACCCGGTGGTGCTGCTGCAGCCGATCCGCCTTCTGCATGAGGGCGGCGGCCCTGCCCTGGCGCTGGTCGTCTCCAGCAGGCTCTTCTGCCGTGCTCATGGTGCTGCTCTAGTACCCGGAGCGGGTCGGCTTAGCCATCGGCCAAACAGGAGGTCAGCTCGCGTGCTTCGCGGCTGACCGCCCAGGACCGACGGTCAGGTCGAGTTCGTCCGCGGTGACAGCGTGCCCGGCCGCGCAGCGCAGCTCGGCCTGGACAAGCTCGCCGCAGTCCGCGTGCCGCAGCTGCACCGGCGGTCCTGACGGCTGCAACCACCGGTCACCCCAGTGCATGAACGCGACCAGGACCGTGGCCAGCTCCGCTCCCTTGTCGGTCAGGCGGTAGGCCATTCGGGTGCGCTGACCAGGCTCGCGGTACGGCTCGCGGGCCAGCAGGCCCTCGTCAACCAGTTCGCGCAGCCGCGCGGCAGCAACGGGCTCGCTAATGCCCACGCGCTCCGCGAAGTCATCGAACCTGGCCGTCCCGTAGAAGGCCTCCCGCATGATGAGCAGCGCGGACTTGCTGCTGACCACGTCGAGGGCACGAGCCAGCGAGCAGGCACTTGCCTTCCAGCCCGACCTCGTCGAGAGCGGCCCGGCGAGACGCATCGTGTGCGCGGCCCGCGGCGACGAATCCATGGCGCTACCCTATCTGACTTAAGTCAAGCTAAGCCAGCCCTGTAAGGTCTGGCTATGGGTTGCTAAGCCAGCCTGCGAACGTCCTTCCGGCGGGGAACGCGGGGTCCCGCCGAGTTCTCGTCATCGTCTGCGCCGTGTTTTCTGCCGGCATCGCGTGGTGGGCGGTGATGGTGGGCCTGCGCCCCGACTACCTGGGCATCCTGCCGGGAATGCTCGTCACCGGCATCGGCGTCGGGCTGACGCTGCCCTCGCTGATGTCGACGGCAGCGTCATCACTGCCGCCGCCTTCGTTCGCCACCGGCTCGGCCGTGGTCAACATGCTCAGGCAGGTGGGTTTCGCCGTGGGGGTGGCCATGCTCGTGGCCGTGCTCGGCAGCCCGCACGGCACCGGCGCGGAACTCGCCTCGTTCCGTCACGGATGGTATGCGACGGCAGCGGCCGGATGCGCTGCCGCGCTCGCAGCGACCACGCTACGCCGCCGCCCGGCGCCGGAACCGGCGCGGTTACCGGCCGGCGCGGGCGTGAGCTAGCCCAGTTCGGCCGCGACCAGCCGGGCCGCTTCCTCGCCTGACCTGATGGCTCCGTCCATGTAGCCGGCCCAGACCGGCGAGGTCTCGGTGCCGGCCCAGCGGATCGGGCCGACCGGCGCGCGCAAAGCGTGGCCGTAGCGGGTCCAGACGTTCGGCCCGAACAGCGTGCCGTAGCAGCCGCCGCTCCACTTCTCCCGCTGCCAGTCGAGCTCCAGGTAGTCCTGCGGCTGGCCGGCCCGCGGCCCGAAGTAGCGGACGAGCGAATCGATGACGGCGCCGCGCCTGACTTCGAGCGGCTCGCGGCCTAGGCGGCGGGCCTCATCGCCCTCCAGGAACGCGAGCAGCACGCCCGGCGTGCCAGCAGGCGGGGAGTTGTCAAAGACCACACGGGAGCCGGCGCCGTCACCGGTGGCCTGGCCGGACAGGCCGTCCTTGCGCCAGAACGGCTCGTCGTAGATGACCTGGCACTTGATCACCGAGCCCATCGGCGTGCGCTGGGTGAGCTGCTCGCGCCACGGCGGCAGGGCCGGCTCGTACTCGATCCGGCCAGCCAGCAGCGGCGGCGCGGTGACGATCATCCGGCGGGCTTCGAACTGCCCCGCGGCAGTGGTGGCCGCGACCTTGTCGCCGGTCACCTCGATCTTGCTGACAGCTGCCTCAAGCCGCACGATGCCGCCCAGCCTGATTGCCAGCCGCTCGGCGATGACCGCGGAGCCGCCGACGAAGCGATCCTGCTGCGCACCGCCGGTCGTGTCGATGAGCCGCTGGAACGACCCGCCAGAGTGCGAGTAGAACAGCACGTGCAGCATCGACAGGTCGCCGGGCTCGGCCGCGAACACGGCCTCGGCCGCGAGCGCGAGCAGCGTCCGCGCGCCCCGGCTGGCGGTGTTGCGCCGGGCCCAGGTCTCGAACGTCTGGCCGTCGAGTTTTTCCGCGCCAGGAGCCGTCCACGGCTCGTCTGCCGGCACCTTCTTGGCCAGCGACTCCAGCCGGGCCTGGGCCCGGCCGATGTCGACGAGCACGAGCGGGTTGATCCGGGGGATCGCGCCGTTGTACGTGCCCCGCTTGCCGTTGAAGTGCAGCACCTTCTGGCCGGTGTCGTAGGTGGGGAAACTCGCCACTTCCAAGTCGGCGGCCAGCGCCATCAGCCTGTCCTGGGTTGGCCCAGCCCACTGGCCGCCCATCTCCACGACGTTGCCGTCGCCGATGTCCTGGTTCACGATCCGGCCGCCGACCCGGTCCCTGGCCTCCAGGACCAGTACGGAGTGGCCGGCCGCGACCAGGTCGCGCGCCGCGGTCAGGCCCGCAAGGCCCGCGCCGACCACCAGGACGTCAGCCGATTCGGCCATGTCAGCTACCTCCGATATGCCCCGTCGTGCGCTCGCGGCCGAGTGGATAAGCAGCCTATGGCCGGGACGGTCAGGTCGGCTGGCCGGGGTAGCGATCGCGCTGACTCTGCGACCACGGCGCCGGCTTAGCATGGCCACGTGCCGGACCGGAAGCCGCCGCGCGTCGACGGTAGCGAGCGCGAGACCGTGCTCGGTGCTGCTGCAGTATCAGCGAGAACCGGCAATTAGCACAAATCGCCGCGCGTTCGAGTGGCTGTGCGGTTTTACTGTCGTTGCAACGACAGTAAAACCGCACAGCCACGGCCACAGTTGGTGATCTGCTCCACTTGGTCAGAGCGACTGGCGGGTGCAGCCCGGCTCGGGGCGTGTGCCGCCGCCGGGATGGCATGGCCACCGCCGGGTGGCGGGTGTCTCGGTAAGCGCCCAGGTAGAGTCGGAGTCCGGCCGGATGCGCGGGAGGGCTGCGGCACGTGCTTTCGCTGGTGATACCGAAGGGCTCGCTCGAGCGCGCCACGCTGGACCTGTTCGATGCCGCCGACCTCACCGTGCGGCGGTCGTCCGAGCGCGACTACCACGCGCTGGTCGATGACCCGCGGATCGAGCGCGTGCGGTTCCTGCGCCCGCAGGAGATCCCGTCCTACGTCGAGCAGGGCCTGTTCGATTTCGGCATCACCGGGCGGGACTGGATCGCCGAGACCGGCGCCGATGTCGTCTCGCTCGGCGAGCTGCAGTACTCGAAGTCGACGACCGCGCCGGTGCGAGTGGTCCTGGCCGTACCCGACCGGGTGCCCTGGCAGTCGGTCACCGACCTGCCGGAGGGCGTGCGCATCTCGACCGAGCTACCCCAGCTGACACGCAGGTACCTGGACGCGCACGGCGTGAAGGCGGTCGTTGTTCCCTCCCACGGCGCGACCGAGGCCAAGGTGCCCGACATCGTCGACGCGATCGTCGATCTCACCGAGACCGGCACGTCGCTGGCCCGCAACGGGCTGCGGATCCTGGACACGCTGCTGACCAGCTACACCGAGCTTGTGGCCAACCCGTTTTCGTACGCCGACCCGGCCAAGCGAGAGGCGATGCAGGACATCTTGCTGCTCCTGCGCGGTGCTATCCAGGCCCGCGGCCATGTCCTGGTCAAGCTCAACGTCGGCGCCGACGACCTCAGCGCGGTCGCCGCGATCCTGCCCGCCATGTCGTCGCCGACCATCACGTCACTGGCCAGAGGCGACATGAACGCGGTGGAGGCCGTCGTCCCCAAGATGGGCATCAACACGCTGATCCCCGCGCTCAAGGCAGCTGGCGCACGGGACATACTCGAGATACCGATCTCCAAGATCGTCGAATAGCCAGGGCTAGTCGCCTCCCTCGAGCGACATTTCGGCCGCCGCTAGGCTAGACGAGTGCTGGCACGAATTGACCTGCGCGGATGCAAGGCCGCGAAACTCACATTGGGTGAGCTGTCGGCCATCTTGCCGCGGGCGGCGCTCGACGTGAGCTCCGCGATAGACGCGGTGCGACCGGTGTGCGAGGACGTCCGAGTCCGCGGAGCCGAGGCGGTCAGGGAGCACACGGCCAGGTTCGACGGCGTCGATCTGCCTGGCACGAGGGTGCCGGCCGAGGCGCTGGCCGACGCCCTCGGGCAGCTGCAGGACGAGGTCCGCGCGGCCCTGACCGAAGCGGCCAGGCGAGCCAGGATGGTGCACCGGGCGCAGCTGCCGGCCGAGTCGTGGACCGCGGTGGCGGCCGGATCTACCGTCACCGAGCGGTACCTGCCGGTCCGGCGGGCCGGCGTCTACGTGCCTGGTGGCCTGGTCGCCTATCCGTCGTCGGTGCTGATGAACGTGATTCCGGCCCAGGTCGCGGGGGTGGCCGAAATTGCGGTCGCGTCCCCGCCGCAGTCCGAGCACGGCGGCCGGCCGCACCCGGCGATCCTGGCCGCGTGCGAGCTGCTCGGCATCGGCGAGGTCCACGCCGCCGGAGGAGCGCAGGCGATCGCCATGCTGGGCTACGGCACGCAGGACTGCCCGCCGGTGGACGTCATCACCGGCCCAGGCAACGTCTACGTGGCCGCGGCCAAGCGGCTGCTGCGCGACCGGGTCGCGATCGACGCCGAGGCGGGGCCGACCGAGATCGCCATCATCGCCGATGACGGAGCCGACGCCAGGTTCATAGCCGCCGACCTGGTCGCGCAGGCCGAGCACGATCCGCTGGCCGCGTGCCTGCTGATCAGCACCAGCGCCGGGCTGGCCGAGCGGGTCGAGGCCGAACTGACCAAGGCGGCCGAGCAGGCCAAGCACGCCGAGCGGGTTGCCGCCGCGCTGGCCGGCCAGTCGGCCTGCGTGATCGTTGACGACGCCGACGCGGCCCTGGCCGTGGCCGACGCCTGGGCGCCCGAGCACCTGGAGATCCAGGCCGCGGACGCCTCGATCCTGGCGCGACGCGTGCACAACGCGGGCGCTATCTTCGTCGGTCCCTGGGCCCCGGTGTCGCTCGGCGACTACCTGGCCGGCTCGAACCACGTGCTGCCGACCGGCGGGACGGCGCGCTACTGCGGCGGGCTCTCTGTGCTGTCGTTCTTGCGGTGCGTGCACCTGGTGGAGTGCGACGCGGCCGCACTGGCGGAGGCCGCGCCGCACATCGACGCGCTGGGCGGGGCGGAGGACCTGGACGGCCACGTCCAGGCGGTCCGGGTCAGGGTCCCGGCCGACGAGGGAGAGCCATGAGCGAGCCGCTGCCGATCCGTGAGGACCTGGCCGGCCGTCGGCCGTACGGCGCGCCCCAGCTGGACGTGGCCGTCCGGCTGAACACCAACGAGAACCCGTACCCGCCTTCGGCGGCGCTAGCCGCGGACATCACCGCCGCGGTGTCGCAGGTCGCGACCGGGCTGAACCGCTACCCCGACCGCAACGCGCTCGGCCTGCGCGCCGCGCTGGCCCACTACCTGGGCCACGGGTTGTCGGCCGCGCAGACGTGGGCGGCGAACGGGTCGAACGAGGTGATCCAGCAGCTGCTGCTTGCCTTCGGCGGGCCGGACCGCAGCGCACTCGGTTTCGAGCCGTCCTATTCCATGCACCCGCTGATCGCGCAGACGACCTCGACCCGCTGGCTTGCGGCCCAGCGCACGAGTGACTTCGGCATCGACGCAGCCGAGGCGGTCGCGACCATCACCAGACAGCGTCCTGACATGGTGTTCGTCACGTCGCCGAACAACCCGACAGGGACCGCGCTGCCGCTGGCCACCATCGAGACCATCTGTGGCGCTGCTCCCGGCATGGTGGTGGTCGACGAGGCCTATGCCGAGTTCAGCCGGGACCCGGACGCGACCGCGCTGACGCTGCTGCCGCGTTTCCCGCGGCTGGTCGTGGTCAGGACCATGTCGAAGGCGTTCGCCATGGCCGGCGCCCGGCTCGGCTATCTGGCGGCCGACCCGTCCGTGGTCGAGGCCCTGCTGCTGGTGCGCCTGCCTTATCACCTGTCCGCGATGACCCAGGCCGTCGCGCTCGCCGCCCTCCGGCACACCGGCGAGCTGCTTGACTCGGTCGCCGTGATCAGCGACACCAGGGACGAGACCGTCGCGTGGCTGCGCGCGGCCGGGTTGCGCGCGGCCGACTCCGACACGAACTTCGTGCTGTTCGGCGTGTTCGGTGACAGTCACGCGGTCTGGCAGGCGTTGCTGGACCGCGGCGTGCTGGTCCGCGAGACCGGCCCCGACGGCTGGCTGCGCGTGAGCATCGGCACCGAGGCGGAGATGGCCGCGTTCCGCGACGCGCTGACCGGAGTGCTCGCCACGCAACCGGCCACGGGAAGCGCGGCGGCGAGCGGATGAGCCGGTCGGCGCGGGTCGGTCGCGTGACCACGGAGACCCAGGTGCTCGTCGAGCTGAGCCTGGACGGCGCGGGCGTAGTCCAGGCCGAGACCGGCGTGCCGTTTTTCGACCACATGCTCGCGCAGCTGGGCCGGCACGCGTTGCTCGACCTGACCGTGAAGTGCGAAGGCGACATCGAGGTGGACGCGCACCACACGGTGGAGGACACCGCGCTCGCGCTCGGCCAGGCCCTGCGCGAGGCGCTGGGCGACAAGGCCGGGATCTGCCGGTTCGGCGACGCGCTGGTGCCGCTGGACGAGACGCTGGTGCGGGCCGCGGTTGACCTGTCCGGCCGGCCTTACGTCGTGCACTCAGAGCCCGAGCCCATGGCGCCGCTGATCGGGAGCTACGACACGACGCTCACCCGGCACTTCTTCGAGTCGCTCGGGCACTCGGCTGGTATCTGCGTGCATGTGGACGTGCTGCGCGGGCGCAACCCGCACCACATCGTCGAGGCTCAGTTCAAGGCGTTCGCCCGCGCGCTGCGGGCCGCCGCGGCGCCCGACCCGCAGGCCGGCGGCGCGGTGCCGAGCACCAAGGGCGTGCTGTGACCTGGCCGCGAGTCGTGACCAGCGCGCGGGGGCGACCGGGATGAGCAGGCGGCCCCGCATCACCGTGCTCGACTACGGCTCAGGCAACCTGCGCTCGGCCCAGCGCGCGCTGCAGCGAGCGGGCGCAGACGTTCAGGTGACCGCCGACGGGACCGCCGCGCTCACCGCCGACGGGCTGGTCGTGCCCGGCGTCGGCGCGTTCGCCGCGTGCATGGCCGGCCTGACCGGCGTCGGTGGCGATCAGGTCATCGCCAAGCGGATCGCGGCCGGAGCGCCGGTGCTCGGCATCTGCGTCGGCATGCAGGTGCTGTTCGAGGCGGGGGAAGAGCACGGCCTGCGCACGGCCGGCTGCGGCTGCTGGCCGGGCGTGGTGCACAAGCTCGCCGCCCCGATCCTTCCGCACATGGGATGGAACGAGGTGGTCCCCGCGACTGGATCTCGCCTGCTGGCCGGGCTCGGGTCTGAACCGATGTTTTACTTCGTCCACTCGTACGCGGCGACTTCCGCCCCGCCCCGCGCGGTGACGAGCTGGGCAAGACACGGCGAGGATTTCGTCGCCGTGGTGGAGGACGGGCCGCTGGCCGCCACCCAGTTCCACCCCGAGAAGTCATCGGACGCCGGCGCCGCGCTGCTGGCCAACTGGCTGGCGGACGTGCGATGAAGGGGTTGACGCTCTTGCCAGCCGTAGACGTCGCCGGGGGGCAGGCGGTGCGGCTCGTGCGGGGCGCGGCGGGCACCGAGACCAGTTACGGTGATCCGCTGGAGGCGGCGCTGGCCTGGCAGCGGGCCGGCGCCAAGTGGATCCACCTGGTCGACCTGGACGCCGCGTTCGGCCGCGGGTCCAACGGACCATTGCTCGCTGACTTGATCTCACGGCTGGACGTGGCGGTCGAGTTGTCCGGCGGCATCCGCGACGACGCGGCCCTGATGGCGGCGCTGGCGACCGGATGCCGCCGCGTGGTCATCGGGACGGCCGCCCTGGAGGAGCCCGAGTGGGTGCGGCAGGCGATCGCCGAGTACGAGGACCGGGTCGCGGTGGGGCTTGACGTCCGGGGGACGCGCCTGGCCGCCAGGGGCTGGACCACCGACGGCGGCGAGCTCGGCGACGCGATTGACCGGCTGGAAACAGATGGCTGCCAGCGGTACGTGGTCACGGACGTGGACAAGGACGGCACGCTGCGCGGGCCCAACCTGGACCTGCTGCGGCAGGTCTGCGCCCGCACAGACAGGCCGGTGATCGCGAGCGGCGGCGTTTCCAGCCTGGACGACCTGCGCGCGATCGCGGCCCTGGCGCCGCTCGGGGTCGAGGGCGCGATCGTCGGCAAGGCGCTGTACGCCGGCTCGTTCACCCTGGAGGAGGCGCTGGCGGAGGTGTCACGGTGACGCGGAAGGTGTCAAGCGGCGCGGTCTGGGAGCCTGTGGCCGGCTACAGCCGGGCGGTCGCGGCCGGTGACTTCATCTTCGTGTCCGGCTGCACGTCCATCGACGGGGCGCAGTTCGTCCACCCAGGCGACGCGGCTGCGCAGACGACGCAGGCCATCGCCAATGTCGCGGCCGCGCTGGAAGCGCTGGGAGCTGGGCTGAAGGACGTGGTGAGGACCAGGATGTTCGTCACCGACATCTCGCGGTGGGAGGAAATCGGGCGGGCCCACGGCGCCGCGTTCGGCGAGTCGATGCCTGCCACCTCGATGATCGCCGTTGCCGGGCTGATCGACCCCCAGATGCTGGTGGAAGTGGAGGCGGTCGCCTACAAGCCTGGCGCGGGCAGCGGGAGCGGGCTCGGCTGGCCCCCGGAGAGTGCTGGCCCATTCCCTGACCCACCGCCATGACGGTCGCGCTTCGCGTCATCCCCTGCCTCGACGTCGACGCGGGCCGGGTGGTCAAGGGCGTGCGGTTCACCGGCCTGCGCGACGCCGGCGATCCGGCGGAACTGGCCGCGACCTACGACCGCCAGGGCGCCGACGAGCTGACGTTCCTCGACATCACTGCCTCCAGCGACGAGCGCGAGACCACCTATGACGTCGTCCGCCGTACAGCCGAGCACGTCTTTATCCCGCTGACGGTCGGCGGCGGAGTGCGCAGCGCGCAGGACGTAGACCGGCTGCTGCGGGCCGGGGCGGACAAGGTTGCCCTGAACACCGCCGCCGTGGCCAGGCCGGACCTGCTGCGCGAGGCAGCCGGCCGGTTCGGGGCCCAGTGCGTCGTGCTGTCGGTGGACGCCAGGCGGTCGGCGCGAACCGAGTCCGGGTTCGAGGTCACCACGCATGGCGGCCGGCGCGGGACCGGGATCGACGCGGTCAGCTGGGCAGCGCGCGGAGCGGACAGCGGTGCGGGGGAGATCCTGCTGAACTCGGTCGACGCCGATGGCACCAGGCACGGATTCGACCTCGACCTGATAAGCGCAGTTCGCGGGGCCGTCTTCGTTCCCGTCATTGCCAGCGGCGGGGCAGGTCAGCTCGCGCACTTCGTGGCCGCCGCCGATGCCGGTGCCGACGCCGTGCTCGCGGCGAGCCTGTTCCATTTCGGCGAGCTGACGATCGGGGCGGTGAAGGCGGCGCTGGCCGCGGCCGGCCACGTTGTCAGGCCGACGGGCACGAAGGAGGGGGCCGATGCGGGTTGACCCGTCGGCGTCGCGGCTAGATCCGAGGATCGCCGCGCGGCTAAAGCGTAATGAGGACGGCCTGGTCGCGGCCATCGCGCAGCAGCACGACACTGGCGAGGTGCTGATGCTGGCCTGGATGGATGACGAGGCGCTGCACCGCACGCTCACGACCGGCCGGTGCACCTACTGGTCGCGCAGCCGCCAGGAGTACTGGGTCAAGGGGGAGACCTCGGGGCACGTTCAGCGTGTAGTGTCGGTGGCGCTCGACTGCGACGGCGACGCCGTGCTGGTGCGCGTCGACCAGGCCGGCGGTGCCTGTCACACCGGCGACCGAACCTGCTTCGACGCCGGCGTCCTGCTCGCCGAGAGCTAGCCGGCGGGCATGCGGGGGCGTCGAGCCAACCCCCGCACTGCGGACGTCGTGACCTGGGGTCCGTGACCACCAAGGCAACGCTGAGGCGGCCTTCAGCAAGTGCTCGACAAAGAGTCACATGACCTGCTATTAACGGTGCCTACAGCCGCGTATTGCCTTCCGGTAAGCCCGTGAAGGCCGCGCCTGCGGATTGCTGACTGGGGGAATGGACAAATGGGATTCCGGACTCGTAACCATACGGCGCGCACGCCCCGACTATTTGTCCGAATGCTGTCAGGCGCGGGTCTCGGCGTGATCGTCCTCCTCGCGGCGGCGTGCGGCAGCAGCGCGCCGCCGAAGCAGGCGGAGCAGGTGAACACACCGCAGCGCGGCGTGCCGACCGGATACACGGAGTTCCGGGACTCGGCTCGCGGCTACTCGATCGCCGTGCCATCTGGCTGGGTTCAGATCAACGTGCAGAGCCCACAGGCGGTCTCCCTCTTTGCCCATGTGCTCAAGGAGGACCCGAAGATCTCCGCGACCTTCGGCGGCAACCTGGCCGCGATGCAGAAGGAGAACATGAGCCTGCTCGCGGTGG
>JASHOL010000506.1 GCA_030041135.1 Streptosporangiaceae bacterium | reverse complement strand
GAGGATCGGCCGGATCTGCGCGGCGGGCACGTCGGCGGCCGCGGCGGAACGAGCCGCACCCCTGATCAGCGCCACCGCCTGCTTAACCTCGGCCCGGTCGAAAAATCGCTCGGCCCCGCGAAGCTGGAACGGCACGCCCGCCTCGGCGAGCGCCTGCTCAAGGCCCTGCGTCTGAGCGTTCGTGCGGACCAGCACGGCGATCCCGCCCGCGGGAACGCCGTGGGCGATCAGGGCCGCGGCCTGCCTGGCCACCGCCGCGGCCTCGGCCGGCTCGTCTGGGTACTCGCTCAGCTGGGGCGGCGGTCCGGCCGGGCGCTGCGCGACCAGCGGCGCGGCCGGGCCCCAGGCCAGCGACGCGGCCGCGGAGAGCTTGTTAGCCAGCGTCAGCACCTGCGGCGACGACCGGTAGTTGCGCACGAGGCTGATGACCGGCGCGTCAGGAAACTCCGACGGAAAGCCGATGAGGTACTCGGGCGTCGCGCCGGTGAACGAGTAGATCGTCTGTCGCGGATCGCCTACCACGCAGAGGTCGTCTCGGCCGCCAAGCCACATATCAAGCAGCAGCTTCTGGAGCGGGTTCACGTCCTGGTACTCATCGACCGCGAAGATGGCGTACCGATCGTGCACTGACCGTGCTGCGGTGCCGTGCTCGGACAAGATCGCGGCGGTCAGCTCCAGCACGGACTCGAAGTCCACCAGGTTGCGTTCGGTCCGCAGCGCCTCGTAGGCGCCATACAAACGGCCGAGGACGGCCGGCTCGGCTGGACCGGACCGGCCCGCCTTCACGCTCGCGGCCTCGTAGTCCTCCGGCCGCACCTGCGTGACCTTGGCCCACTCGATCTCGGCGGCGGCATCCCTCAGCTCGGTCAGCCCGAGCCGCAGGCGCATGCGCCGCGCCGCCTCGACGACCAGGCCGATCTTGGACTCGATCACCTGCGGCGCGGGCCCGCCGACGGTCGTCGGCCAGAAGTGCGTCAACTGGCGCAACGCCGCCGAGTGAAAAGTACGCGCCTGCACCTGCTCCAGGCCGGTACCGGGGACCAGGCCGCCGAGTTGCCTGAGCCGGCCCCGCAGCTCGCCCGCGGCGCGAGTGGTGAATGTCACAGCGAGCACCCGGCCGGGGTTGACCAGGCCGGTGGCGGCGAGGTAGGCGATCCGGTGCGCGACCGCACGCGTCTTGCCGGTCCCGGCTCCGGCCAGCACGCAGACCGGCCCGCGGCCAGCCAGGGCGACCTCACGCTGCTCCGGATCGAGCGTGGCCAGGATAGCGTCGGGGCCGTGGTCGGCAGACCGCGCCGCAGGTTCGTGGTGCTGACTCTCCGCTGTGCGCACTTGACTGGTTCGCCGCCTTTCGCCAAGCGTCCTTGACGCCCTCGTCGTCATACTCGCGCATGCCAGTGACGCCCGGGGGCGAGCCGAAGACGGACGGGTCGAGACGAGGCTGGCCCACGGTCAGAATCGGCGGTTAACACCGGACATGCCCGGCGATAGTGCCCATCCGCCCGCACCGTGCAGGCGGCAACCTGCCGCCCAGGTAAGCCGGGGGTAGATCTCCGCATGGGAAGTGCGCGGTCCGCGCCAACGTTAGTTAGATTGGATAGCGACGCCGGGGCGGATGACAGGGACGCCGGGCTGGTAGGGAGAGTGAAAGTGGCGCAGCCGCTGACCATGTACACCACCACGTGGTGCGCTTTCTGCCGCAGGCTCAAGAGCCAGCTGGCGCTGGAAGGCATCGAGATCGCCGAGGTCAACATCGAGGAAGACCCGGCCGCCGCCGACTACGTAATGTCAGTCAATGGCGGCAACCAGACGGTGCCGACAGTTGTGTTCCCCGATGGCAGCGCCATGACCAATCCCTCGGCCAGCGCGGTGAGGCAGCGCCTGGGCGAATTGGCCGGTACCCGATGACAAGCAAGCGCGCCCGCCGGGCCGAAGCGGCGCTTGGTGCCGACCTGGCGCTGGTCAGGCCGCTCGGCCAGTCTGGCGACACTCAGCCTGAGCGGAACGAAGCCAAGCCCTCTGGTGGCGGGCGACGCGGCACGAAGCGCTCCCAGGCTTCGCAAGCACAGGAGCAGGCCAGCCAGCTTCCCGAAGCCAGCGCCGCTGGCCCCGCCGGCACGCCCGAGCAAGAGGCACAAAGCGCGGCGTTCGTGGTACCCGAAGACGCGGTTGTCCGCCGCACCAAGGATGGCTGGCGCGTCGGCACTGACGAACTGCCCGATCTGACCTGCGCGATGATTCTCGCCGACCTGATTGCCGCCGAGACCGGTATGCCCGACGCGAAAATGCCTAAGCCGCTGGCGGAGCCTGCCGGCGCCGGCGAGGCCGGCAAGCTGCGGACGACCGTCGGCCAGCTTGAGCATGCGCTGCTCACGCGGATCCGGGTCGAACAGGCCATCGGGGTGCTCGCCGAGCGGCATCGGATCAAGCCGCGCCAGGCGTTCGAGCAGCTCAGGGACGCGGCCCGGAGCAGGGGCCGCAAGGTCATCGACATCGCAGGCGACGTCGTGGCCAGCGCCACCAATCCGCTGCTGCAGCTGCCCGACGAGCTGTCCAGGCCGCGGTCGGGCCCGCGGCGGGCGCGCCAGTCTTTCAACTAGCTGCCGCTCGCAGGGACGCGCTGCCAAACCGTGCTCGGGCGGACGACCCCGTGTCCGCCCCGCTAGTCAGCGCAGCCCTTGGCGCATGTCCGGTATATCGGTCAGCATCACTTTCCGTGCTTGCCCTCTAACCCAAGGTTGACGCCAGGCGGCGACGGGTAGCTAAGCGGTCAGAGACCCCCAGTGGGTCAAAGCGAGGGCGAGAACGTGGACGACAGGGTTACCCCAGGTCGGCTGCTGATCATCGGGGGCGCGGAGGACCGATGCCGCGGGGCCGGCCTGCTCGAGCGGTTCGTCGAACTCTGCGGGGGTGAGCGAGCCCGCATCGTGCTCGTCACAACCGCAACCGACGTGCCAGACGAGGTCCACGCCGACTACGAGCGGGTCTTCCGCAAGCTCGGCGTCTATGACACCCGCGAACTGCGGCTGCACGGCCGGGGTGACGCCGACGGCGACGAGGCCGCCGCCATGCTGAGTAGCGCCACCGGGGTGTTCCTCAGCGGTGGCGATCAGTCAAGGCTGCGAACCCTGGTGGGTTCGCGGGTTAACGACCTGCTTGAGGACGGGCTCGACGATGGCCTGGTCGTCGCCGGGACGAGCGCCGGCGCGACCGCGATGGGCCGCACGATGATCCTTGGGGGCGAGGGATCTGACGTCTCAGCCGCGACGGTGCGCATCGGCCCCGGACTCGGCCTGCTGCCGCGTGCGCTCATTGACATGCACTTCGCCGAGCGCGGCCGGCTGCCGCGACTGCTCAGCGCGGTGGCACTCGACCCAGATCACCTCGGCCTCGGACTCGACGAGAACACCGGAATCCTGGTCGACGACGACGGCTTCGAGGTGCTGGGGTCTGGGGTGGCCACCGTCGTGGACGCCGAGGATGCCACCGTCGTTCATGCCGCCGACGAGAAAGACCCGATCACGCTGTTCGGGGTCAGGGTGCACCTGCTCCCGGCCGGCTGCAAGTTCGATTTCGGGACGCGGACGCCGTCGATCGGGCCCGCGCACGCCGACTACTAGGCCTGCGGCTAAGCACCACGCGATTACCAGCTGGGGCGAAGCCTGTCTCCTGCCCACCAACCGACCAGAGGGAGCGGACGTGCGGTTGATCAACCTGCGACACCTGAGCGGGCCGAACGTCTTCACCACCAGTCCTGTCACCGTGGCCCGGCTGGAACTTGACGAGCTGACCAGCAAGGAGACCACCGAGTTCGGAGGGTTCGCCGAGCGGCTCGGGGCGCTGCTTCCCGGCCTGGCAGATCACCACTGCGCCGCTGGGAGGCCCGGCGGTTTCGTCGAGGCGATGGCGCGCGGCACCTACTTCGGGCATGTGACCGAGCACGTCGCGCTCGAGTTGTCCGGGCTAGCCGGCCGCCAGGTGCACCTGGGCCGGACGATGTGGGCAGGTGCCGACGGGCGCTACGACGTCATGATGGAGTGCCCGCAAGACGAGCCCGCCGACTCGCCGACGCCGGGCGCCCTGCTGCTCCTCGCCATCCAGATCGTGCAGGACGTGATCGGCGAGCGGACCCCGACTATCGAGCTTGAGCACATCACCGGGATGGCCGAGCGCGACCGGCTGGGCGTCAGCACTGCCGCGATCGCCGGCGCGGCCCGCCGGCGCGGGATCCCGGTGCGGCGGGTTGGCGCCCGCAGCCTGCTGCGGCTCGGCTACGGGTGTCACCGGCAGCTCGCCTGGGCGGCGCTGACGAGCCACACCTCGGCGGCGGGCGTCGACATCGCCACCGACAAGAAGCTGGCCAAGCAGCTGCTGGCCGCGGCCGGCATCCCGGTGCCTGAAGGCATTGTCGCCTACAGCCAGGCCGAGGCGGCCGAGGCCTACGAGCAAATCGGCGGCCAGGTCGTCGTCAAGCCGCTCGGCGGCAGTCAGGGCGCCAGCCTCACGATCGGGGTGCACAGCGGGGCCGCGGCCGGCGCGGCCTACGCCAAGGCGGCGCAGGAAGGCGACGCCGTGCTGGTCGAGGCCTACCTGCCGGGTAACGATTACCGGGTGCTGGTGATCGACGGCCGGATGGCCGCGGCCGCGGAACTGCGCCCTGCCTCCGTCACCGGCGACGGCGAGCACACCATCAGCCAGCTAGTGGACATCGTGAACACCGACCCCAGGCGTGGTGCCGGCCATGCCCGCGAGCTGACCAGGATCGAGCTGGACGCGGACACTCTGCGCCACCTCGAGGCGCAGGGACTTGACGGCCACTCGGTGCCGGCCGCGGGCCAGCCGGTGACGTTGCGCCGGAACGCGAACCTGTCCACCGGCGGGACCAGCAAGGACGTCACCGAGCAGGTGCACGAGCAGGTCGCGGACATGTGCCGCCGGGCGGCCGCCGTGGCCGGCCTGGACATCTGCGGCATCGACCTGCGGCTGGCCGACATCTCCGCGCCCCTGCTCAACCCGGCCGGTCACGGTCCGGCGCAGCCCGGCGGCGTTCTCGAGCTCAACGCCTGCCCCGGTCTGCGGATGCACCTGTCGCCCACCGAGGGAACGCCGCGTGACGTTGCTGCCGCCGTCGTGGACAGCCTCTTCCCGCCGGGCGCGCAGGGCCGGATCCCGGTCATCTCCGTGACGGGCACCAATGGCAAGACGACGACGGTCAGGATGATCAGCCACGTCCTGAACCAGGCCGGACTGCGCGTGGGCATGTCCTGCACCGACGGCGTGAGCATCGGCGGCAAGCTTGTCTACTCGGCCGACGCGTCGGGCCCCCGTTCGGCCGAGATGGTACTGGACGACCCCACCGTGGAAGCCGCGGTGCTGGAGACCGCGCGCGGCGGCATCATCAGGCGCGGCCTCGGCTATGACCTGGCCGATGTCGCCGTCGTCACGAACATCAGCGCCGACCATCTCGGCGACGACGGCATCGACGACATGGACGAACTCATCCACGTCAAGGCGCTCGTGGCCGAGGAGATACGCGACGGCGGCTCGGTCGTGCTCAACGCCGACGACCCGGCGACGGCCGCGCTCGCCGAGCGGTCGGCCCTGCGACGGCACTCTCCGCTCGTCAGGTTCTTCAGCCTGACGCCAGGCAATCCGGTCATCGAGCGGCACAGGCGCGAGGGCGGGCTGTGCTACGAGATCATCGATGGCCAGCTGACCGAGACCGAAGGCAGCGGGCGGCGCGGCTTGCTCGGCGTGGCCGAGCTACCTGGCGGATTCGGGGGCAAGGCGAGGCACTTGCTCGCCAACGCGCTCGCCGCCGTTGCGGCTTGCCGCGCGGCCGGCGTCAGCGCCAAGGACATCCGCCGGGCCCTGGCCACGTTCACGCCAGCGGAATCGAATCCGGGCCGCGCGAATATCTACCGCGCAGGCACCAGCCCGGTGATCGTGGACTACGGGCACAACGCGGCCGCGCTGGAGTCGACCGGCCAGTTCGTCCTCGACGTCTGGGGCGGGACGCCCGTCGCCGTCATCACGCTGCCTGGCGACCGCCGCGACGACCTGCTGGCCCAGACCGCCCGATCCGTCGCCGCCTGCTTCGCCACGGTTGTCATCTACGAGGACAGCGACAAGCGCGGCCGCGACCCCGGCGAGATGACCGCGCTCATCGGCGCCGCCCTCCGCGACGCCCGGCCGGACATCAGGTGCGAGGCGGCGGAGAACCCGGCCGACGCACTGCGGGCCGGGCTGGCTCTCGCCGACGGCGCGCCGGTCCTGTTCCTGTACGAGAAGCTGGGGATGGCACTTGACGCGCTGCAGGCCGTCGGCGCGCAGGGATGGCCAGAGGCCAGCGGCGCGCAAGCACTCGATGCGGCGCGGCCCCGCCCGCCGGCCACGGCGCGAATCCCCGCACTGACTGCGCCGGCGCCCAACCCGGCTGCCGATGCCTCCGCCGACTACGGCGTCAGCTGTGGCTGCGAGCCCACGGCCAGCGCGACAAGCGCGGCACCGTCGCCGGCCGACTGGTGACTAGCCCGCTGCCCACAAACAGCTCACATCGCGGAACGAAGTCTCGCACGGCGGACCGTCGGCTACCCGCACTAGCGGTCTGCCTTCGGCCGGAACACAGACGGTCATGGCCGATCGGGTGCCGTAGGCCGGGGTATGCACGCACGGCGCGGACAGCTCGGGCGGCCACGTCCGGCCCGTCCCGTCGGTCCGCGCCTGCGGGACCGCCGGCTGGTGGATCCGCAGTACGGCCTCCAGGGCCTCGACCGTGCCCGCGGCGCCCGCGACATGGGCCAGCTCGGCCTGCACCAGCCGCTCCACGAACACGGCCTTGGCCGAGCGGGCCCGCAGCGGCGCGTTCTCGAGGACGTGCAGGCCGGGTCCGAGCTGCTCGACCTCGGCCTTGCCGCCACCGGACAGGCCGAGCGAGAAGAGCGAGTGCCGGTCGCCGACGAGCATCCAGCACGGGTTGTAGTCGGCCGGGTTCACGGTAACCGCGCTGACCGCGGTGGCCGTGTCTTCGTGCGCGGCGAACGCCAGCGGCAGCTCGCCGCGAGACCGCCTGCGCGGGTCGCGCCCCGCGGCCGATGGCTGGTTAGTCAGGCCCGCGACCACGCCGCGGGAGTTCACGGCCAGCCAGGTACCGCCCGCCTGCTCGTCCCGGCCGCCGAGTATCCGGGGCTGGTGCGAGCGCAGCACTGTCATCGCGACGGCCGGGCGGTCGTAAAGCTCATCGCGGTTGGCCGCGATGACCAGCGGAGCCTCGGGCAGGACCTGGAATAGCGCAATCAGCAAGCACACGGCTTCGACGCTAACCGATGGGGGGTGCTGCCGGCCCGTGGCTAATGCCGTGGCCGGCGCCTCGTGTTAGCTAATGGGCCGCGAGGCCTGGCGGTCCCGGTAGCGCCGCACCTTGGCGATCGTGCCGCAGGCCCGGCCGTCGGGACCGCCTGCGTACATGAGGCACCACCGCTTGCTGCCGTTCCTGGTGTTGTCGTAGAAGATCCACCTGCAGTCCGGGCACGCCTTGAGGCGCTTCCACGTCCCGGTGCCGACGGCGGAGACCACCGCCGCCAGGTAGTCACCCGCCGGACCGGCCTCGTGCCGGTAGGCGACCCCGCCCTCCTCGACCACGGGCCGCAGGTCGATGCGCCCGATCCAGCGATTCAGGCATCCAGCCTCCCCGGACTCCACCGCCCGTCTGAGGTCGTCGCGGAGCTCGCGCACCAGTGCCGCCTCGCTTCGTCGCCAGCGCAGCTCGCCGGCCAGCTCGCCGAACCGGTCGGTCGGCTGCCGCGAGTCATTCGGGATAAGCCAGCTGTTCAGCAGCGTCCTGACGGGCTCCAGCTCAGCGGGCGCCACCTGCCCGGCGGAATCGCCGCTGTTAACCATCAAACAACTATAGCGGTTGCGCACGCGGCCACTCAAGCGTTAACTTTCTAACTCTATAGACGGTTAACTCCGCGAGGAGGGCGTGATGGCGGCAGATCTTGGCTGGACGGCGGTGCAGTGGCCTGGCATGGAGCACGTGATCGTCTCGGACGACGCCAGCGGCATGACCGCCGCGAGTCATGTGGTACTGGCCGAGACCAGCCTGGTCACCGTTGCCTACCGGCTTACCTGCGACGGCGGCTGGCGGTTCAGGAGCCTGACCATGAGCGTCGCCAGCGCCGGGGACGAGCGGACGCTGACGCTGGCGTCCGAGCACGGCGGCTGGCACGCGAACGGGACCCGGCGGCCCGACCTCGCCGGGTGCATCGACATTGACATCAATTGCACCCCGCTGACCAACACGCTGCCGGTCCGGCGGCTGGACTGGTCCGGCCCGGCGACCCACGACATCGATGTCGCGTATGTGACCGTGCCTGAACTGGACGTCAGGAAGGTCCGTCAGCGCTACACCCGGCTGGAGGGGAACCGGGACGGCCGGGGCTCGTTCTGCTACGAGTCTGGTTCATTCCGGCGCGACCTGAGCGTCGACGACCGCGGTTTCGTGCTCGACTATCCGGGATTCTGGCGTCGGCTGGCCGACGTGGCGGAGGCGGTCCGATGAGCGCCGGCGGCTTTCACATCCTGACCAGCCTGGGCGCCGACAGTCCGTTCCCGCAGTGGCGCGATCGGCTGATGCTGTTCGGTCAGTTCGTGGGCGTCTGGGACATCGGCGTGGAGTACTACGACCAGGACGGAGGCTGCCGCTATCACGGCCGCTGGGAGTGGTCGTTCGGCTGGATCCTGGACGGGCGCGCGATCCAGGATGTGATCGCCATCTTGCCCGATAGCGACAGCCTCGAGCAGGCCGGGCGGGCGACGCGTTCGGCCGGCGGCACGACCGTCCGCTACTGCGACCCGGCGACCGGCCGGTGGACCATCTACTACCTGGGAGTCGTCTCCGGCATCACGACCGTGCTCTGCGGTGGTGCGGTCGGGGACACCATCGTGCTCCCGGTGCGCTAGCTCAGGCAGCGGCGGGCGGCCGCCTGCCAGGGCTCGACGTTCGCCATTTCCGCGACGGCAAGTGCGTGCTCGTAATGGGCCCTGGCGCCAGGGAGACCGAGATAGCGGGCCAGATCTCCGAGGACCTGGGCGGCCGGCCAGAGCGAGACGAACCCGGTCTCAGCCCCGATGGGCCGGCCTGCGAACGGCAGGAGCTCCTGGTAGGCCGACTCACCGCGCTGGCGGTCGTCGAGTGCGATGGCCAGCAGGCCGCGGACACCGGTCCGGAGCAGCCAGAACCGGTCCCGCTGGATCGGCCGCGGGGCGCCGGCCACCGTGCGGGCCTCAGGGACGCGTCCGGCGGCGGCGAGCGCGAGCGCGTACGCCTCGGCGAATGCCGGCGAACCGTCCGGCGGGAGATAGTAGACCGCAAGCTCGTCCGCTATCTGGCCCGCCCTGTCCTCCATAACCCGCAGGCAGAATCGTCCGAGCACGCTCTGATTCGCCCCGTTCCGCCAGATGGCGAGGCTCTCGCTCTGACGTGCCGCGCTCAGGTACAGCTCGTCGGCAGCGGCTAGGTCACCGGCTACGGCTTTGCGCATGGCGCGATAGAACCGGGTAGTGCTCGCGACGAGCGGGAGATCGAATTGATTCGCGATGCGGGTGGCCATGTCCCCGTGCCGGTCGGCGGCGTCGAAGTCGGCGATGCCGCTGTTGGCCCGCATGAGCATCTCGTGGGCGAGCGCCTGAACACGCACCGGCTGGTCGGGCAGAGCGAGTAGCTCCGCGCCCAGGCTCAGGCGCTCAGCCTGGCCGTCGTAACGGAAGCTCTGAAGCTGACGGCAGTGGATGGCTGTTCTCAGCGCACCGGGATCGCCGAGGCGCCTGGCCATCTCCAATGCCTGCGCCGAGGCCTGGTAGCCGCGCTCGGAGTCGGGCCCGTCCGCGCCGGCCGGCAGTTCGAAGGCCAGGGTGGCGAGCAGCCGGCACCGGAGCGGGTGATCGCCGGGCGGCAGCCGGGCGAGCGTTGCCTCAACCGTGTCGGCCAGCTCGCGGTCGACGGCACCGTACTCGCTGAGCTGCCACTGCCTGGCCCGGTCGAACGAGGTGATCGCCTCGGCGAGCAAGACCGGGTCGTCGAGAGGAAGCGCGGCGCGGACGGCATCGCCGCGGTAGGAACGGGCGCGCTCGACTTGGCCGGTCCGCTGCAGGATGCTGATCAGGCCGAGCAGCAGGTCGATCCGGTCCCTGGCCATGGGCGCACCGGCCAGGTCGAGGCACGTGAGGGCCTGCTCCCACAGGAGGGCGGCCTCGCGGTAAGCCAGCCGCTGCTCGGCCTGCCTGGCAGCCAGCCTGGAGTACCGAGCCGCGGTCGCCGGATCGGTCCTGGCCTGGCTGAAGTGATAGGCGAGCGCGGCGACGTCGCCTGGGCGGTGCCGTTCGATCGCTGCTGCGGCGAGGGCGTGCAGCCGCGAGCGGCGCAGCCGGGACAGGCCGCCGTAGAGCGTGTCGCGGACCAGGGCGTGCGCGAACCGGATCTGGCCTGCCGCGGGCTCGGTGATCAGGCCGGTGAGCAGCCCGGCCTCGACAGCGTCAAGGAGTACGTGCTCCTCGGCACCGCAGACCGCGGCGAGCACGTCGACATCGGTCTCGGTGCCGATCACGGCGGCCTGCCGCAGTATGGTCTGGGCGCTGGCGGGGAGCCGGGCGATCCGGCGCTCAAGGACGTCGCGCACTCCGGCAGGCACGCTGCTGATGGCTGTTGGCGCGCCTTCCGAGTCCAGCAGCCGGGCGGCTTCCCTGAGAAAGAACGGGTTGCCGCCGGTACGCCTGGTGATCGCCCGTGACGTTGTCCCGTCGACGGGGGTGGTGCACGTGGCCGCGATCAGCTGACCGGCGGCGATGGCATCGAGGCCGCCGAGCGTGATGCGGAGCGGCTCGCGGCCGGCCAGCGTGGCCAGGCAGGCAGGCAGCTGCTCGTTTTGCTCGTCGGGCCGGTAGGTCGCCAGGATCAGGACGCTGGCCGTGGCCAGGTACGCGGTGAGTCGGATGAGGATCGCGAGCGTCTCGCCGTCGGCCCGGTGGAGGTCATCGAGCACGACCAGCAGCGGGGCCGTGCGGCTGACGTCCCCCAGATAACCGGCGACGGCCTGGTGTAGCCGGAATCTGGCCGCGGTTGCGTCTGCCGGGTCGTCCTGAGTGTCGGACAGCAGCGCGGCCAGCGGCTCGGCCGAGCTCGGCGGGGCGCTGCTGGCCAGGCTCCCGAGCGCCTGTGCCCAGGCCCAGCCGGGCGGGGCGCCTTCGTGCTCGGGGCAGCGTCCGGTGGTGATCATCCAGCCGTCGGCCGCCAGCTGCCGTCCGAGCTGGCCGGCCAGGGCGGTCTTACCGGCACCGGCCTCACCGGCCACCAGGGCGATCCTCAGCCGGCCCGCGGCCGCCTCCCCGGCTGCCCGCACCAGCTGGTCGAGCTCACGATCCCGGCCGAAAAACGCCGGTGGATCAAGATGCGCCGTGTCGCGGCGGGTCGGGCCCGCGGCCTCGGCCGGCCGCGGCCGGCGAGCAGCAGGGAGGGACAGCTCCGGTGCCTGGGCAAGAATGGCGTCCTCAAGGTGGCGCAGGGCCGGCCCCGGATCGACGCCGAGTTCGTCGGCTAGCCGGGCGCGGGCGCGGCGGAGCGTGGCGAGCGCGTCACCCTGGCGCCCGGACTGATACTGCGCCAGCGCGAGCAGGCGCCACGCCTCCTCTCGCAGCGGGTGCTCGGTCGTCAGCCTGCTCAGGTCCGGGACGACCTGGGCCGCGCGGCCGAGCCGCATCGCCGCGCCGGCCAGCTGCTCGGTCGCCACGAGGCGCAGTTCGTTCAGCCTGGCGGTTTCGAGGTCCGCCCATGGCAGGCCACCGAACTCCTCGAACGCCGCGCCGCGCCAGGCCCCGAGCGCTGCCGACAGCCGTGCGTGCACCGCGGCGGGGTCGTCCAGCTTGGCGGCCTGGTGCACCTCGTACTCGAAGGCCCAGGCGTCCACGGCATCGTCGTCGAGTCGTATCGCATACCCCGGGGCCGATGTGACCAGGACGGTGGCCGGAGCGCGAGCCGCCCGGCCCGGCTCCAGCACCCGGCGCAGGTGGGACACGTAGGACTGGACGCCCGCCAGCGCCTTCGGCGGCGCCTCGCCTGGGTACAGGTCATCGATCAGCCGGTCGGCCGACACCACCTGGCCGCGGGCGGCGACCAGCCGGGCCAGCACGCACCGTTGCCGCGGCCCCCCGACCTCGGCCGGGGCGCCCTGGATCGTGACTTCCAGCGGGCCGAGCACCCGGACTCTGATCACTTCCACCCCGCTGTCAAGACGATCAAGTTCCAGCCTGACAGGCGTTTCAAGTCGGCCGCAAGTCGCCACCAAGTCAGCCGCCAGTGGCGAGGCCAAGACTCGGCCCATGACCAGCACGCCGTCCCTGAGGCCCCGGACCTCGCACGAGCCCGAGCCGGACCTGACCTCCCTGGTGGTGACCCACCGGGCGATCCGCCAGGACCTGGACCGGCTGGCGACCCGGCTCGCCGCGACCGGTGAACTCGAGCCCCCGGCGGCGCGGGCACTCGGCCGTTACACAGCCGCGCTGCTCGCGGCGATCCGGGCTCATCACGAGAACGAGAACGACATCATCTGGCCGCTCATCGCCGCGACCGCGCGTGAGGCCGTGGACCTGGTCCCGCTGGCCGACGACCGCGTGGTCGTCGAGGAAGCGGCAGGCCGGGCCGAGCACGCGCTGGCGTGGTTTGCCGCCGAGCCGGGCACCGGCACCGCCGCGCTGCAGGCGTCGATCGGCGAACTGCGCGACCTGGCTGTTGAGCACATCGCCGACGAGGAAACACAGCTCCTGCCGGTCATGCGGCGTTACCTGCCCGCGCCGGCCTTCCGCTGGGTCGAGCGGCAGATCCCGCGCAAGACCGCGCCGAGCGGCCCGCTGTTCGTCGTGCCCTGGCTGGCACGGCACGCGCGCGACGGC
>JASHOL010000505.1 GCA_030041135.1 Streptosporangiaceae bacterium | reverse complement strand
GCCCGCCGCCGGGTCGGCCAGGGCGGCCTCCAGCGTGGCCCTGACCTCACCAAGGACCGCCGCGCTGGCCGGCAGGCCCGCTGCCGCCGCCAGCCGGGCGGCCTCTGGCACCAGCTCGTTGATGACCTGCCGCCGCTGGGCCGACAATTCGCGCAGGCGCTCGCCGTCAAGCTCGCGCTGCGCGTCCTGCAGCGCCTGGCCGAGCTCGAACAGCTGATCCATCTGCGCCGGAGCGCCGCGGACGAGCTGGTTCACCAGCCAGGCACCGGCCGTCGGCCTGGGCAGTTTCTTGATCTCCGCCGCCGTCTCACGCTGCCCGGCCGCCCTGGCTTGCTGCGCGCGGGAGTCCCTGGCCGCGGTGAATTGGGCCGGGACTAGCCCATAGAGTTCGCCGGCGATTTGCGGAAGGCTTTCTGCCTGCACGCTTGGTGATGGTAGTCCGGCCGGCCACCCCGCGACCCGATCAGGTTCGCTGGCCCCGACCAGGCGGCCATCCGGCCGGGATCACCAGCGCGATCCCGCACCTGATCCGCCCGCCAAGCCGCGTTGCCACCTCGTCCGCGAACGCCCTGGCCGCATCCTCGGTCACGGGCTCGGCCGCGGTCGGGTCGGCAGGCGTGAGCTCAAGCGTGAGATCTGCGTCGCCCTGCGGCGGACCTAGCCGGATGCGCAGGCCAGGCGGCAGGCCGGCGGCAACAGCCGCCACAGCGGAGCGAACGTCAGGGTCCTCGTGCAGGCGCGGCACGGCAGCGCCACTGGCCAGCGCCGCGAGCCTTGCCCCCTCGACCGCAAGCGGCACCGGCCCGGCGACGTCAACGATCACGGCCTGCGAGTCCTGAACCGCCGACTGCCACACGGCGGCCGCGGGAACCGGCACCGGCCTGGCATCGCGCCGCCAGCGCCAGAGTGCCTCCAGGCCGGTGAATGCGGGCAAAGCCCGGCGGCCGTCGCTGCCGACGATGGCTGGCACGGCCATCTCGCTGGTCTTCTCGGCACCGCCGTGCGTCTCGGCGGGAGCCGGCCTGTCCTGATCGCCGGACGTGTCCCCATCGCCTGGTATGAGGTCATCGGGACGGAGGGCAACGACCGGCACGAGCAGGCGGGCAGCCGCCAGCGCGGCCAGGGCGGCGTGCTCGGTGCCGGTGCCGGCCGCATAGTGCGCGAGCGCCGCGGTCACGGCCGGGTCGGCCGCACCGCTGTCGGACCGGAATCTCGGGTCGCCTGCGCTGAGCTGAACCACCGGCTCACTGTAGCCGCGCGGCCGGCCAGCATCGCAGTCTCGCCTGGTCGCCTGCCGACCCGCGTGCTCGTACCCGGCGGTAGCCTGGCGCGGACACTACAAGCTGGGCAGAACAGTTGAGGACGCATTTCGCGATATGAGAGTCTCATGAGACGGAAGGTGAGTCTTAGCACAGGGGATGATGTGCGCCAGGTTGACCAGGTTCCCCCGCCAGTCGATCCGGGAACCCTGATGCACAAGGCCATCCCGCCACGGATGGTGGAGCCCTACCTCACTGGTCGCAGGTCGATCATTTCCGGTTTTGTGCACCGGGTTGCCGACAGCGCGTTTACCAGTCCCGGAGCTTTCTATGATGCGTTCGGCCTCGGCTACGAGGGCTCGGACTTCAGCCGGGACATGGCCGAGGTGTACGTGCTGAGGTGGCGCGCCGTGGGGTCGCAGGCCTACCAGGTCCCCCTGTCACCTGACAGCGGCGGCGACTGGACCATGAAGCCACCGTTCACCGGGACCGGCTACACCTCGGACCTGACCCCATCCGTGGCCGAGTATTACACCGAGCCCATTCCCGTGCCGGTCGGCGCCGAGATCCACCGAGTCACAGCGGACGGGTCTGATTTCATCGCCCGCTATGACGGTCAGGTGTGGCTGCGCCCGGCAGAAGGGTCGGAGTTGTGCGTTACCGACTGATGGCGAGCTACCAAGGGTCGCCGTTCGAGGCGGGCGTCGGGCCGACCGACGGTGACATCGTGCTGTTCGCCGCCTGCCCGCCACCCGAGGACCTCGGCTTCGAGCCTGCCACGGGCCATTGGCGTAAGCAGGTAGAGATCCGCGACGTCCAGGCTGTCTGGGAATCCAGGCCGGTCGGAGTATTCCGCGGTGCGCGCTGCATGGTGCTTGACGATCTCGGCGACCGGCTCCACATCGGCTACCTGGGGCACGATGCCCATCAGGCCGAACGGCTCGGCTACTGGCAGGTGGACCGGGGCGTGTACGAACTCGTCGCTGCGAGGAACGAGGTCAGCGACATCATCGAAGAGCGGACCGAGTTCCCGGGGAAGGCGGCGCCGCGCGGCTCGTTGCCGAACCTGGCCAGGCGGCCCGACTACCCGCAGGCCGGCGCCGCTGACTACTCGGGATACCCGTCGGCTGAGTCTTCCGGCTACCTGTCTTCCACGCCGGCCGGAACGTCGCCCGGTTATCTGCCATCCGGGCCGATCGGATACCGGACCTCGTCGGATTCCGGCTCGTTTTCCTGGTCCGCCCGGCCGGCGGACACCGGTTCGTTCCCGCGGGCGGAGGACAGTGGCTCCTTCGCGCGCCCGGGCTACGAGGGCGGACAGGCAGATGTCGCAGCGGCCGGCCCGACGCCGGCCGAGGAACCTCCGCTGCCGGTGGAGGCTGCGGCCATGCGGGCGGCCACCGAGTCGCGCCGCCGCCCCCGCGAGACCTCCGCACAGCGGCGCGCGGCCGCCGCCGTTCCGGCCAGTCCGGCCACCTCGCCGCCCGCCGGCGACCAGGGAGCTGCCACTCGCCTGGCACCAGAACCGGCAATGGTCGGTGCTGCCGCTCAGGGGCCAGAGACCGCCGCGGCTACTCAGGCCTCGCGGCCCGTGTCGGCGGAGGACAGTTCAGCGTTCTCGGCAGCAGGCGGTCCGTCGGCCGCGGCCGGTCCAGGCGCCCAGACATCGGCGGCTCCGGCCGCCCAGGGAGCAGGCGGGCCTGGCGCCAGGACATCAGCCGACCTGGCCGCTCAAGCCGCCTTCTCAGCTCCGCCCGCCAGCCTGGCCGGCGGGTCGCCGCCGGCGGGCGTGCCCCTGCTGGCCCCGGACGCTCAAGCGGGGCAAGCCACCCGGCTTGCTGAAACCACCACGGGAGCCCAGCCCGTGGCCGCGTACACAACCGCCGACGTGGCCAATCCGCCCGCGTCCGAGCCCGGCCTGGACCACCCGCGCCGCTCCGTCCGACGCAGGCTGGCCACCGAGCGCCTGTTCGCCGAACTGGCCAACCTCGCCGCGATCCCGGCCGACGCGTACGCGGTCGGGGAAGAGGTTGAGGGCGCCCTCTGCCTGGTGGAGACGGAGCAGGGCTTCGCGGTCTTTCACTCGGCCAATGGCAACCGCCACGAGCTGCAGCTCTTCTCTACCGAGGAGTCGGCCTGCTTTTACCTCTTCGGGGTCCTGGCCGCCGAGGCGGTCAGGACCGGCACACTGGCGCCGCATCCGGGGCCGCCTTTCGCCCGCCCCCCTCGCTAGCGGGGGCATAGACCGGTCGGCTGGCGGGAATGAGACCGGCACTTCGGCACGCCGACCTCCGGGGGAAGATCATGTCCGCGACAGCGCGGTCCGGCCTGCGAGCGATCAAGAGCTAGGCCTGATGCGGCCGTGCAGCGGATCTCGTGGCTGAACGTGGCGGCGGTCGTCCTGATCGCCGTCGGGATGGTGGTCGCCTTTTACGGCCACGACACTCTCCGCTGGTCACCACCACCGGTACCGCCTGCCTGGGCGGCGAGGCGATCAGATCTCACGGCAATGCCGGGGAGGGGTAAGCACGAAATGCTCGGCCGGTCCGTGCCGGTCAGCATCGACATTCCGTCAATCCACGTGGACGCAAAGGTCATCTCGCTCGGGCTCAATCCCAACGGCACGGTTGCTGTGCCGCCCCTCAGCACGCCGATGGTGACGGGCTGGTACGACCGGGGACCTGCTCCGGGCCAGCCAGGCGCGGCGGCCATACTCGGCCACGTCGATGCGGCAAAGGTCGGGCCGGCCGTCTTCTACAACCTGGGCAAGGTGCGGCCAGGTGCCGAGATTTTCGTCCACTTGCGCAACGGCCGCATCGCGATTTTCGAGACTTACTCCATTGTGCTGTTTCAGAAGGCAAAGTTCCCCACTGACCGAGTATTCGGCTATACCAGCTGGCCTACTCTGCGGCTGATTACCTGCGGCGGTGTATTTGACCGGAAGACAGGCCATTACCTGGGCAATATTGTCGCCTTCGCCAGCTACATCGGAAGCCGACGCTGAAATGCTGGGACCTTGACGAGCACCGCGCGAGCCTCTCGTCGCGCTGCGGCGTCAGCAGCTTCTGAGCGATGCGGTCCGGGCACTTCAGCACAGCCTTCCGGCCCTGGCGCAGGAATGCGGCCCGGCGGAACGGCATCGGAGGGCGCTTTGCTGCCGCATGGCCACGGCCCGAACAGCATCGCAGGTAAACCTGCTGCCACAAGAGTGGCAGTAGGCTGCCCCCAGGTGCCGTTTGCGGCTTAAGCGGGTGGCTCGGTGATGCCGGGCTGGCGTGGTTTGGAAACTTCTGGGTGATGGGATTGCGGCTAGGCGCCGGTGTTGCGGTACTGGCGGCCGGCCCAGGGTGCCCGAGTTAGCGCGGTTTTGCGGGTGCCCGGTGATCACAGGCCGGTCGCGGGTTGTTATCCGCCCGCGGCCGCTCCGCCGCTATGCACGGATTCCGGCTGGGGAAGCCAGCCCTCAATGACAGAGCATAACTAGCTGCGGTGTTGCTCAACTTCGCACCGATGCACAGTCACGACAGCTATGGTGCAAAGTGCCGGCGGGGCTGAAGGTCCCCCGCTCCCCAAGCAGCCCCGCCGGCACTTGGCCACCGTCTGCGACCTGGGTCGCCTGCCGCCACCTGGTCCCGGCCTTCTGCGGCACTATAGGGACCATGCCCAAGCCAGCCACCCCGCTCACGGGGACCCAGTATGAGATCAGCGCCGGGGACTACCACGCGACCATTACCGAACTCGGCGCGAACCTGCGAAGCCTGCGACTTGGCGATACGCCGCTGATTGCCGGGTACGAGGCAGACCAGGTTCCGCCCGGCGGCGCGGGCGAGTTGCTCGTCCCCTGGCCGAACCGGGTTGACCACGGCCGCTACTCGTTCGGCGGGCAGGATCTCCAGCTTGACCTGTCCGAGCCCGCGGCCGGCAACGCCATCCACGGCTTGACCCGGTGGGCAAGCTGGCAGCTCATCGCGGTCCGCGACGACGTACTCGAACTTGGGCTCCGGCTGCTTGGCCGCCCCGGCTACCCGTTCTGCCTGGACCTGAGGGCGCTGTACCGGCTCAGCGCGACGGACGGGCTCGAGGTGACAGTGATCGCGGACAACGCCGGCAACCGCCCCGCGCCGTACGGCACGGGATCACATCCCTACCTTCGGGCGAGCGCCGGCCTGGTCGACGAGTGCGCCCTCAGGCTGCCGGCCGGGCGCTGGCAGCCGGCCGATGACCGCGGCATCCCGGTCGGCGAGCCGCGGGACGTCACGGGCACCGAGTTCGACTTCCGTGCGGGTCGGCTGATCGGCTCGACCAGGCTCGATCACGCCCTCACCGGGCTCACCAGGGACACGGCCAGGCGGGCATGGGCCGGCCTGACCGGGCCCGCCGCGTCGCTGGCGCTGTGGGCGGGTGAGGGTTACACCTGGCTGCAGGCATTCACCGGCGATTCGCTCGGCGCCGACCGGCGTCGCCGGGCACTGGCGATCGAGCCGATGACCTGCCCTCCGAACGCCTTCGTGACCGGGACAGACCTGCTCACAATTGAGCCAGGCGAGAGCGTGGTCCATCAGTGGGGCCTGCAGGCGATTGCCTCTTAGGAAACGGGCTCATCTCGGCCGAGCAGCCGTCCGATCCGCTCGAGGTCCTCTGGCGTATCGATGTCGTCCGGTCGGCCCGTGTCGCCGCATTCCACGAGCGTCACCAGCTCCGGGCAAGAGCGCAGGAACGACCGGGCGCCCTCGTCCCCGACGGCGAACTCGATCGCCCGCGACCAGTGCTCGCGGGCCAGCAGCACCGGGTTCCTCGGCCGGCCGGAGTAGCAGGCCACCACGATGCTCGCGCCCTGCTCGAAGGCGCCAATCAGCCGCCGGACGGCCGCCGAGCCGACGAGCGGCTGGTCGGCGAGCGCGATTACCGCGGCCCCGCAGTGGTCAGGAATGGCGGTCAGCCCGGCGGCCATCGACGAGCCCATGCCGGTCCGCCAGCGCGGATTGTGTACGCTCCGGGCCTCGGCCAGGTCGACGGCGGCCGCGCCGGTCACCACGATGACCGGGTCGGTGCCGCCGGCTCGCAGCATCGCTGCGCCGCGGGCCGCCAGTGACTGGCCGGCGATCGTGACCAGGGCCTTGGGCCGGCCCAGCCTGCTACCGTCCCCCGCGGCCAGCAGGATGCCGGCGACGCTGTCTGGCACGGGTCAGGCGGTCCGCTCGGCCGGCTGGCCGGTTCCGTCAAGCACGTCAGAGGCCGGGCCCTGGCCGCCCCGTCCCTGACCCGTTCCTTCCAGGCCCATGCGACCGTGGTGGATCCGCCCCGTCGTCTGGGTCAGCGGCTGGCCGGTACCGCCCCAGCGCAGCTGGATTAGCTCGGCGGCGATCGCGATCGCGGTCTCCTCTGGCGTCCGGGCGCCCAGGTCCAGCCCGATCGGCGAGCGGAGCCTGGCCAGCTCGGCATCGGTCACCCCGGCCTCGCGCAAGCGCGCCAGCCTGTCATCGTGCGTCCGCCTGCTGCCCATCGCGCCGATGTAGGCAGCCGGCCGGCGCAGCGCCACCTCAAGCAGCGGGACGTCGAACTTCGGGTCATGGGTCAGCACGCAGATCACGGTCCGCTCGTCGGTGCTGGTGCCCGACAGGTACCGGTGCGGCCAGTCGGTCACGACCTCGTCGGCGTCGGGGAACCTTGACGCGGTCGCGAATACCGGCCGCGCATCGCAGACCGTCACCCGGTAGCCGAGGAATTTGCCCGCCCTGGCCACTGCGGCCGCGAAGTCAATCGCGCCGAACACCAGCATCCGCGGCGCCGGGGCGAAGGACTGGACGAACACCGCAAGTTCCTCCCGGCGCCTCTCGCCGTCGGGTCCGTAGCGCCGCACGCCGGTCAGCCCTTGGGCCAGCATGCCGCGGGCGTCATCGTCCACCGCCTGGTCGAGCCGGTCACCCGCGCCCAGCGTCCCGCTGGCCCTCTGGTCCTCCCAGATCATCCGCCGCGCGCCAATCTCGCCCGGACCCTCGATGACCGTCGCGAGCGCGACCGGAACTTCGTGCCGGACTGCCGCCGCGATCTCACCTAGGTGGCTGAAACGTTCGCGGCTGGCTGGCTCGACGAAGATATCGATGATCCCGCCGCAGGTCAGGCCGACCGCGAACGCGTCGTCGTCGCTGATCCCGTAGCGCCGGAGCACGGGCTGGCCGCTCGCGCTGACCTCGCCCGCGAGGTCGTAGACAGCACCCTCGACACAGCCGCCCGACACACTGCCGACAACCTCTCCATCCGGCGAGACGGCCATCGACGCACCTGGCTCCCTGGGCGCGCTGCTGAACGTCCGCACCACGGTCGCGAGACCAAAGTTCTCGCCCGCTTCCCACCATTTGGTGATGGAGTCAAGAATGTCGCGCACTAACCGTCACCTCGGACCCGTCGGCGTCCATACGCCCAGCCTACGTGCGGGGCCGCCGGGCCGGGCGATGCCGCGAGACGCCGCGCGACCCGTCCGGCCGCCGCAATAGCGGGGCAACGCTCTCGCCGAGTTCCGCAATTCCCGCGACTGGCCGGCGGCCCACCGGGCAGAACATCCTCCGGGCGTCCGCGGCACTCAGCCGGCCTTGAATCCGCGCACGGATCGGACCTCGAGCCCGACAGCATGGCCGCGGCAATGCCTAGTTCGTACGGTCTGGCAGCGCGACCGCTTTTAGCCGGTTTGGATCGTGACGCTTCCCACATCCGCCCGCTTTGGCGAGCGCTGTTAGGCTAACCTAACTACAGGAGACTTAGGTAAGGCTAAGCTACACTGTTGCGGCTGAACGGACCGCCATGCCTGGAAGGATCGAATGATCGTCTCGCCGGCATCCCCGGACGCGCGTGTGGCCCGGCCAGGCGCCGATCTTCGCCAGCCACGGCACTCTCACGGCTGGCGCGCCGCGGCCATTCCGATGGCGATCTGCGCCGGGCTGGCGCTGGCGCTGCCGGCGTGCAGCAGTTCCGGCAACGCGGCCCTCGCCGCGGCCTCCGCCAAGACGTGCCAGCAGGTCGGTGCGGTGCTATCGGACGGCCCTGACCCGACGCAGGACCCAGTCGGGTACGCGGAGGCGCAGATCCTGCCGCTGCGCCAGGTGCACACATCTGACTCCCAGCTCCGGACCGCTATCAGCAGGCTCGCGAGCTCCTATGCGGCGTTCTTCGCCGATAACGGCAAGAGCGAGGCCGCGACCAGCGCGGTCCTCGCCGCGGCCGCGTACATGAATAAGCTCTGCCCCGGCGCTGGAGCGGGCACGTGAGGCGGCTAGCCGGCGCTATGGCGGCGGCCGTCGCGGTCCTGGCCGTCTGCGTGCCGCTGGCCGCGTGCGGAGGCGCCGCAGGCCAGGACACGCTCGTGCTGTACAACGGCCAGCACGAGCAGACGGCAGAGAACCTGATCGCGGCGTTCGAGAAGAAGACCGGGATCCAGGTCGTGACCCGAGACGACGACGAGGACGTGCTCGCCGACCAGATCGCTACCGAGGGCAGCAACTCCCCGGCCGACGTGATCTTCACCGAGAACTCGCCGCCGCTTGAGGCCCTGCAGCAGAAGGGGCTGCTGGCTAAGGTGGACCCGAGCACGCTCGCGGCGACGCCGAGCCGGTTCAACTCGCCCGAGGGTGACTGGGTCGGCGTGTCGGCCAGGGTCAGCGTGATCATCTACAACCCGAGCCTGATCTCCGCCAGCCAGCTGCCGACACACGTCAGCCAGCTCGCGGACCCGCAGTACAGCGGCAAGCTGGCACTGGCCCCGCAGGAGACCGACTTCCAGCCCATCGTGACCGCCTACCTGCGCCAGTACGGCAAGGCCGCCACCCTCACCTGGCTGAAGAGGATCTACGCCAATGCCGGCGGGCACATCTACGAGGCCAACGAGGACATCGCCGACGAAGTCAACCGCGGAGCCGTCGCCTTCGGCGTTATCAACCAGTACTACTGGTACCGGATGCGCGCGGAGATCGGCGCCGGCAACATACACTCCAAGATCACATACTTCGCTCCCGGCGATCCGGGATACGTGCTCGACGTGTCCGGCGCGGCAATCCTGAAGTCGAGCAAGCACCAGGCGGCGGCGCAGAAGTTCCTCGCGTTCCTGGTCAGCAAGCAGGGCCAGGAGATCATCGCGAGCCCGGGCTTCGGCCCCAACCAGTCGCTGAGCTTCGAGTACCCAATCGCGTCGGGGGTGACGACCAAGACCGGGGAGACCCCGTTCAGCCAGCTCCAGCCATATCCCATCACGATCGCTGAGCTCGGGACGGGCAGCGAGGCGCTCGACCTGATGCGTGAGGCCGGCCTGCTGTGACCACGGATCGGTGAGATCGTTGCCGCCGGGAACGGAGCCAGTCCCGTGAGCGTGGCCGAGGCCAGGCCGGCCTCGCAGACGCTGACGGTAGTGCCGGCCCGCCGGGCGCGCCGGCCGGTAGGACTGCTCACGGTCAGCATGACTATCGCGGCGCTGCTGGCTGTGCCGCTGGTCTTCCTGCTGCTCGAGTCGGCTCACGCCGGCGTCGGTACCATCGCCGGCCAGGTCTTCCGGCCCCTGACCGGCATGCTGCTGTGGAACACGGTCCGGCTGACCGTCGTCGTTACCGTCTTGTGCGCCGTTATCGGAACCGCAGCGGCCTGGCTGGTCGAGCGCACGGACCTGCCCGGCCGCCGGGTCTGGGCCGTCCTGCTTGTCGTGCCGCTCGCGATCCCGGACTTCGTGGTGGCGTTCGGCTGGTTCTCGCTGTCGACCTGGGTCTCGAACTTCCGCGGCGCGGTGCTGGTGATGACGCTGGCTGTCTACCCTCTCGTGTACCTGCCGGTCGCAGCCAGCCTGCGCGCCGCCGATCCAGGCCAGGAAGAGGTCGCGCGCAGCCTCGGCGTGGGCCGGCTGCGCACGTTCGTCCGGATCACGCTTGGGCAGGCCAAGGGCGCGATCCTGGGTGGCTGCCTGCTGGTGACCCTCGTGCTGCTGGCCGAGTATGGCGCATTCGAGATGATCGGCTACCAGACCTTCACCACCGAGATCTTTACCGAACTCCAGCTGCCCATAGGCGTGCCGACCGCCTGCGGGCTCTCGCTCGTGCTGGTCGTGATCAGCCTGGCCGTGCTGGCCGGGGAGGCCAGCCTGGGCGGCCGGGGCCGGGTATCGCGGTCGGGGCCGATGGCGCAGCGGGTGGCGCCACCGCTGCGGCTCGGCCGCGGGACGGTCCCGGCCCTGCTAGGGGTAGGCCTGCTGGTGCTGCTCTCGCTCGGCGTGCCGGTCGGTGAGTGCATATTCCTGATCGTGCAGGGCGGCCCGCCCGCGATCACAAACTCGGTCAGCGTGTCGATGCTGGATGCGGCGTGGCACACCGCCGCCTACGGCGTGTGTGCCGCGGCCGCCGATACCGTGCTCGCCCTGCCGGTGGCTGTGCTCGCGATCCGGCACACCGGCGCCGCGCGGCGCTTTCTCGAGCGCAGCACCTACCTCGTGCTGGCCATGCCTGGCATCGTGATCGCGCTGGCGCTGACCTACTTCACCGCGCAGGACCTGCACGGCTTCGGCTACCCGTCGGCGCCCCTGCTGATCATCTGCTACGTGATCATGTTCTTCCCGCTCGCCCTGGTCGGCGTGAAGGCAGCCATCGCCCGCGCGCCGGCCAGCCTGGACGATGTCGCCCGCTCCCTCGGCCACTCCCAGCTGGCCGCCTTCCGCCGGGTGACGCTGCGCCTGGCGACGCCCGGCCTGATGGCGGCGTTCTGCCTGGTCTTCCTCTCGGTCGTCACCGAACTGACCGCGACCCTGGTGCTCGTGCCGACCGGGGTGCAGACGCTGGCGACGCAGTTCTGGAATTACCAGTCGAGCGGCTCCAACTCGCAGGCGGCACCGTTCGCCCTGGTCATGATCGCAGTGGCGGCACTCCCGAGCATTGTGCTTGGCCGCTTCTTCAACCGGACGGCGCAGGCGCAAGGATGAGCATATGAGGCAGCTGTCGATTACCGGCCTGCATAAGGCGTTCGGAGCGCATCCGGTGCTCACCGGCGTCGACCTCGACGTGCCGGCGGGCGCGTTCACGGCCATTCTCGGGCCGTCGGGCAGCGGCAAGACCACGCTGCTGCGGCTGCTGGCCGGGTTCGAGCAGGCCGACGCCGGCACGATCACGATCGGCGACCGGGTGGTCGACGGGCCCGGTGCCGCCCACGTGCCGCCCGAGCGCCGTCACATCGGCTACGTGCCGCAGGAAGGCGCGTTGTTCCCGCACCTGACCGTCGCCGCGAACGTCGGCTTCGGCCTGCCGCCGAAGGAACGGCGGGGCCGGCGCATCGGGGAATTGCTGGACGCCGTCGGGCTCACCGGGCTGGGGAACCGCTATCCGCATCAGCTATCGGGCGGGCAGCAGCAGCGGGTCGCGCTGGCCAGGGCGCTGGCCATCCAGCCCGACCTGGTCCTGCTGGATGAGCCCTTCGCCTCGCTGGACGCGTACATGCGGGCCAGCGTCCGCGCCGACGTCCAGCAGATCTGCTTGTCGGCGGGGACCACCGCGATCCTGGTCACGCATGATCAGGACGAGGCGCTGTCGATGGCCGACCGGGTCGCGGTGCTGCGCGACGGCCGGATCGTGCAGTACGCGGCGCCCGAGGACCTGTACATGCGGCCGGCCGACCCGGCGCTGGCCCGGTTCGTGGGTGACGCCAACCTGATCGAAGGCCACCTCGTCGGCGCCGACCACCCGGCCGGTGTCTGGCAGCACGCGGCCGACACCCCCGCCGGCGCCCGCGAGCATCCAGGCGAAGTCGTTGACACGGTGCTCGGCCGGCTGAACGTCGCAGCGTCCGGCCAGGCGACCGCCCCGGCTGGCGGGGCGGTAACGGTGCTAATCAGGCCGGAGCAGCTGGAGGTCACCGAGCGCGAACTCGCCGCCGGGGACAGCCAGGGACCGGGTTGCCTGGCCGGCCGCGTCGTCGCCTGCGAGTACTACGGGCATGACGCCGTCCTGCGAGTGCAGCCCGACGATGCCGCTGCTGGCCAGACGGTCATCGTCCGCACATCAGGCGGGCCCCAGCTGCTGCCCGGCGCGCTGGTCTTCGTGCGGGCGCGCGGCCCGGTAATCGCCTGGGGTCGCTGACGCCGGCCGCCCCGGCCTCGGGCGGACTCCGGTTAGCGCGCTCGGCGTCCGGCCGGAGCACGGCGCTCGATGCGCAGCCGACGCTCGGCGGAGAATGGCACCGGGCATGGCGGATATATCTGGCGTTTCGGCTGCACACCTGCACGACTTGGCCCCACGACCCAGCGTGACCTGGGCAATTGCCCAGCACGCACGGCATAAATCGGCGATAATCTGTACATGCCGGGTAGACAGCGATGGACGGCGATACTCACGGAAGCGAGGTCCGAGCTACGCCGCGGCGAAGTACTCAAGGCCATCTTTCCTGCGATCACCCAGTCCTCCTCTGGCGGCATGATGCCGGCCGAGCTGGTGCTGGCCGTCCTGGCCGCCGAACACCTGACCCATCGCCGCCGCCTGCGGGCGCAGGCACGGGAGTCCATGTTCCCGCTGGCCTCCCGCATGATCATCGGCCTATCCAATCAGCGCCTGCTGATCTGGTCGGTCAGGCCGGGATGGCGCCTGGGCTCGTTCATCGGGTACGTCGCCCGCGACCGGATACTCCAGGCGACCGCACCCACGATCGGAACGGGGTGGCGCACCGTCAACATCTACCTGGCCCAGGAGCCAACGGTGTCGATCAAGGTCCCGGCGAGGGCCGCGGATGACCTCGCGCGGGAGTTGTCCGGCTTTCCCGAGCTGACGGACCATCAGTCGGACTCGGCCTCCTGAACCGGGCTAGCCTCGCAGGGTCCGCAGGACCAGGGCCGTCTCGAGCGCGGCGATCACGGCGTCCCAGCCCTTGTCCTCGGCGCTCTTCTCGCTGCCGCAGCGGTCCATCGCCTGCTCGAGCGTGTCGCAGGTGAGCACACCGTTGCCGACGGGAGTCCCGGCGTCCAGCGCCACCCTGGACAGGCCGTAGGTCACCGCGTCGCAGACGTAGTCGAAGTGCGGGGTGCCGCCCCGGATGACGGCGCCGAGGCACGCGACCGCGTCGTGGCGTCGGGCCAGCTCGGCCGCGACCACCGGCAGCTCGACGGCGCCGGGAACGCGGACGACCAGCGGCTCGCCCACTCCGCAGGCCCTGGCGGCGGCGATGGCCCGGTCGACGAGCTGGTCGGTGACCTCGGGGTGCCAGCGCGTCGCCGCGATCGCCAGGCTCAGGCCAGCGCCGTCGACCGCATGCCCGTTGGGGCGC
>JASHOL010000504.1 GCA_030041135.1 Streptosporangiaceae bacterium | reverse complement strand
CGCCTGCGCGGCCTCGTCCGGCACTCCGCGGCGCCGCAGCGCGGTCGCCAGCTCGGCCTGCGTCCGCGGCGCCGCGGTCAGCATGCGCAGGCAGATGATGCGGGCGACGGATTCGGGGTCGTCCTTCTCCGGGCCATCCTCTGGGTCGCCGGGCCTGCTCCACGCGAAGTCGGAGTCCCGCGGCGCCCTGTCCCGCCGCGCGGTGCTGCCGGCCCCACCCCGGCGTCTCGCCGGTCGGCTGCCCGGTCCGTCGGCCTTCTCACGGTCGGCCAACGGTCCGCTGACCTCCGATCGGCCCGGCCCGGCAGACGAGCCGGAGGACGAACTTCCTGCCCGGCCCGCCCGCTCCGCCATCGCTGCTTACTCGCCCCCGCGCAGGCTCGTCACCGACGCTAGGCCGGGGCCCTTTGCCGGCGGCGCCGCCCCATTCGGCGTGGCGTCCGAGTCCAGCCGCGCACCGACGCCCAGCTTTTCCTTGATCTTCTTCTCGATCTCGTTCGCCAGGTCCGGGTTGTCGCGCAGGAAGTTCCGCGCGTTCTCCTTGCCCTGCCCGAGCTGGTCGCCGTCGTAGGTGTACCAGGCACCGGACTTGCGGACGATGCCCTGCTCGACACCGAGGTCGATTAGCCCGCCCTCACGGCTAATACCAATTCCATAAAGAATATCGAATTCCGCGACCTTGAATGGCGGCGAGACCTTATTCTTTACGACCTTTACGCGAGTTCTGTTTCCGACGGAATCCGTGCCATCTTTCAGAGTTTCTATCCGGCGAATATCGAGTCGAATTGAGGCATAGAACTTTAGAGCCTTTCCGCCACTTGTCGTCTCAGGGCTGTTGTGAACCATGACTCCATCGACGAAATAGCTGTGACCACCCTTCACCTCTATGTCGAACCTCTTCATCGAGCGTGTTGGAGGTTTCACGTGGATGTCCACGATTCTCGCTGGCTGAAGCCGCAACTCCGGCTCCACGAGCTCCGGCCGAACGCTGAAGCGCTCCCGGAACCGGGGCAACAGCTTGTAGTCCATCGAGGGATGGATGTACGGAGCCACCAGTTTCTGGAATTTCTCGGTACCGTCCCTAGTGAAAACTAGCACGGCCTTCCTGAGGCTTCCCGCTAGCCGAAGCCGTACATCGAGCTTGTGCGTGTCCTTCAGGTATTGCACCAAGCGGTCGCGTGATCCTGGGCTCATGGCCTCGACGCAGATCTCGATACGGCCTGACCCGCCTTGCGTTCGCTCCTGCAGCCCTT
This sequence comes from Streptosporangiaceae bacterium, assembly GCA_030041135.1. Taxonomy (GTDB): domain Bacteria; phylum Actinomycetota; class Actinomycetes; order Streptosporangiales; family Streptosporangiaceae; genus JAJYUU01. The sequence goes on along the minus strand of JASHOL010000504.1, from coordinate 2,586 downwards.
TCGACCGGAGTGTGAAGCTGCCGTCGTCCATATACCAGATCGCCAGCGCGAGTGGAGTGAGCGCCTTCAGGTAATCCCAGGTCAGGTGCTTCTTTCTGTCACCGAAGTAGACGACGTCGTGAAGTTCAGATAGCTCAGGCAGCGGAGTGAAGTCCGCGAAGACAGCGCCCTTGGCGTTCGTAGTTCGTGACCAGCCGATGTTGCCGAGTAGTGAGACCTTCCAGTCCAGGTATGCGGCCTGCTTGGCACCGTGGCCAAGCCTGAAGCGCGTTCCAGTCCCGCCCCGTCGGTTCGGGGAAAGGTTCCCGTCTCCCATGAGCGAGCCGAGAATGACCTGCATCTGCTGCTCGCTGAGCCGCCGCGTCTCGGCGACCAGGACGCGGTCGCCCTTGATTAGCGCACCGGCCGGACGCCAGCCGCCGGGAGTCCGGACAAGATGGTTTTCTGTCGCCGCGAACTGTGACTTGCCGTTCCCGCTTGACTTGGCCACCGTGAACTGCAGGAAGCGGTCGGCCGGCCCGTTGTTGAACCAGTTAACGATCTTCTGCGGAACGATCTGGCAAGTCACCGGGTCGTAAGAAAGTACCTCCACGTTCATGCGCTGATTAACGATCTTACCGATCTTCTCCTGACTGCCATCAGCAAGAGTAACTCGGGTGCCGTAGGCCATACACCCGAACATTACACCGATCTTTTCCCTAAGCTGGTTAATAAATATCGCCGTAGTCTTTGTCTGGTTTAGTGCGCCCGCTATCTTACGGAGAGCCTGGGACATGAGCCGGGCCTGCAGGCCGACATGGCTATCACCCATCTCGCCCTCGATCTCGGCCCGCGGTACCAGGGCGGCGACGGAGTCGATGACGATGATGTCGATCGCTCCGGAACGGATGAGCATGTCCGCGATCTCAAGCGCCTGCTCACCGGTGTCGGGCTGCGAGACCAGCAGCGCGTCGGTGTCGACACCGAGCTTCTTGGCGTAGTCCGGATCCAGCGCATGCTCGGCGTCGATGAACGCTGCGATCCCGCCCGATCTTTGCGCATTTGCTACGGCATGTAGGGCTACAGACGTTTTTCCACTGCTTTCAGGTCCGTATATCTCCACAATTCGCCCACGAGGGAATCCGCCGACACCGAGCGCGACGTCCAGCGAAATGGAGCCGGTCGGGATCACTTCCACCGGGGCGCGGGTCTCGTCGCCAAGGCGCATGATCGCACCGCGGCCGAACTGACGCTCGATCTGCGCGAGCGCGGTCTCCAGGGACTTCTCCCTGTCGCCGCCCTTGCCGCTGCCCGCCTTGTCGTTCGGTGCCATGTGAGCTCCTGTGGGGAAGAGGGCTACGCCAAGCCACTCGCGTTGTGCGTAGCCTGCACCGTCATCAGATGCTGGCGGAGACGCTACGCGCTGCCTCCGACAGTCTCAGCCCGCCGCTTCTCATAGCCGCCGCACGAGCACAGATAACATAACAGCCATCACGGCTTACTGTAACGAACAATTGTTCGATCATGAAGCGACACGCCGCACGTCCGCGAAATTTGTCCAGTGCCCTAAGTCACGGCTGGGAGCAGTCACGGCCCGCCGGGCCGAGCGGGCCGTCCGAGCCCAAGCGCAGGCCGACCGTATCGAGCCAGGCCGATCCGCCGGAAGATGGAAGACTGGCCGGGTGCGACATCCGACCGAGACCAGCCGTCGGGACACGACTCACGTCTGGGCCAGCGGCGCGGATCATGAGCACATCCGCCGGATTCGCGGCGAGCCCGCAGTCTATGCACCGAACGGACCTCTGCATCTCGTGCTCGAAGTGCTCGCCTACGCGGCAGACGAAGCAGAGCACACCGGCTCGGGAGAGGCCATCGTCTCCCTGTACTCCGACATGTCCGTATCGATCCTCGACAACGGACGAGGGACCGACACAGCCAGCGATGGCCCCGGACCGGCAGTGAAGAAGCCGGTGATGTCGAGCATGGACATCAGGTTCTTCGACTCGCCTCACCCGCCGCTTCTTCCCGACGGCCAGTCTCGCCGGGGAATGTCGGTCGTCGCTGCGCTTAGCGCCTGGCTCGTGCACACCAACCGCCGCGTGAACGGGGCGTGGACCCAGCGCTACGAGCGCGGCGTCCCGGTCACGGATCTCGCCCCGATCCTTCAAGACGGGGCGACCGGAACGCTGGTGCGGTTCCTGCCGGATTCAGCCCTCATCCCGGACCTCGAGATCCCGGTACCCGACCTTCGTCGCCTCGCCGACGTCTTCAGCCAGCGGCTTGGTGTCGAGGTTAAGGACGAGCGCGGCTGACCTACACGCGCAGGGCCGCAGCCGAGTCAGGGAAACGGCGGCGCGGGCGGGGTCCCCGCGACGATCTCCTCACCGCGCCGGCGGACGGCCTCGTTCCGGTTACTCGAGGTCAGGATGTAAAAACGCGACTCGCGGATCCCGGCCACGGCGATCTCGGCTACCTGGGCAGGCTCCAGACCGGCGGCCGACAGTCGCTGGAATCGCACCTCGTTCCCGCGCGCGGCATCGCTTGACCGCAGAAGCCCGGCCGAAGCCGGACGATTGCGCGCCGACGTCCCGAAGTTCGTCCGCACGG
>JASHOL010000503.1 GCA_030041135.1 Streptosporangiaceae bacterium | reverse complement strand
CATGCTGAGGGTGAACGTTGCGCTGCCGCGCTGCTGACGCGTACGCGACTGCAGACCGCGATGTCCGAGTCATCTACTCGTGACTACCAGAGCGGGATGGCGCGCTGCGCTCGCTGCTCAGAGCCCTATCCGCGACGTGCAGCAACTCCGGCAGCGTCAGGTAGATCACTGAGCAAGGCGTTCCAGCGCTTCCGCATGCCTAGGGAGTTCTTCGTCCAGCACGCGATCGAGCAGCTCACCACGGCTATGGCCGTCGACGTACTCGCGGATCGCCTGCCGGGCGACTTCCTGCACTCACCTGCAGCAGGGCCTCACCGAGCCTGCCGTGCTTTGATCGATTCTTTTTTGGCGCGGTTCCCGCAGGTGTTCATGGAGCACCAGCGCCTGACACCGGGACGCGAGGAATCGATGAACAGTGCGCCGCAGCCGGTTCCGGCACACTGCCGGACGCGCGCCAGCAGCGGCGACGAAATCAGATCGAGCGCGTCACGCGCAACCAGTGACAGCGTGGCGAGGACCGGGTCATCGGCACGCCAGCGCAACCGTGCGTCAGCGTCCAGTGCCGGAACGGGGGGTGGGACCGCTGCGGCGGCGTTGACGGTGCGCCGCGCAGGCGCCGGGCAGGGGGTCACCTGGCGCGCCGAATCGATGAGCGACCGGATCGACTCGCGCAGCCGCCAGGCTTCCTCGGTACGCCCTTCCCCTCGTGGGACCGCCACCGCATCGAAAGGGCCGAACTGCTCGGCCCACGCCGCCACCGCGGTGGCATCGAGAAGTTCTTCCACCGTCCCGCACCGCAGCGTGCGCAGGTAATCGAGGCACAGTCGCCCCGCTCCTTCCCGGAACCTCACACCCTCGATCATACTCGTGAACTGGTTTGACAGGTTCTAGGTGAACCGTTTTAATCGGTTCATGACCTCGAGTTCCCATTCCGACGATGCCCTAGCTCGCTCACTTCCCGGCAACTTCCGCAGCGCTACGGCCCAGGTGAATGGCACCTGGCTGCACTATGTCGTCGGAGGTCACGGGTTTCCGGTGGTGCTGCTGCCCGGATGGCCGCAGACGTGGTGGCAGGCCCGGAAGATCATGCCGCTGCTGCACGATCGCTACCGTGTCATCGTGGTCGACCTGCGCGGCATGGGCGGCTCTGACGTTCCCGCAACGGGTTACGACAAGAAGACGATGGCGGCAGACGTTGCCGCCCTGATCCGCGAACTCGGGCACGACCAGGTGAATCTCGCCGGCCACGACATCGGATCGATGGTCGCGTTCAGCCTCGCCGCCAACCACCCCGAACTGGTCCGCAAACTCGCGATGCTCGAAGAACCCCATCCCGATCAGCGGCTATACAATCTCACGCTGCTCCCAGAACCCGGACGGGAACGGCTGCAGCGCTGGTGGTTCGCCTTCAATCAGGTAGAGCTGCTGCCCGAACAGCTGCTGGCGGGCCGCGCCCGGTACCTCATCGACTTCATGTGCACACGAAATCTCCGGGATCCAGACGCCATCGGCGACTTCGACCGGGAGGTCTACGCGCGCGCGTACTCACGGGCCGGAGCAATCCGTGCCGCTGGCAGCTGGTATCGCACCTTCGGGCAAGATATCGCCGACCTGGCGACCTACCCGCGCCTGACAACTCCGATCGCCGCGCTGCATTTCCCCGGCCACACCGACCTGCTGACCAGCCTGGCCGACACGGCCACCGCCTTCCGGGGCATCGAGATCCCCGGCACCGGCCATTACCTGGCTGAAGAACAACCAGACCAGGTAGCCGAAACCCTCACCGCATTCTTCGAATGATCCAGCAACGCGTGGGTATCGAAAGACGGCCGGGTCAGCCTGCTGAAGGGCTGCCGCTGGCCGCGTATGCCCGACGGCTCGCAGTGAGTCGCCGATCTGGAAGATCTCCGTCGACAGCGGGTAAGGCGCCAGGGCGCGCTCGCGACAGACAACCCATGCCGATGGTCAGGTCGCGGTGCTCCTTTAGGTGACATTAAGAATGACATCTTGCAATTCAGTCAGGCTCTCGACTCGATAGCTCGCCAGCGAAAAGTCATGTTCTCTCGTGAAGTCGCTATGGACAATGGCACGGTCAATGCCGGCCGCCCTGGCTTGGGCCCATGTGCCCAGTCCCTGTTCCATGTCCCGGAGGTATTGACCCTTGTCCAAAGTCAAGCCAATATCCGCCAGCGCGCGGGCGTGCCCGCCCGACCGCGGTCCGAGCGCCTCCGTGCTGGATCATAGGCGGGAGGTGAGTTCGGCCACGATGTCTGCTGCTGACTGTGTGTGCCGCGCGAGCGCGACGTCTTGCCCGGCCCACATTGAGAGCGCTTCGATGTCCCCGGTGGTCCCGATCATGGGCGGCGCTCCCTCGTAGCGGACGATTGCCTCGCCGGAGGCGAGGTGCGCGACCACGTCGCCTATTCCTGGCCGCTGGTCGTCTGGGGGGCAGCCCGCCGCCTCCCACGCGGCGGCTGTCGAGTTGCGCAGGGCGCGGTGCGGCGAGTCCGGCCACCCGACGTCGTACAGGTTGGGGTACCACTGCGGGTCGGTCTCGGCCGCGGCGACCAGCCGGCGCCGGTAGTCCTCATGGATCGGCATCTCCCGGGCCATCAGGAACCGGGTGCCCAGCCATGCGGCCTGGGCGCCGAGGGCGAGCACCGCGGCGACTCCGCGAGCATCGCCGATCCCGCCGGCCGCGATCACGGGCACCGGGGCCACCGCGTCGACCACCGCGGGCACCAGCGGCAGGGTCGCGACGGTGCTCCCCACGTGGCCGCCGGCCTCCCAGCCCTGCGCGACCACCACGTCGACGCCGGAGTCGACTGCTCGCCGTGCTTCCTCGGCGCTGCCGACCGTGTGCATCACGATTCCCCCAGCGTCGTGCACAGCCTGAACGTAGCCGCCGGGATCCCCCAGGAAAAACGAGACGATCCGCAAGCCCGCGTCAAGGGCCTGGTCAAGGGGACGATGACGATCTGCGGTGAGCACGAAGTTGCCGCCGAACGGCCACGCGGTCAGCGCCGCCGTCTTCCTGACGACGGCTCCGATATCATCGGACCAGGTGAGCGTGACCATGCCGAGCGCACCGGCGTTCGAGACCGCCGCAGCCAGCCCGGGAATGTCGACCATGGGCGCCAAGACGATCGGTTGTTCGATCTCCAGCATCTCGCATACCGGTGTGCGCACTGCGACTACCCTTCGGTGATCCTTTTCCGGCCAGCAAGTGACCTGCGCTTGAATACCTCACACCCAGACGTGCGGATGTCTCTTTTCCCTAGGGCCTGGATGCACCCCGGGGACACCTGCGAGCCTGCCATTGGGCGTGCCCGCCGGCGCGCATGCCCACACTTCCGCCTCGCTAGCACGGTCAAGCGCCATGCAGTTGGGTAGCTCGCGGACCGGCGGGCAGGCAGCTTGAGGGACCATGCCTTGGGGTATGAGGTCGCTGGGCTGTTCCTCGGTACCTGATGAAAGTCCACTTTGGCGACGGGAAAGGACAGGCGCCAGCCAGCCCACGGCACGCGATCGGGCAGTGGCCGGGCGTTGCCGGCTGCAGAGAGAATGGTGGGTCGTGGACATGAAACTCAAGGTCGTGGCGTTGCCCGTCGCTGACGTCGAGCGGGCCAAGGACTTCTACGGGCCGGCTTTCCCTTCGATAACGACTTCGGAGTCGTCCAGCTCACGCGGCGGGGCTTGGCCGGAGCTGCCGAGATGACCGACTATGACGTGATCGTGTTCGGCGGTGGGGCGCCGGGTGAGCACTGCGCCGCAGCGCTGGCCGCGCGAGGGTTCCGCGTCGCCATCGTCGAGCGCGAGCTTGTCGGCGGCGAATGCTCCTACTGGGCCTGCATTCCGTCGAAGACGCTGCTGCGCCCTGGCGAGGCGGTGCAGGGCGCGCGCGAAGCCGCCGCTAGCGCGCAAGTCGACGTCCAGGCCGCGCTGGCCTGGCGAGACTTCATGGTGTCGAACTATTCCGACTCCGGCCAGCAGCGGTGGCTCGCCGACCGCGATATCGACTTGCTGCGGGGCAACGGCCGGCTGGCCGGCCCCGGCGTGATCGAAATCGACGGCGCCCGGCACACCGCGGACCACATTGTCATCGCGACTGGCTCCTCGCCGACGGTGCCGCCGATTCCTGGGCTTCGCGAGCTCGACGGAGTCTGGGGCACCCGAGAAGCGACGAGCATGAAGTCCGTGCCCCGCCGCCTGCTGGTGCTCGGTGGCGGGCCCGCAGGGGTCGAACTGGCCCAGGTGGTGCGCCGTCTGGGGGGCGAAGCGGTGATCATCGAGGGCGCCGGCCGCGTGCTCCACCGCGAGGCGGCAGCGCTCGGCGAGGCGCTCGGCGCGGCGTTGCGCCAGGACGGGATTGAACTGGTGCTCGGCAAGCACGTCACCGCGGCTTCGCTCGACGGTGACGACTATGTCCTGCATCTGGATGACGGCACGGAGGTACGGGGTGACCGGGTGCTGGTGGCGACAGGCCGGCGCCCGCGCGTCGAGGACATCGGCCTCGACACGGTGGGCGTCGAGCCAGGCCCGCACGGTATCCGGGTTGACGAATACCTGCGCGCGGGCGAACGCCTCTGGGCCATCGGCGACGTCAACGGCATCTGGCCGCTTACCCACGTCGGCGAATACGAGGGCGACGTTGTCGCGGCAAACATCGCCGGCGAGGCGCGCCAGGC
>JASHOL010000502.1 GCA_030041135.1 Streptosporangiaceae bacterium | reverse complement strand
TCCCGCTGGGCGGGCGCCTCCCGCTGGGCGGGCGCCTCCCGCTGGGCGGGCGCCTCCCGCTGGGCGGGCGCCTCCCGCTGGGCGGGCGCCTCCCGCTGGGAGGGCGCCTCCCGCTGGGAGGGCGCCTCGGGCCGGGACTGCGCCTCGGGCCGGGACTGTGCCGCCCGCTCGGTCTGCGTCTCGCGCGTGGTCATGGCTGCCTCCAGTTGATGAATCTATATTCAGTGAATTTAGATTCACCATATAGGCTGTTACTCTCCCAGGCAAGTTCGCGCCGGCTGGCTTGCCTTGTCTCTGGGCTGGTGGCGGACTAGCGGAGTGGCCGGACGACGGGAGGCGCGTGATGCCCGGAAGCGAGATCGCGGCGGGTACGCGCAAGGCCCGTGCGGCCGAAACCGAGGCTGCGCTGAAGGAGGCGGCCAAGCGCGTGTTCGGGCAGGTTGGCTACCTCCGGGCGAAGATAACCGACATCACCGCCGAGGCCGACCGGGCCGCCGGCTCCTTCTACAGCCACTTCGACAGCAAAGAGCAGTTGCTTGAGGCGCTGCTGGCCGACATGCTCGCCGAGGGTGATCGCCGGGCGGCGATGCCCGATCATGACCCGGATTTCAGCAGCCTCCAGGCGGTGCGCTGGCACGTCGCCCAGTTCTGGACGTTCGTAACGGGCAACCCGGCGGTGATAATCGCGCTGCAGCAGGCGGCGATGGTCGACGAGCACTTCGCGCGCCGCCAGCTTGAGCTCATGGCACCGACGCTCCGCGACCTGGCCGCGCACCTGGAATACGTTAGGGCCGCCGGCGGGCGCCTCCCTGGCCAGCCGCTGGCGGTGGCCTCGGCCATCGTCGCCCTGATGTCGCAGTACGCCCTTATCTGGCTGACCGACCGCCGGCCGGAACTGGGGCCACGGCCGACCGCGGACGAGGCGGTGGACATGCTGGCCGGACTCATACTGCACGGCATCATGGGCGCCTCGGCCGGCTAGGGACGCCCGAGCCCCGCTGCGGCCCCGCACTCGGTCAGCAACATCGCCGAGCGCGCTCCGGCCTCGCGGCTGACGGGAATGTTGCGCGTTCAATTACTGTTAGCCCGGCAGGATAGGAACGAGGGAGGTTGTCATGCCAGCCGTGACCGTAGCCGACATCCTGCTGCTGCCCAGGATCAGCGAGCCAGACCAGGCAGCCGGGCACGACCGGCCGGTGTTGTCCGTGACAACAGCGCCGTCGGCATTCGAGGGTGAGGGCTTCCCGGTCCGGCGCGCCTTCGCCGGAATTGACCTGCGGGCCCTCGACCCGTTCATTCACATGGACCAGATGGGCGAGGTCGACTATGCACCAGGCGAGCCCAAGGGCACCGCGTGGCACCCGCACCGCGGCTTCGAGACCGTCACCTACATCATCGACGGCACGTTCCGGCATCAGGACTCCAACGGCGGGGGCGGCCTGATCACCAACGGCGACACCCAGTGGATGACTGCCGGCGGCGGAATACTGCACATCGAGGAGCCACCGGAGGACCTCGTGCTGAGCGGCGGGCTGTTCCATGGCTTCCAGCTGTGGGTGAACCTGCCGGCCCGGCTGAAGATGGCCCCGCCGCGCTATCAGGACATCCGGGCTCGCCAGGTATCCCTGCTCAGCTCGCCCGACGGCGGAGCGCTCGTCCGGGTGATCGCCGGTGAGATCGACGGCCATCAGGGGCCTGGCGTCACGCATACGCCGATCACGTTGCTGCACGCCACCGTTGAGCCGGGAGCCCAGCTCCGGCTGCCATGGCGGGCGGACTTCAACGCACTCGGCTACGTGCTCGCGGGCTCGGGCACCGTCGGCGCCGGCCAGCGCCCGGTGCGCACCGGCCAGCTCGTGGTGTTCGGGCCGGGCGACGTGCTGACCTTCGGCGCCCGGCAGCGAATGGACGGCCCCAGCCAGAAGCTGGAGATCCTGGTCCTCGGCGGGCAGCCGATCAGGGAGCCGGTCGCCGCGTACGGGCCGTTCGTGATGAACACCAGAGCCGAGCTGGTCCAGGCCTTCGAGGACTACCAGGCAGGCCGGCTGGGCACGATTCCGGCCGAGCGGACCACGATTCCCGAGGAACCGCACCCCGGGCACGACGTCCTGTAAACGCCGGTCGCGCCGGCTCAGCGACCGGCCAGCAGGACCACGCGGAAGGCGCCCTCCGACCGAGGGCGCCTTTCCCTTTCCGAGCGCTCCGCTCCCCGCGGCCCACGGCGAGCCTGGCGCAGCCGCGGGCCGGATGCGCCAACCGAGGCCGTCAGCGCGATACCGCACCGCGCAGAGAGACCGCCTGGCCGTCGAAGTCGGTCGCGACGCAATAGCCGCGGGCCGAGCACGACACCGCGGTCAAGCCGCCGCCGCGCGGGTCCACCGAGCGCGGCGCCGACCAACCCCGGCCATCCCAGGTCAGCACGCGGCCATCGGAGTCCACCCCGGCGCAGAACGACTGCGACGAGCACGAGATCCCGGTCAGCCCGCCACCACGCGGGTCCACCGAGTGCGGCGCCGACCACGAAGCTCCGTCCCAGGTCAGCACGCGGCCAGCCAAGTCCACCGCCACGCAGAACGAAGCCGTCGGGCACGACACTCCGGTCAGCCCGCCGCCGTGCGGATCCACCGAGCGCGCGGCCGACCAGGACGAGCCGTGGCCGGTGAGCGCCCCGCCATCGGCGTCAACCGCCGCGCAGAACGAGGTCGTCGGGCACGACACTCCGGTCAGCCCGCCGCCGTGCGGATCCACCGAGCGCGGCGCCGACCACGAGGTGCCGTCCCAGGTCAGCACCCTGCCGTTGCCGTCTACGGCAGTGCACGAGGTGCTGTCCGGGCAGGACACCGAGCTCAGCGCCCCCCCAGTGCGATCCACCGGGCTCGTCGCCGACCAGGTCGGCTGGGACCATGCCTTGCCATCCCAGCTCAGCGCGTAGCCGTTGGTGTCCACTGCCATGCAGAACGTGGCTGACGGGCAGGACACGGAGCTGAGGATGCCCGCGATCGGGTCGATGTTTTGCGGTCGCGACCAGACCGGGCCGAACCTGACTGGGTCGGCGGTCAGCGCGTTTCCGTTGCCGTCCACGGCCGCGCAGAAGGACGCGGTCGGGCAGGACACCGCGTCAAGCACGCCCGTGCGCGCATCGGCGTAGGTGCCGGTCGTGGAGCAGTCACCCGCGCTGTTGGTGGTGGTGTCGGGGCAGGAAACTGCCGTCGCCGGCCAGGCGGTGCCGTTCCAGTGCAGCGCATTTCCGTCCCAGTCGACCACCATGCACGAGGTCGTCGACCCGCAGGACACGTCCTCGATGCCGTCCCCGGTCACGTCGATGGAATTCGGGGTCGTCCAGGTGCTGCCGTTCCACAGCAGGTCGTTCCCGCCATCGACGGCCATGCAGAACGATGCGGACGTGCAGGAGACTTCCATCAGGCCCTCGGCGCCGTCGGGGTCGAAGGTCGTGTCTCGGGTCCAGGTGTGACCGTTGTAGGTCACCGAGCCGCCCTCCCAGTCAAGTCCCACGCAGAATGTGCTCGTCGGGCAGGCCATCGAGCCAATGCCGCCCCCGGTGGTCTCGGCCGTGTTCGTCGGGTCCACGAGCTGCGGCTTGGACCAGCTCTTGCCGTCGAACGTCAGGACATAACCGCCCCAGTCGCCGGCCGCGCAGAAAGTCGCGGACGCGCACGACACTGACCCGATGTTGGTGCCGGTGTCGTCGATGCGAACAGGGCGGGACCATGAGCTGCCGTTCCAGGTCAGCGCGTTGCCGTTACCGTCCACCGCGACGCAGAACGACGCGGTCGGGCACGAGACCGACTCCATTCCCGCGCCGCGGGGGTCGATCGCTCTCGGCCCAGACCACCAGCGCCCGTTCCAGATCAGCGCCCGGCCAAGGGTGTCGACCGCCACGCAGAACGACGCCGACGCGCACGAGACGCTGGTCAGCTCGACCTTGAAGCCGCCTGGGTCGATCGTGACCGGCCGCGACCACGAGGTCCCGTTCCAGCGCAGCGCGTTGTTCCCCGACTCGTCCACGGCCATGCAGAACGACGCGGTCGGGCACGACACCGAGCGGAAGTTACCGCTCTGGTGGTCGGGTCCGTACCCGGGACCGGCACCCGGCGCGACCGATCCTCCGCGCACCGGGGTCCAGCTGGTGAACGGCTCGAACGCGTGCGCATATGCGTACGGCGCCTGCTTCACGTGGCTCCCGGCCGTGTTGTCGTCCTGGATGTTCCAGAAGGAGAGCTCGGCCAGACCACGGGCCGCCGCCCACCGTTCGACCGTATGCGCGTCGGCCACCGTGAGGGTTTCGGCCGGGCCGTAGTCATCAACGCCCAGGTCCTCGCAGATGCCGATCATTCCCCACAGCTCGCTGGCGGATTTACCCGGGTACAGCTCGTGCAGCCGGTCGAAGAGTTGCTGCGCGGCGCCCTCGGTGTTGTCGGCCATCTCGTGCGGCAGGTTGTCGTAGTAGTCGAAGGTCATGATGTCGACGATTGCGATCTTGGCGCGGTTGGCGACGGCGTTCGCCAGCACGACCGAACCGCCCTGGTCGATGCCGGTGGTGTTGGTCGGGATCGTGTACACGAACTGGACGGTTCGGTGCGTGCGGGCGGCCCATCGCTCGACCATCGCGATGGCCTCGTTCCGCCGGTTGATGCCGGCGTAGTTATTGAGCGAGTCCTCCTCGGTGTCCAGGTCAAGGCGGGTCACGTGGTAGGTCGTGATCACCTTCTCGTATTGGGCGGCGATCTTGCTGACGCTGTGGCAGCTGTCGGCGATCTCCTCATCGACGCTGTCGGCGTAGGCGCCGCCGAACGACGGGACGACGTTGCCGCCGGCCTTCTGCACAGCAGCGATGCCCGCCGCGTAGGTCTTGCCAACCGGCGTGCTCGGGTCGCCGTTCCAGACGACGGTGCACGAGCCGGGCTTGGCGGTCTGCAGGAACGCAAGCGTCAGGTACTTCGCGCCGGACGCTCGGGAGGTGGCAGCCAGCGTGTCCGAGCCGTTCGAGTAGTAAGGCGCGAAGACGTGCGGCGGCAGCACCTTGGCGCCAACTGCGGCCACGCCACCGGATGTCGCTGCGCTGGACGACGCGGCGCCAGCCGGAGCGCCGGCAGCAGTTCGGCGCGTGGTCATCGCCGCGTGCGCGGAGGCCGT
>JASHOL010000501.1 GCA_030041135.1 Streptosporangiaceae bacterium | reverse complement strand
GCCGGGCCAGGCGAGCCGGCCTGCGCCGCGATGCGCCAGTTCATCAGCTTCAGCACCTCGGCCCTGGCGTGGACTCGGGCCAGGTTCAGCTGCACCCACTCCTGATCAATGACCCGGCGGCCATCGCCGAGCTTGGTCGAGCGCGCCCACTCGCTGACGTCGGACAGCGCGGTGAGCACCGGGGCGGCCGACGTCAGCGCTACCCGCTCATGGTTCAGCTGGTTCGTGATCAGCGACCAGCCCTTGTGCTCCTCGCCAACGAGGTTAGCCGCGGGCACCCGGACGTCGGAGTAGTACGTTGCGCTGGTCGTCACGCCCGCGACCGTACGCACGGGAGTCCAGGAAAAACCGCGGGCGCCGGTCGGCACTATGATGATCGACAAGCCCTTGTGCCGTGGCGCATCGGGGTCGGTGCGGCAGGCCAGCCAGACGTAGTCGGCGTACTGGATGAGGCTGGTCCACATCTTCTGCCCATTGATCACGTACTCGTCACCGTCTCGCACTGCCCTGGTACGCAGCGAAGCCAGATCGGTGCCGGCCTCAGGCTCGGAATATCCGATCGAGAAGTGCAGCTCACCCGCCGCGATCTTGGGCAGGAAGCGCTCCTTCTGCTCAGGCGTCCCGAACCGCATGATCGTCGGGCCGACCGTGTTGATCGTCAGGAAGGGCACTGGCACGCCCGCGATCGCGGCCTCGTCGGTGAAGATCAGCTGCTCGAGCACGGACCGGTTCTGGCCGCCGTACACCGGCGGCCAGCCGATGGCCAGCCAGCCGTCCCGCCCCAGCTGGCGAACAACCTGCTTGTAGGCTTCACCGTCGCCGTACTCCCCGCCGGTGCTTGCCAGGCGCCCGCGCAGCTCTGCGGTCATCAGCGTGGCAAAATACTCGCGCAACTGCTCACGAAGCCGCTCCTGCTCGGGCGTATAGCTGATCTGCATTCGTGCCCCTGCCGCTGGAGTAGAACGTGTTCTAGTCGAGTCTAACGGCCCCGGAGCGGGGCAGGCCAGGCCGCGCGGTCTTGGCAACGGGCGCGATCGCCGCCGCGATCGGTCTCGGCGGCCCGCGACCGCTACCGGCGCCGTCGGCGGCGGTAGGCCGGCAGTGGCGGACCCTGGCCGGTGAGGTGGAAGGCGAGCAGCGCCAGCCCCACGAACGCGAGGCTGAGCGGCGCGAACACGGTGTCGGTGGCGATGCTTCTGGCCGATCACTCGGTCCGGCCCGCACCGCGCGCCGCCGTGCCTGCAGATACCGCGCGGGCACCTAACCGTCGTGCGCGAAACGCCGGCCGACGACGGCTGCGGTGGCGCAGGGCTGCGGTCCGGCTCTAAACTGAAACGCGTTCTAGTCCTGGACCACGGAGGCGCTGCGTGGCCGAAGCGTTCATCGTCGACGCAGTCCGCACGCCGGTCGGCAGGCGCGGCGGCGGGCTGGCCGGAGCGCACCCGGCCGATCTCGGGGCGCACGTCATCACGAAGCTCATGGCCAGGACGGGAGTCGACCCGCAGGCAGTGGACGACGTGATCTTCGGGTGCGTGGACACGATCGGCCCGCAGGCTGGTGACATCGCCCGCACGGCCTGGCTGGCGGCCGGGCTGCCCGACGCCGTACCCGGCGTCACCGTGGACCGGCAATGCGGATCCTCCCAGCAGGCCGTGCACTTCGCTGCGCAGGCCGTGCTGAGCGGGACCGCCCACGTCGTCGTGGCGGGCGGGGTTCAGAACATGAGCCAGATCCCGATAGCGGCCGCGATGCTGGCGGGCCAGCAGTTCGGCTTTGCCGACCCGTTTAGCGGATCTGACGGCTGGCGGGCGCGCTACGGCCAGGAGGAGGTTTCCCAGTTCCGCGCGGCTGACCTCATCGCTCGCCAGTGGGGCATCGGGCGGGACGAGATGGAGGCCTACGCGCTGGCTAGCCACCAGCGCGCCGCCAGGGCCATAGACGACGGCTACTTCGCGGGTGAGATTGCGGCGTACGGCCCCGTTTCCACGGATGAATGCCCGCGCCGGGATACCTCGCTGACGAAGATGGCCACGCTCAAGCCACTGCGCGAAGGCGGGCTAGTCACGGCCGCGTTGTCAAGCCAGATCGCCGATGCCGCGGCCGCGCTGCTGATCGTGTCGGAGGCGGCGCTGCGGGAGCACGGGCTGGCGCCGCGGGCGAGGATCCATCACATCAGCGCACGCGGAGACGACCCGGTCCTGATGCTGACGGCCCCGATCGCGGCGACCGAGCACGCGCTGAAGCGGGCTGGGCTGACGCTGGACCAGGTCGACCTGGTGGAGATCAACGAGGCCTTCGCCAGCGTCGTCCTCGCCTGGCAGCGCGAGACGGGCGCGGACCTTGACCGGGTCAACGTGTGCGGCGGTGCCATCGCGCTCGGTCATCCGCTCGGCGCTACCGGGGCCCGGCTGCTCACCACGTTGCTATCGTCGCTCGAGCGCACGAGCGGGCGGTACGGCCTGCTCACGATGTGCGAGGGCGGCGGCCAGGCGAACGTGACAATCGTCGAGCAGCTCTGAGCGCACCTCAGTCTTGGCGCAAACGCGCCTGGCGAAGCTTCCTAGGCCGCGGCGGCAAAGGCAGCGAAGCAGGTGATGACGGCCGGCCATCCGTTGTTGTACATGTCGCGCATGCGCTCGGCGCCGGGTCCGAGCCGTTCCCAGGCCCGGTGTTCGAGCTCGACTCGGGTTAGCGAGGGTTCCTCCGCAATGAAGCGCACTTCCACCTCGGTCGGGGCTGACCAGTCGTCGTGTTGCCACGTATAGGCGAGGAGACGCGGAGGCTCCCAGCGCACCACCCGCCCGCCGGTGTGCTCCTCGCCGTCGATGTAGCGCTCGTAGAAGCGTCCGCCTACGAACGGCTCCATGTGCAGCTCGCAGGCGCGATCGCCACCGAAGCTGGCCTTGTCCAGTGGCCACCAGGCACCGACGTCCCTAGTGAAGAGATCGAAGGCGTCTTCGATGTTTCTGCGCACTCGCACGGTGACGCGCACAGGCTCGACGCCTGATGACGAGGGCTCTGAGCCCGTCATTCGGCTGCCTTGAGGCCGCGCTCGGCAAACCTCGCGAACCGCGTCAGCGCGTCTGTCCAGAATGCTTCCACGAACCTGCGCAACTCGGTGAGCCCGTCTGGATCAAGCGCGTACAGCCGCCGGTTGCCAACCGGCCGATCCACCACCAGGCCGGCATCCTTGAGGATCTTCAGGTGCTGGCTGATCGCGGGACGGGCGACCGGCATGTCCTTCGCGATCTCGACGACCGGGAGCGGGCCTACTTCAAGTCGCTTAATGATGCGCCGACGCGTGCGGTCGCCGAGGGCGTCGAAGATCGCCTCCAGCTGAGGGTCAAGCAGATCCAGAGTCACGCGGCTTCCTGTCATGGTGCGTTCCCGCTAAC
>JASHOL010000500.1 GCA_030041135.1 Streptosporangiaceae bacterium | reverse complement strand
CCGGGCGGCCCCGTCCGCGCGCGGCGCGTCGCCGGGCAGATCCGCGGCATCCGGCGCCGCGGCCAGGGAGCAACTCATGTCCAGGCTGGCAGCGAGCAATGTCAGCTTCTCCTACGGCAACCAGGTCGTCCTCGATCGCGTCAGCCTGACCCTCGGGCCAGGCGACCGGGTCGGCGTCGTCGCCCCGAACGGGGTCGGCAAGTCCACCTTGCTGCGGATCCTTTCCGGTGAGCTCGACCCGGATAGCGGGTCGGTCATCAGGTCGCCGGCCGCCACGACCGTGCTGCGGCTATCCCAGGAGCCCGACATCCGCCCCGGCGAGACGCTAGAGCAGCAGCTGGCCCGGCGCACTCAGGTGGCTGCGGCGCAGGCTGGCCTGGACGCGGCGGCGGACGCGCTCGCCCGCGGAGACCACGGCGCCGATGACGCCTATGACGTGGCGCTGCGGCGCTGGCTCGCGCTCGGCGGCGCCAACCTGCCCGAGCGGATGGCCGCGGTCACGGCCGAACTTGGCCTGGACCAGGCGCTGCTTGGCCGCGAGGCCGGCCAGCTATCCGGCGGCCAGCGGGCCCGGCTCGGCCTGGCGGCGGTGCTGCTGGCGCAGCCCGACATCCTGCTGCTCGATGAGCCGACCAACGACCTGGACGACGCGGGCCTGGCGCTGCTGGAGCGGCACCTGCTGCGGCTGCGGGCGGGGCTGGCCCTGGTCAGCCACGACCGGGCCCTGCTGGGCGCCGTCACCAGCCAGATCCTGGAACTTGACGAGTTCAGCCGGCACGCCAGCCTGTACGCGGGCGGCTGGGATGCGTATGTCACCGAGCGCGACCTGGCCAGGCGACGGGCGGTCGATGCCTACGCGGCCTACGAAAGCGAGCGGGACAGGCTCACCGAGACGGCCAGGACGCAGCGCCAGTGGTCACGGTCTGGCGCCCAGCGCGCCGCCAACCCGCGCCGGCAGGCCGACCCGGACAAGTTCATCAGGGCCTTCCACATCGCCAGCGCGGAGAAAACCGGCGCCAAGGCGGCCAAGGCGGACCGGGCCCTGGCCCGGCTGGAGGCAGACGCGCCCGAGGAGGTTCGCGAGCCATGGCACCTGCAGTTCCAGATCGCCCAGGCCGAACGCGCGGGGGCCGTCGCCGTGAGCCTGACCGGCGCCGTGGTCAGCCGCGGCGAGGTGACGCTTGGCCCCGTTGACCTGACGATCGGCCCGGCCGACCGGGTCAGGATTGCCGGCCCTAACGGCTCAGGCAAGACGACCCTGATCGACGCGCTGCTCGGCCGGGCGCCCCTGCAGGCCGGCCGGCGCTACATCGGCCCCAGCGTCGTGACCGGCGAGCTTGACCAGGCCCGGCGCGACTTCGCCACCAGCGCGGCGGTGGCCTCGGTCGTCCAGGCGGCCGCCGGGCTGAGCCCCGAGGCGGCCAGGACGCTGCTGGCAAAATTCCGGCTGCGCGGGGACGCTGCGCTGCGACCGGCCGCCGCGCTGTCGCCGGGCGAGCGGACCAGGGCCGGGCTGGCGCTTCTGCAGGCGCGCGGGGTGAACTTCCTTGTCCTGGATGAGCCGACTAACCACCTCGACATCGAGGCAATCGAGCAGCTCGAGGAGGCGCTGGCCGGCTACTCGGCCACGCTGGTCCTGGTGACCCACGACCGCCGGCTGGCGAGCGCGATAGAGGTCACGCACACCATCGACGTGACGCAGCTGCCCCGCGCAGGCGAGCCGAGCCGGCCTCAGGAGTGAACCGAGCCGAGTACCCGCTCCAAGTCATCGGCTTGCCATTTATTGGTCCCGCCTCGCCCAAATATGTCGACTCCCTTACACGGGGCAAATTAGCCTGACGGACACACGGGGCAAATTACCCTGACGGGCAAGCGACCTTCGCCGGGGCTAGATGCGAAGTCCAGCAGGCCTTACAGGCCGCAAAGACGGGGGCGGCCTTGGCCAGCCGTAGTTCTACCACGCCAGCGGTGCCAACCAGGCCCGAGCTGCCGCCGGGCCGCTTGCCGGTAGCCGAATACTTCAAGATCATCGCAAGGTTCCTCATCAGCGTGGCCGTGTCCGCCGCCGCCTGTAAGGAGTACTGGCACAGGCGACCGCGCCAGCTGACCGGGACGACCGACACCCTCGGCTACCCGAGCTACCACAACTTCAACTACCTGCCGGACTTCACGGCCTACCACCTGCTCATTTACGCCTTCCCCATCGGAACGCTGATCATCTACAGCACCCTCGCGTGGCTGTGGCCGCTGCGGCGCGCGCCGTCGGCGCGAAAACGCCGGACCACTGCCCGGATGCTGGATTTCCCGGCCGAGCCGAGCGAAGACGATCCGCTCGCGCTTGGCGACGTGGTGTCGGCTGGGGTCCGCATCATGCTGCCCGCGGCCGTGGTGGCGCTGGCGGTGAGCGCACGGTCGACGAGCTCGCACCAAACCTTCACGACCGACGGCCTGCTGGCGGGCGTGGCCTATGTCGTGCTGACGGCGGTGCTCGCCGCGGCGGTGACGCTGCTGCGCCACGTCCGGCCCAGGCGGGCGGCTGCCACCGTCAACGCGATCGCCGGCCCCACCGTGGCCATTGGCAGCCTGTGGGTCATATCGCAGAACACCGTGGTGGTTGTCGCCGGTCACAGCGTCCAGCACTGGCCCTGGCTGCCCGGCTGGCTCGCTGCGGCGGGAGTCCTCGCGTGCGTCGCCTGGGCGCTACTGCGGCTCCGCGGCGGCCGGGCGCCCGCAGCCGTCGAGGGCAGGCTGCTTGCGGTAATAGTCGGCTCCTGCGCCGTCTTCATCTTCACTTCCGGGCTGCCAGGCCAGCAGGGCGGCCTCCAGGGCTACGACGACAGCATGGGCCTGGTTGGCGCCCGGCTGCTCAGCCTCGGCTACTTTCCCTGGCGCGACTTCATGTTCATCCACGGCCTGTGGTCCGATGCCCTGCAGACCGCCATCGGATTCGCCCAATTCGGGGCCACGAGGTGGGGTGGCCTTGCCGGTACCGACGTCGTCGTCCAGCCGGCAACCTTCGTCATCTTGTACCTGTTCGCCGTCTGGCTAGCCCGCGGGAACGGCTGGTTCCTGGCCAGCCTGGCGGTGCTGATCCTGGCCTTCGCCGGACGGGGCGTCGTCAACCCCCGGTTCATCCTCATCCCGGTCGTCTTGATGCTGCTCGGCGAGGCGCTGCGCCGGGAGAGCGTGCTCTGGTGCGCGGGCTTCATGCTCGCGCTGCTCGTCGAGATCATCCTCGTGCCCGAGAGCAGCTACCTGGCAATCTCGTCGCTGGCCGTGGTGGTCGCCGCCGACCTCACCCACTGGGACACCGGCCGCGGGGCGTGGCGCTCACTGCGGCGAACGCTCTCGTGCACCGCGGCCGGCCTGGTATTGCTAGCCGCCTGGGCAGCGTTCCTGGCTGCTCATCACGCGCTAACCGCCTGGATCGAGTACTACAGGCTGTTCATACCTGACCACGCCGCCGAGGGCGCCCGCCCTCTGGTCTCCACTCACATTGCTCTCGTCGAATACGGCGTCGCTCTCGCGCTCGTGGTTGCCACCTTCTGGGCAGCCGCCGCGAGGGTGCGGGGCGGGAGGTCCTGGTCGGTCCGCGACTGGGTGATGGTCGCGGCGGCCGGGTTCGTCGCGCTCTACGGCGAGGAGGCGACTGCCCGGCTCGTGACATCACGCCTCCTCTTTGTTGTCGCCGCCTCGGTGCCGCTCGGCCTGCTCTGGCTCGAGCAAATCCTGGCCACCGCGGACGACTGGCTGCGGGCTATGGCGATCCGCGTCAGCGGGGCCAGCGCGCTGCGGCGCCGGCTGGTGGCCAGGAATCCGCTGACCGCGGTGCTGACGGCGGCTCTGGTAGCAGTGGCCCTGCTCGGCCAGAGCGTGCCGGTACTAGCTGCGGCCAAGTCGCTGCCGTCCAGGGAGCACGCGACGGCGGCGGCCGAGCCGACCATCCCGGGGCTTGGATACGCTGTGCCGGGCGCCGTGAATACCACGCTCCTGCGTGACCTTACGGCCGCGCTGAACGCCAACGGCGGCCCGAACGCCCCCGTGTTCGACATGACCAACAGTCTCGGCTACATCTACTTCCTGCTCGCCCGGCGTCCGGCCAGTGCGTTCGTGCACGTGAGCATGGCTATGACGCCGTACGGGCAGGAGCAGCTCATCGCGGATCTTCGGCGCAGCGCCCCGCCCGTAGTGATCTTCAACAGCACCCTGTACGGGCACGGTATCTACGGCATGGGCCTGTCCAGCTGGGACGGACTTGGCAACGACATCCGCCACTACGAGGTCAGCGACTACATCCTGCACCACTACCGGCCCTTCCTGGTGGTCGACGGGGTGCTGCTCCTGCTGCGTGACGGCCTGAGGCCGCACATTCCGCATATCGCCGGCCAGGCCATGACCACGAACCTCTGGTTCGCCGACGGGGCCTGCGACTGGGGCTACACGCCGAACTTCCTGACCTCGCGGCCGGCCGGGCGGACGGTAGACGTGCCGGTCAGCTCGCTCGGCCTGCGCCGAACGGTCTCGCTTAACGGCTGGGTCATCGGCCACTCGGGGCACCAGCCGGTGAGCCATTTCGCGGTGGCCAGCGGCCGGACCGTGCTGCGCCTCTCGTGGCCGAGTTCTCGCGGGCACGGCAGGGTCATACTCGGTGCGGCGGTGGACGTGGCGGTCCACGCTCCGATTACCGTGTACGTCGTGACGGCGGACGGCTCGCTGCATCCGGTCATCGGCGAGCCCGGCACGCTGCGAGCGGGCGTACTGAAGCTGCCTGACGGCCGCCGCGCACGGATCGCGGCACCGATCGCCGGCAAGGTGTCGATCAGCAGCACGCCGGCCTGGCGGGAAGAAGAGGCGCGGCTTCCGGCGGGCCTGAGACTTGCCGACTTCGACCTGCTCACGCTGCGCGCCCACCGGGTCATCGGATATTCCCAGCTCATAGTGTCCGACGAGCCATCCCCGGCCAGTTACTACCAGATACTCGCCGGCGTCGTACCCTTTGGCGGGCGGAGCGTCGGCCTGCGGGTTGGCAGCTGCATGGATTGGTACGGCTATCAGTCGCGTGAGCTGTTCATCTTGCAGACTGGCGGGGCGCCGATCACCGAGCTTCAGCTATCCGGCGTGGCCAGTTAGGCGCCCGACCGGGGATGCCGGGGCGCAGCCGGGTCAGCGCGGCTGGCGGGAGCCGAGCAGAGCTTCGAGTTCCTCGCGCCCGGAGACCGAGCCGATCTCGTAGAAACGATCGTGGACCTCCAGCCCCGCCAGCAGGCCGTCATCGGCGATTCTCTCGCACACTGGCGCGAGGTCGAAGGGCTGGCCCGCCGGGACGCGCTCGGCGATGACCTGGCGGCGCAGGGCCAGCAGCCCGTAGTCGATCCATCGCATCTCCGGCGGCGGGTTCGCCAGCCCTTTGGCGTACCGGCAGACGCGGGTGCCGTCGAGTACGACGTTGCTTCCGTCCCAGCGGCCGTCATTGCGGAACACGGTCATGAGCGCGGGCTCGCCGCACTCTCGCAGCGCCTGCAGCACGGTCGCCGGATCGACCTGCAGCCACGAGTCCCCGTACAGGACGAGGAAGTCCTCCTCCAGCGCGCCCGAGTCCAGGGCCAGGCGCAGCGCGCCCGCGGTGCCCCGCAGCCGGTCCGACTCGTCGACGTAGCGAACGGACAACCCCCATGCGCTGCCGTCGCCCACGTACGCCCGGATCAGCCCGCCCAGATGCCCGATGCAGTAGACGACGTCGTCGATGCCCGACCCGGCCAGCCAGGCCAGCTGGTAGGAGGCAAAAGGACGGCCGGCCACCGGCAGCAGCGTCTTCGGCACGGTCCGGGTCTCCGGCCACATCCGGGTGGCGAGACCGCCTGCCAGGATCACGCACTGCACGGGCTGAGCCTAGTCGCGGGCGATCACGGTGCTGCCATCGTGATCGAAGGTGAATCGCACCTCCGTGAGACCCTCGGCCACCATGGCCTGCCGGAGCGCACGCGGGTCACGGGTGTAAAAGAGCAGAAAGCCGCCGGCGCCCGCCCCGACCAGCTTGCCGCCGAGCGCGCCGGTCTCACGGCCCAGCAGGTACCAGCGGTCGATGCTGCCGTTCGACATCGAGGCCGAGCGCTTCTTCTTGTGCTCCCAGTGCTCGTGCATGAGCGCCGCGAATCCCTCGGTATCGCCCTGCTCGAGCGCTTCCTTGCTGCGCAGGCCTAGTTCCTTCACGAAGTGCAGGTTGTCGATCATCTGCGCGTTGCCGGCCTCGGATAGCGTCTTCTGCTCGGTCAGCACGCGGTCAGCCTCGCGGGAATAGCCGGTGAAGAACATCAGCAGGTGCTCCTCGAGATCGACCATCGTGTCGGTGGAGATGGCCAGCGGAGACACCACGACCTCGCCGCCGCTGCGGAAGTCAAGGCACTTGACCCCGCCGAACGAGGCGATGTACTGGTCCTGCTTGCCGACGGGCCGGCCGAGCCGGTCGATCTCGATGGCACACGCCTCATCAGCCAGGTCGCCGGGGGCGGCGTTGTCGCGCTGGAACGCGTATACCGCGCGCAGCAGGCCCACCGTGAACGAGCCAGACGAGCCGAGGCCGGTGCCGGCCGGGATGTCGGCCATGCTGACGACTTCCACCGAAGGCCCGATGTCGTGAGCGCGGAGCACCTCGCGAATGATCGGATGATCGACCTGCTCTGGGCGGTCGACCCGCTCCAGTGCCGAGTACTTGAGGAAGTAGTCGGGCGTGAACGTACGGTTGATCGAGATGAAGATGTACTTGGAGATCGCGGCCGACAGCACGAATCCGCCGAAGCGCTCGTAGTACGAGGGCAGATCCGTGCCGCCGCCGCCGAGCGTGATCCGCAGCGGCGACCTGGTGATGATCACAGGAGGTAGCCTGCGGTCGCGGCGTCGTTGTAGAACATGCGGACCGTCTCCAGGGAGTACTCGTCCAGATCGCGGCCGAAAAGCGCGAGCTTCCTCAGCAGGTCGGGCGTCACCGTGATGATGTGCACGCCGATGTCGTCGGCCTGGCGCACGTTGAGGATCTCCCGTGGGCTGGCCCACAGCAGCTCAAGCTGGCGGTGAGGGGCCATGACCGCCAGCGAGGCTTGCATCATCGGGATCGGGTCACGGCCGGTGTCGGCGACCCGGCCGGCGAACACGGAGATGATCGCGGCCGGGCCGCCGGCCAGGGCCGCCGTCACGACCTCGACCTGCCCGACCGTCATCAGCGCGGTCACGTTCAGGTGGACGCCGGACTCGGCCAGCTCGCGCACGACGGCCGCGGTGCTCGCGCCGTTGGTGTCGGTGACCGGAACCTTGACGTAGACGTTGCGACCCCACGACGCGATGCGCCTCGCCTGCCGGAGCATCTCGTCGTGGTCGTCGGCGAACACCTCGAACGAAACCGGACGATCGCTGATGTGGTCAAGCAGCTTGTGCGCGAAGCCCTCGTAGTCGGTCACGCCGGACTTTCGCATCAGCGTCGGGTTGGTGGTGAAGCCGGCGATCTGCGACGAGCGGCCCAGCTCGAGCATCGCCTCCAGATCCGCTCCGTCCGCGTAGACCTTGACCCTGCTCAGCCCAAGATCCGGCATCATCGCGCACCCCCCGCTGCCCAGTCCTGCCGCCGGATCCAGGCCGCCGCCTCAGGCAGGTCAGCTACCGCGACGTGCACACCTGTCGGCTCTGGCTCGGCAGTAACGTTATATCCGCATTTAACATAGATTGCCATGACTCCAGCGCGATTCGCTGCCTCCACGTCCCGCCAGCGGTCCCCGACGCACGCGCTCCTGGCCAGATCGAGGCCGAGCCGGTCGGCGGCGTCCAGCAGCATGCCAGGCCGGGGCTTGCGGCACGAGCAGTCGTCGGCGTCGTCGTGGGGGCAGACGCAGATCTCGTCGACCGGGAGCAGGCCGCGGAGCCGGTCGTGGATCAGGTCGACCTGGGCGCGAGTCTGGGTTCCGCGGGCGATGTCGGGCTGGTTGGTGATGACGACCAGCGCGAAACCCGACTTCTTCAGCGCCGCGCACGCATCCTGGACGCCAGGCAACAGCCGGAACTCGCTGATGTCGCGGGGCGGGGTTGGCACGCCGTCGTGCACGAAGGCCTCGTTAAGTACGCCGTCCCGATCCAGGAATACGGCTGGCCGGCTAGGCCAGAGCTTCACTCGCCGAACCGCCCGTCTCGCGCATCGGCCAGCATGGACTCCATCGAAGCGCGCAGCGCCTCGGGCCCGGTCCGCTCGTTCTTCCAGCCGAGCCCGCGGATCCGGTCGGTGTTGATGCGGACCACGGGGACGTCGCCCTTCCAGCCACGGTCGCCGCCGGTGTACTCCAGCCGGGTCCGTCCGGCGGGCAGGCCGACGACGTCCATGGCCAGCTCGGCGATCTCGGTCACCGTCACGTAGTCGCCGGTCGCCACGTTGAACACGGCGAAGGGTCCGGTGGCCAGCCGCGCGGCCAGCAAGACTGCCTCGATCACGTCGTCGACGTGGATGTAGGACTTGCTCTGCCGGCCGTCGCCGAGGATGCGCAGCCGGTCAGGGTCGGCGAGCAGGCGGCGGATGAAGTCGTAGCCGACGCCGTGTGTCTGGCGCGGCCCGACGACGTTGCCGAACCGGAACGCACGCGCGGTGATCCCGAACATGGCCGCGTAGGACGCCAGCAGGGCCTCGCCGGCCAGCTTGCTCGCTCCGTAAGTGGACACCGGGATCAGCGGGCCGTGGTCTTCGACCGCCTCGACCTCGCCGAGGTCGCCGTAGACTCCGCTGCCGGACGCGTAGAGGACCAGTCCGACCCCGGCCCGGCGGGCGGCCTCGGCGACGTGGTGCGTCAGCAGTGTCCCCTGATCGAAGTCCACGGCCGGCTCGGTCACCGCGCGTGCTATGTCGGGATTCGACGCCAGGTGGATGATCGTGTCGTGCCCGGCCGTGGCCGCGGCCAGCGCCTCCAGGTCGGCCGCGTCGGCGCGGACCACCCTGAGCCGGGGATCGGACCGGTGCGCCTCGAGATGCCAGAGACGGCCCGAGGAGAAATTGTCGTAGACGGTAACGAAGTCGGTCGCCCGGCTGGCGAGCAGCCGGCCGACAAAGTGACCTCCGATGAAGCCCGCTCCCCCGACAACCAGGACCCGCCGGATGCCGTGACCGGTCATCGCAGTGACTCCCACCGGGTCGCCACCCGCGCCAGCGCGGGGTGCGAGACAAGCAGATGCCACATCACCGCGCACAGGCCCTCGGTGTGCGGCGTGATGTGATCGGAGTACAGCGGCGGGATGATCACGCAGGCGTCGGCGACCTCGGCGGTCGTCCCGCCATCGCGGCCCACGACGCCGAAGATGGAGCAGCCGCGCTCGCGGCCGAGCCGCAGTGCAGACACGATGTTCGTCGATACGTTCCTGGCCGCGTTGCCGCCGCCGACCGAGAACACCAGCAGGCCGTCCTGCTCGCCGAGCCTGGACCCGCGCAGCCACTCGGCAAACGTGGTGTCCCACCCCTCGTCGTTGGCCCGAGCGGTCAGCTCGGAGACGTTGTCCGTTGGCGTGTAGGCCTCGAAGCCGCAGATCTTGCGGAAGTCATTGACGGCGTGGGACGCGTGTCCGGCCGAGCCGCCGACGCCCAGGATGAACAGCCGGCCGCCACGCTCCCGGACCGCCGCCAGGCCCTCCGCCACCTGCTCGATCGCGTCCGTGTCGATCGACATCAGCACGTCCACCGACTCCTGGACGAAGATCTTCGAGAACGTCATTCGGTCGCCTCCGCCAGGTCGACTTTGCAGGTCGCAAACGTGTTCAGCATGAGCTTGTGCCGGAAGCACCGGATCCCGTGCGGCCGGAAGCCGGCCCGCACCAGCAGCGGCCACAGGTCCCGCGGGTCGTAGTAGGCCTTGTGGTCATCCATCTCGAGGGCTGGCGACAGGCCGAGCCGGAACGCCGAGAATTCCAGCGCGCGCTTGCCGTGCCACGACGGCACGTTGATCGCGCACACGCCCCCCGGGCGCAGCAGCCGGCGGAAATGGCGGAGCGTCTCGAGCGGCTCCCACAGGTGCTCGATCACCGACATGCACAAGATCACATCCAGCGACCGGTCCGGCAGCTTCTCCAGGACCTGCGGCAACTCCCCCTCGATGGCGGTGACCTTAGGGTGGGAGGCCAGGTCATTGGCCAGGTCAACGTCGACCAGCGTCGCCGACGAGACCCGGTCGAGCACCGAGCGCATGAAGGTCGCCTGGTAGCCGCAGCCGAAGTCGCCGACGGCCTTACCGTCCAGGCTCCCTACCGACCGGCGGATCTGATGGCCGGAGAGCCAGACCCCGGCGCGGTCGATTGTGGTGATCTTGCCGAGCTGGCCGAACGACTGCTCCCGCGCTGGCTCAGGCGCCGACATCGCCGCGGTCTCCGTAATGCACCTCGGTGGCGTGCAGCAGCAGCGTGAAGCAGAACGTAGAGAATCCCATGATCATGAACATCAGGCCAGCGATGGCAAGGTGATCGATGACAGAAGCCGGCGGGGGCAGCGAGAAGTCGTGGGTCAGGTAGTGCACCAGTACCGCGACGGACAGCCCGAAGCCCAGGGCAAACAGCAGCCCGCTGGCCATCACCGTCCCGGTATAGCCGAACACCTGCCGCCAGCGCTGCCGCGACCTCCCGGTGTAGTCGAGAAACACCGCGGCCAGGCACCCGAAGAAGATGCTCTGGAGGCCGAGCACCGACATGGTCAGGCCGATCAGCATCCAGTACAGGCTGAAGGTCACCGGCCCGACGGTGATGTTGCCGAAACTGAGCGGCAAGGTGAGCAGCAGGCCCAGGGACAGCAGCAGGATGCCGGGCTTGAACAGGAAGAACTCGGCGCCGTGAACGAACATGGCCCGGAGGTTTATCCATGCGGCCTGGAACGGCGAGAACCAGCCTGATCGCTTATGGTGCGACAGCCGGCCGTTGCGGTCCTTGTAGAACGTGACCGGGATCTCGGTGGTTACCAGCCCCATGCGGACCGACTTCAGCACCATCTCGGACGCGTACTCCCAGGACTGCGACTCCAGACCCATCCGGTAGAGCGCCGCGCGCGTGATGCCGCGCATCCCGCAGTGGATGTCGCTGAAGTGGCTGCCGTACAGGCGATTGAGGATCCAGGTCGTGAACGGCGTGCCGAAGTACTGGTGCAGCGCCGGCATCGCCCCGCGCTCGATCGAACCTTTCCAGCGCGAGCCCATCGCGTACTCGGTACCGCTGCGCATCGCGGCGACGAACGGGGCGAGCTGCCTGAAGTCATAGGTGCAGTCCGCGTCACCCATGATCACGTACTTGCCGCGGATGAAGGGCAGCGCGTCGATGTAGGCGCGGCCCAGGCCGCGCTTTGGCGTCTTCAGTACGCGCGCGCCACCATCGAGCGCAAGCTGTGCCGTCCGGTCGGTGGAGCTGTCGACGATGAGAACCTCGCCGACGGCGCCGGCCCGGCGCAGACCCTCGTGACACCAGGCAACGAACTCGGCGATCGTGGCCTCTTCGTTTACGGCGGGTATAAGGATCGTCACTTCCGGTGAGTCGACGTCGTCAGCCGGCCGAAGAAGCGTTATCTCGGGGCCGGCAGCCGGCCCGGCTCGCTCAGCCTGGGCCGCCGATACGCTCCACCTGGGCTGGGCAACGTGTGCCGGATCGCTGGCATGGCTATCGACCACGCACGAGCCACCTACTCTCCCCGTCTGCCTTCTTCGCTGAGCGTAAGCTGGGTGCTCCCTGGCCACTCGCTGAAACCGTGCGAGTGGGTACCTAATACTGTCTTTGACGTCACTAAAACTCACGTGGGTTGCACTAGAAATACCGGAATTTTACTGTCAGCGCCCCTGCCAACAGCGCACGCTACTCGTGCGCCCGGCAGGCAACAACAATCGTGATGGCGCGCTCCAGCGCGTAGCCAGCGCTGGCGGCCTCCCCCTTGACTTGCGCATCGGCTTCCGCGACCGCGGCGTGCGCGGCGGCCAGGCCCGCGGCACTCCAGCCGCGCAGCTGTTGCCTGGCCTTGTCGACCTTCCACGGTGGCATGCCCAGGTCAGCGGCGAGCGCGTTAGAACTCGGGCCCCGCCCGGCCGAACCGACCAGCCCGAGCGTGCGGATCCCGGCGGCGAGCGCGCTGCTGATGAGGACCGGCGAGGTGCCAGTGGCCAGGGCCCAGCGCAACTGCTCAAGCGCCGCCGTCAGGCTGCCCTCGCAGGCCCGGTCCGCTACCGAGAACCCGGTAGCCTCGGCCCGGCCGCGGTAATAGCGCGCTACCGTCTCCTGGCCGATGACGCCGGTGGTGTCCGCGGCTAGCTGGCTGCAGGCGGCCGCCAGATCCCGCAGATCGGTGCCAACCGCATCGAGCAGTGCCCTGAGCCCGCTATCGTCGGCCCTCCGCCCGGCCCGGCTGAACTCCCGGCGCAGGAAGTCCATACGGTCGCCGAACCGCTTGACGACCGGGCAGTCCACTCGCCGCATGCCCGCGCTGACCAGGCTGGCAAGCAGCGACTTGTTCTTCGCACCGCCAGAGTGCGTGACGACCAGCGTTACGTCAGGTGGCGGGGACTCGGCCAGCCGGAGCAGCTCGGCGGTTACCTCTTTACCCGCGTCCTCCGCCGACCGGACCACGACCACGCAGCCGCCGCCAAACAGCGAAGGTGCCGTCAGCGTGGTCAAGTCGCCTGCGTTCAGCATGGCCGCGTTCACGTCCTGCAGGTCCGGCGCGCCCCCGCCCGCCCCCGCCCCGCCCGGTGCCGGCTGGCCGGCCGGACCCAGACCGGCAGCGGCCAGCGCCGCGCTGACCGCCCGCTCGACCAGCAGCTCCTCCTCGCCCACGATCAGGACTGCCGCATCCGGAGCGATCCCGGCTGATCCGGGGTCCGACCCCCCGTGCGCCGAGCCGGAATTCATGTTGGCAGCATGTCACGAATGCGGAAGCGAGGTAGAACCCGCCACCCTGTGAGCGCCCCGTGTCATTCCGTAACGGGCTCGCCACCGCGCCAGATCCGGGTCGGCTTCACGCCGTAGGACCAGCCGAAGGCGCCCTCGTGGTCGGCATCCCAGGCGACGATGTCGGCGAGCCGTCCGCGAGCCATCGTGCCCCGGTCAGGCGCGCGCAGCGCCTGCGCCGCTCCGACCGTGGCCGCCCGGAGTGCCTCGGTCACGCTCATCCCGAAGTTCGCGATGGCCAGGCTGATGACCAGAGGCATCGAGGTGATCCCGTTCTCGCCAGGTGCGTGGCCGGATCCGAGCGCGACTGGCACGCCCCTGTCCAGCAGCGTCCTGACCGGCGGCGGGCGCCTGCCGTCGGCCACGTGGGCCGGGCAGACCACGGCAGCGACACCCGAGTTCGCCAATACGGCCACATCGTCATCGGTCGCGTCAAGCAGCATGTCCGCCGAGGCACAGCCGAGCTCGGCAGCCAGCAACGCCGCCCCCGTGCGCTCGCCTCCGCAGGCGTGCAGTCGCGGCAGTAGCCCCGCCGCCCGGCCCTTGCCGAGGATCCAGCCGGCCTCGCGGGCCGAGAACCGGCCGTCGTCGCAGTGCGCGTCGATGCTGTCGGCTCCGGCTGCGGCCGCATCCCCGCACCAGCTTGCTACCGCATCGACGTAGTCGGCCCGCCTGCCGAAGTATTCGGGCGGCAGCGTGTTCGCGGCCAGGAAGGTCACGTGCACCCTCGGCATGCCCGGCTCGTTCTCCAGCGACCTCAGCAGCCGCACGTCGGCGAGCTCGCCGTCCCTGGTGAGGTGATAACCCGTCTTGGCCTCGACCGTAGTCGTGCCCGTGCGCAGCCAGGAGTGCAGCCGCTCCCGCACTCCGCTGCACAGCGTCCACGGATCGGTGCCCCTGGTGATGGTGACGGTCGAGGCGATGCCGCCGCCGGCGGCGACGATCTCCGACTGCGAGGATCCGCCGGAACGCATGGCGAGCTCGGCCCAGCGGTTGCCCGCGTAGACCGGGTGCGTATGGGCATCGATCAGGCCGGGCGTGACCAGAGCGCCCCCGAGGTTCTCCACGTGGTCGACGTCGACGATGTCCCGTATGACGCCGGGGACGCTGGCCGGCAGCTCGGAGGCGGGACCGATCCAGGCGATGCGGTCGTCCTGGGTGACGATGGCGGCGTTGCTCCACACCTCGGAGCCGGTCCACAGCCGCCCGATATTGGTCATCAGCCGGATCGTCACAAGGCGCCGCCCAGCCGCGGACCACCGCCGCCAGCGGAACCTCGAGCCACCATGGGGCCACTCCTACCCGAACGCCGGAACGCGGGATGGTCCCGGCCTAATGTCAGAAAAGCCATCGCGCCGTGCCGGGCTTTGGATCAGTGCGGACGCTCTCACCAAACATATCGGCTGAGTCACCGTATTGCACAAGCGGATCACTGTAAAGGTCGGTATAAGGCAAGGACTCGCCCTCGAGCATTTGCCATCGGCAACGCATAGTAGCCGACGGCAAGCGGCCTGCGGTTACCCGGCACGCGCTCCCGGCCAGGCTGGACGGCCGTCGGTGAGCGCGATCGTGGCCCTCGGCTGCCCGGATGCGGTACTTGATCCGCCGTAGGGAGGCTTCTTGCTTTCTTTCCTTGAGCTTAAGAAGTCGTTTGCGAAGGGGCCGTTATAGGCGCCAAAGCACGGGTGCAGCGCCGTGACGCAATTGCGTTTTCTTGTGCAGCGACACTGAGTGAGCGATTATCCGGCTACGGCCGCGCCGCGGATACCGCGAACTGCTCGAGCTCCGCCGCCAGCCCGAGCGGCAGCCTGGCAGTCAGCTCCGTGCCGGTTCCGCCGTGGCTGACCGACAGGACCTCGCCCTCGTCGTGCGCCCTCGAGACCAGGTCACCCCGGTCATAGGGGATGACGGCCGTAAGCTCGCGCTGGCTGCGCGGCAGCAGCCGCTCGAGCTCGGCCATCAACTTGTCAAGGCCGTCCCCGGTGCGCGCCGACACTATGACCGACTGCGGCTCCGCGAGCTGCAGTCCTTCGAGCTCGATGCTGTCAGCGGCATCCGCCTTGTTGATCACGACCAGCTCGGGCACGTCGCTCGCGCCCACCTCGGCCAGCACTTCCCTGACGGCGGCCAGCTGTGACCGCGGGTCGGCGTCGGAGCCGTCCACGACGTGCAGGATGAGGTCCGCGTCCGCTACTTCCTCGAGGGTGGACCGGAACGCGTCGACAAGCTGGTGCGGCAGGTGCCGGACGAAGCCGACGGTGTCGGTCAGCGTGAACGGCAGGCCCGACGGCGTCCTGGCCCTCCGCACCGCCGGGTCGAGGGTGGCGAACAGCGAGTTGTCCACCAGGACGTCGGCACCGGTCAGCCCGTTCAGCAGGGTGGACTTGCCCGCGTTGGTGTAGCCGGCGATCGCTACCGAGGGCACCGCGCGCTGGCGTCGGCGGCCCCGCTGGACCTCACGGCCCACGGACATGTCAGCAATCTCGCGGCGCAGCTTGCCGATCCTGGCCCTGATCCGGCGCCGGTCAGTCTCGATCTTGGTCTCGCCTGGCCCGCGGGTGCCGATACCGCCGCTGCCGCCGACTCGGCCACCCGCCTGCCTGGACAGCGACTCGCCCCAGCCGCGGAGCCTCGGCAGCAGGTACTGCAGCTGAGCCAGCTCAACCTGGGCCTTGCCTTCCTTACTCCGGGCATGCTGGGCGAAGATGTCCAGGATCAGCGCGGTCCGGTCGACGACCTTGACCTTGACCGTGCCCTCCAGGCTGCGCAGCTGGCCAGGGGTGAGCTCGCCGTCGCAGATCACGGTGTCCGCGTCGTGCGCGGCCACGATCTCGGCTAGTTCCCTGGCCTTCCCGGCACCCACGTAGGTGGCGGCGTCTGGCCGGCTCCGTCGCTGCACGAGGGCGTCGAGCACCTGGGATCCGGCGGTCTCGGCGAGCAGCGACAACTCGCGCAGCGAGTTCTCCGCCATCGCGAGCGTGCCGTCGGTCCATACCCCCATGAGCACGACCCGCTCCAGCCGCAGCGCGCGGTATTCGACCTCGCTGACGTCCTGGAGCTCCGTCGAGAGCCCGGCCACGCGGCGCAGCGCATGCCGCTGCTCGAGGTCAAGCTCACCGTCCCCTGGCTCGTCTGTCTCCCAGAACTCGTCGCGGTCGGGAGAATTACTCGGTACAGCCGTCATAAATGCTTGCCACCTCTGGGCGGTAAATCAGTACATCCCCCGGTACCCGCGTGCTTACGGGAACCGGTCTCGATGGTGCCACGGAAAACATCCGTCCTCACCTGAATAACACGCGGCCGGCCGATCCTGTGCCCTGCCCCCGCAGACAGCCGCCGGACTGCGCCGGCCAGGCGGCCACGATTACGCCGGGCGCGCCTCGTTCCCGCCCGTAATCAGCCGGTACGTCCGAGCTGAGCCCTCGGGGAAGGCGGGGCTGTGCGCCCGTGCGTGATGGGTTACGGTCTGTTGCAGCGAACGGCCGACGCCTGCGAGCGAGCAAGGGAGCGTGGAAACGTGAGTGGCGTGGAGATAGCCGGCCCGTCCGGCAATCGGTACGACGAGATCCTCACCCCGGAGGCGCTCGACCTGATTGGCGTGCTGCACCGCGAACTTGGCCTCCGCCGCCTTGACCTGCTCGCGGCCAGGGCGGATCGTCAGCGGGAACTGTCCGCCGGGGCCATGCTCGACTTCCTGACCAGCACCGACGCGATCCGCGGCGACACGTCCTGGCGAGTCGCGCCGCCAGCCCCCGGCCTCGTCGATCGGCGGGTGGAGATCACCGGGCCGACTGACAGGAAGATGACGATCAACGCGCTGAACTCGGGCGCCAAGGTGTGGCTGGCCGACTTCGAGGACGCCAACACGCCGCTGTGGGACAACATGATCACCGGCCAGCTGAACCTGAAGGACGCGCTCGACCGGAAGATCGACTTCACCAGCGAGGAGGGCAAGTCCTACCGGCTCCTCCCCGACGACGAGCTGGCCACGATCGTGGTCCGGCCGCGCGGCTGGCATCTGCCGGAAAAGCACCTGCTCATCGACGGCGAGCGCGCCTCCGGCAGCCTGGTTGACTTCGCGCTGTACTTCACCCACTGCGCCGGGCGGCAGCTGGAAAAGGGCAAGGGGCCGTACTTCTACCTGGCCAAGCTTGAGAACCACCTGGAGGCCAGGCTGTGGAACGACGCCTTCGTCCTGGCCCAGGACGCGCTCGGCATCCCGCAGGGCACGATCAGGGCGACGGTGCTGATCGAGACCATCCCGGCCGCGTTCGAGATGCAGGAGATCCTCTACGAGCTGCGCGATCACAGCGCAGGGCTGAACGCGGGGCGGTGGGACTACCTGTTCTCCATCATCAAGAAATTCCGCACCAGGGGCGCCGAGTTTGTGCTGCCTGAGCGCAACGACGTCACGATGACAGCGCCGATGATGCGCGCCTACACCAACCTGCTCGTCAAGACCTGCCACGCGAGGGGCGCGCACGCGATGGGCGGGATGGCGGCATTCATCCCCAACCGGCGCGACCCCGAGGTAACGGAACGAGCTCTGGCCAAGGTCCGCGAGGACAAGACCCGAGAGTCGAACGACGGATTCGACGGCTCGTGGGTGGCGCACCCGGATCTCGTGCCGATCTGCCGCGAGGTATTCGACAGCGTCCTCGGCGACGCTCCCAATCAGCTGAGCAGGCAGCGCGACGACGTGCACGTGACGGCGGCTGAGCTGCTCGACGTCAGCGCCACGCCAGGGAAGATCACCGAGGCCGGTTTGCGCAACAACGTGAGCGTGGGCCTGCAGTACCTGGCCAGCTGGCTGGACGGCACCGGAGCGGTGGCCATCTTTAACCTGATGGAGGATGCCGCGACCGCCGAGATCTCCCGCTCTCAGGTCTGGCAGTGGCTGCACAACAACGTCAGGCTGGCCGAAGGACCCGTGGTGACCAAGGGCCTGGCCGAGGAGGTCATCGCCGGGGAGCTCGCGGAGATTCGCGCGCATCTGGGCGACGGTTACAACGAGGCCAGGTACGAGCAGGCGACCGCGCTGTTCAAGGAGGTCGCACTGGCCGACGACTACGCCGAGTTCCTGACCCTGCCCGCCTACGAGCGAATGCCCTAGGCGCTCGCATACCCGGAGGCGTCCCTGATCTGCTCCGCCAGCCGCTGCTTGACCTCGCCCCTGGGGCCACCCTCACCATGCCAGAGCCGGGCATCCTGCCCGGTATGAGGAGGCCGCCGTGGACCTGATGACCAGCGGGGAGTTCGCTCGCGCATCCGGGTTGTCCCGTAAGGCGCTGCGGCTGTACGACGAGCTCGACCTCCTTCGCCCGGCCGCGATCGACCCCGCATCGCAATATCGTCTCTACGATCCGGCTCAGCTCGAGCAGGCCCGGCTGGTGGCGTGGCTGCGCCGCCTGGGCATGCCGCTGGCCGGCATTCGTGAGGCGAGCCAGGTGCCGCCGGCTAGGGCGGCCGCGCTGGTGACGGCGTACTGGGATCAGGTCGAGGCCGAGACGACGGGCAGGCGCGAACTCGCCACCTTCCTCATCGGGTACCTGTCAGGGAAGGGCTCCGCTTTGGACAACACTGCCTTGGACAACAACACTGCCCTGGACAACACCGCCATGCACAACACCGCCCTGGACAACACCGCTCTGGACAAGACCGAGGGAGCGCTAGCCATTCGTTACGCGGTGCAGTCTGACGTCGGCCTGGAGCGGGAGGAGAACGAGGACGCGGCCTATGCCGGGGAACGCCTGCTCGCCGTCGCTGACGGGATGGGCGGCCACGCCGCAGGCGAGGTGGCCAGCGCCGCGGTCATCGACGCCCTGAAGCCGCTCGACACGCAGGTGCCGGCGGGCGAGCTGCTCAACGCGCTCGACCACGCCGTACGGCAGGCCAGCCGGATGCTTGCCGAGATGGCGCAGGCAGATCCAGGGCTATCGGGCATGGGCACGACGCTGACCGCGCTGCTGTGGTCGGGCTCGCAGCTGGGGCTAGTGCACATCGGCGACTCGCGCGCCTACCTGCTCCGTGACGGCAAGGTCTTTCAGATCACCAACGACCACACGATCGTGCAGACACTGCTCGACGATGGCAAGATCACCGCCGAGGAGGTCGCCTCCCATCCGCAGCGGCACCTGATCCTGCGGGCACTCACGACCGAACACCGGTACGAGCCGGACCTGCAGCTGCGCGAGGCCCGCCTTGGCGACCGCTATCTGCTGTGTTCTGACGGGCTGCACGACGCCGCCGACACCGGGTCGATCGCCACGGTGCTGAGTACCGTCACCGATCCCGACCAGGCCGCCAAGGACCTCATAGCGCTGGCCATGGCGGGCGGCGGACCCGACAACATCACCTGCATCGTGGCCGACGTCCTTCCCGCGGAGATCCCGGCAGCCGTCCGGGCCTGACGCCAGCCCATCGTCGCGCCAGCCGGCACCTGGCACGCCGTCCGCCGCGGTGCGGGCCGGGCCGGGCTGGGCTGGCCGGACTGGCCCGGCTGGTCCCGAGGCACCCGGCGCTAGCCGCCAGCCGACCGACGAGGGATGCTGGAGGAATGGACAGCGCGCTCGCGGCCAGGCTGGCCCAGATCTGCGGCGCCGGCAGCGTCATCACCGACCCGCAGGAGCTGCGGACCTACGAGTGCGATGGCCTGACCGCCCATCGATGCAGTCCCGGCCTTGTCGTGCTGCCGCACTCGGCCGAGCAGGTGGCGGCAGTGGTGCGGGAATGCGCCGCAACCGGCACCCCGTTCGTGGCCAGGGGCAGCGGCACCGGCCTGTCCGGCGGTGCCCTGCCACGGGCCGACGGCGTGCTCATCGTCACTTCTAAAATGCGCGCGATCATCGCCATAGACGCGGCCAGCCGCCGCGCGATCGTGGAGCCAGGCGCAACGAACCTGTCCGTCAGCAAGGCCGCCGAGCCCTACGGCCTGTTCTACGCGCCCGATCCGTCAAGCCAGGTGATCTGCTCGGTCGGCGGGAACGTGGCCGAGAATTCCGGCGGTGCGCACTGCCTGAAGCACGGATTCACCGTGCATCACGTGACCGCGCTGCAGATCGTCACGCCCCACGGCGAGCTGACCTGGCTGGGTGACGGGACGGGCAGCGCACCCGGCTACGACCTGGTCGGCGCGTTCACCGGATCGGAGGGCACCCTGGGCATCGTCACCAAGATCGTGGTGAAGCTCACCCCTATCCCCGAGGCGGTGACGACGCTGCTCGCGGCGTTCACGACGATGGGCGCGGGCGGCGGGGCGGTCTCGGCGATCATCGGCTCCGGCATCCTGCCAGGGGCGATCGAGATGATGGACGCCCTCGCGATCGAGGCGGCCGAAGCCGCCGTGAACTGCCGGTATCCAGCCGGGGCAGGGGCGGTCCTGATCGTCGAACTCGACGGCCCCGAGGGAGATGTGCGCCGCGAGGAGCACACGGTGCGCGAGATCTGCACGAGCCACGGCGCCTTCGAGATCAGGGCGGCCAAGGACGCCGCGGAGCGGGCTGCCATCTGGACCGGCCGCAAGTCCGCCTTCGCCGCCGTCGGCCGGAT